>JBBIOQ010000117.1:0-11623 GCA_037443285.1 Sphingobacteriales bacterium | reverse complement strand
CCAACGTTGTTCACAACCGCATCAGTTCGGCAAAGAATGCCCTGATTACGCCGGTAGAATATGCCACCGACAGCTACATCATACAGGAAGACACCAGGCAAAACCGCCCGGCACTGGGGCTTGTGTACGATGCTTATTGCAAGCGCTGTTTCAAAAACGGCGCCATGGATTTTGATGACTTGCTACTGAAGATGTATGAACTCCTGAGCCAGTTTCCGGCCATCCTCCACAAGTACCAGCACAAGTTCAGATACATACTTGTTGATGAGTACCAGGATACCAACACCACGCAGTACCAGATTACCAAACTACTGGCGGCTGCCAACGAAAACATTTGCGTAGTGGGCGATGATGCGCAGAGCATTTACAGTTTTCGCGGCGCTACCATTGAAAACATCCTGCAGTTTCAGAAGGACTATGATGATGTGAAAGTGGTGAAGCTGGAGCGCAACTATCGCAGCACCGGTACCATCCTGAATATTGCCAACGAGGTCATCCGTAACAACAAAAACCAGTTGCCCAAGGAGCTGTGGACAGAAGCCGATGCAGGCGACAAAGTGAAAATGGTGCGGGTAATGACAGACAACGATGAAGGGCGTTATGTAGCCGATGCAATACAGGAACAGAAGCTGCGCAACCATTACCGCAACAACGATTTCGCTATCCTCTACCGCACCAATGCGCAGAGCCGTGCCTATGAAGAATGCCTGCGCCGCATGAATATTGCCTACCGCATTTACGGTGGCATCAGCTTTTACCAGCGCAAGGAAATCAAGGATTTCCTGGCTTACCTGCGCATCATTGTAAATACCCGCGATGAAGAAGCGCTGAAGCGCATCATCAACTACCCGGTGCGGGGCATTGGCAAAACCAGTATTGAAAAACTGGTAACTGTGGCTAATGAGAGCAATATGAGTATGTGGGATGCTTTGGAACGTGCACAGCAGATAGGCATCCGCGGTGGCAGCTTGGAAAGTATGCAGCAGTTTGTGCAGATGATTAAGTATTTCCAAAGCATGCTGAAACAACACAACGCTTACGAAGTGGCCTTCCAGGTAGGTAAGCACACCGGCCTGGTGAAGGAATTGTTCAACGACAAAAGCGCAGAAGGACTTGCCCGCTACGAAAACATTCAGGAGTTACTGAACTCCATCAAAGAATGGGTGGATGATGCGGAAAACAGGAGCCAGATAGATGAAGAGGGTGTGATTATTGAATCCCAAACCCCTTCCAACTTCCCCACCGGGGAAGAGGAGGAAAGCGGTTCTGTTTCAGGAATGCTCTTTGACCTTCAGCCATCTGTTCCATCCTCCCCCATCGGTGGAGCCCGCCCGGCTGACGCAGCCGGAGGAGGCCGGGAAGGCGCTATTGCTTCATTGGGCCAATACCTGCAACAAATTACCCTGCTCACCGATGCCGACAACGACAAGGATGAACATGCCGATGTGGTGAAACTGATGACCATTCACGCAGCTAAAGGATTGGAGTTTCCCTGCGTGTTTGTTGGCGGCATGGAAGAGAGTTTGTTTCCCAACGCCATGGCCATTAACACCCGCGAAGAGCTCGAAGAAGAACGCCGTTTGTTTTATGTAGCTGTAACAAGGGCTAAAACCAAACTATGGCTAACGTATGCTCAAAGCCGCTACAAGTTTGGACAGGTGGTAGCCAACGACCCCAGCCGTTTTTTGGAGGAAGTGCCAGAACAATATGTGGACCGCACCATGAGTGGCGGCGGCCTGCGCAACCAGGGCGGCATGAACTTTGGGGGCATGAGTGCATTTGAACGCCTTCATGGCGGACGAGGCGGTGTGAGAAACAATGCAGCAGCTGCAGAAAAAAAATACGGTGCTCCTCCCGGTAAAAAAGAAAGCAGCAAGCCAACCTACGTTGGGCCTGCCCAACCACCCAAAGTGGTAGAGCATACACCTTCATCAGACTTTGTGGCCAGCGATACCAGCAACCTGAAAGCAGGCGACAAAGTGGAACACCAGAAGTTTGGATTTGGGGTGGTGATAAAAATGGAAGGCGCATCGCACAACCCGATTGCCACGGTGAAATTTGACCAGAATGGCGAAAAGAAAATCATGCTCAACTATGCAAAGCTGAGAATACTCTAAACGAAGAGATGCTGTTGCTAATAGGATTCCCTTTGCACAAAGTTTCTTAGCAACAGTACTGTTTCTTTACTAATAAGTGCTGCTGCATGCTGCATACAATAATTTTCATCCATGCCTTCTTTAAAGAGCGATGCAGTGTAAAAGAATCCTTTGTTGTTCCACTCGGCAGGCTCTCCTTCGATCCTTCCGCAAATAGCGGCCAGCGGAATTTTTTTTGATGCTGCAAGCCGGGCTACAACCTGCACTACTTTTCCACCGCTGCTTTGCGCATCCAGTTTTCCCTCACCGGTAATAACAACATCAGCGCCCATCAGTGCTTCGATTATTCCACTTGCTTCGCAAACCATTTGTGCGCCGCTGCTGATACGCACATCAAACCATGGCAACAATCCTGCTGCCACGCCGCCGCCGGCTCCGGCACCGGCAACATTGTACACCTGCAAACCTGTTTGCTTTTCAATGATGGCTGCAAAATGCTTCAGACCCTGGTCGAGCAATTTGATTTCATCCTCACTGGCTCCTTTTTGCCCGGCAAAAACATGTGCAGCACCTTGTGGGCCATACAATGTATTGGTTACATCGCAGGCAAGGGTGATAACAACTGAAGGAATCGATTTCGGTGGAACAATTTTTTGAATCTGAAAAAGATTACTGCCGCAAGGCTTCAGCTTGTTTCCTTCTTCATCAAGAAAAATAAAACCTAACGCTGCAAGTATGCCGGTGCCGGCATCGTTGGTGGCGCTGCCGCCAAGTCCGAGTATGATATGCTTCGCACCCTTTTCAATGGCATTCATCATTTGCAAACCACTACCAAATGTAGTCGTGTACAAGGGATTTCTTTCGGCTTCAGAAAGCAAGAGTAATCCGCTTGCTGTGGCCAGTTCAATGATAGCCGTTTGTGATTTAGGTTGCCATTCGTAGGTAGCGGAAATGCTGCGGCCAAGCGGGTCTTCGGCCATGCCGCCAATGGTTTCGGTATGCAGGTAATGCTTCATCACTGCCGCAAAACCATCACCACCATCTGCCATCGGAAATGAAAGGATGTTTGCACCAGGCATTGCCTGTAAAATGCCTTGTGCCATGGCTGCACACGCTTCAAAGCTGCTCAGACTTCCTTTGAACTTGTCGGGCGCAACCACAATTTTCATACAAGCGGGATTTAAACCGAGGCAGAAATTTCAACGATTTCCCTGATCAAAATTCTGAATGAATCGGTAGAGGTTGAAATGAGGACCATACTGGTTACGGATATTTTCTTTCAATGCTTCCTTGCTCAATCCTTTCATGCGTTGGTTTACAAGAAGAAACCAGGCTTTTTCAGCCAGCAGCCAATACTTTCTGTCATTTTCCTGGATGGCAGCAAGGCTTTTCTCAACAGCCACCGCCAATTCATCAACGCCTGTTTTTTTATCAGCAATGGTTTTGAGCACCGGTATCTCTTTTTGCTTTTTGTGTAGTGAGGGTGCCAGCATCATGCGCAGGTTACGCAGGTACAAATCGGCATCGGGCCTGTCGGATTTATTGACAACAAATACATCGGCAATTTCCATGAGGCCAGCTTTCATGGTTTGGATTTCATCACCAGCTTCAGGAACCATAACTACTACGGTGCAATCGGCAAGCCCTGCTATTTCCACTTCACTTTGTCCAACACCAACGGTTTCTACTAGCACGTAATCAAAGCCTGCCACCTTCATCACATCGGCAATCTCCAGTATGCGTGGATGCAGGCCTCCTAACGAGCCGCGGCTTGCCAGAGATCTGATAAAGACATTTGGATGCGTATACCATTCGCTCATGCGGATGCGATCCCCCAATAATGCTCCGAGATTGAAGGGTGAAGAAGGGTCAACGCAGAGAACACCAACGCTCTTTCCTGCCTTCACCCAATGCTCAATCAATCCATCTACCAGCGTACTCTTGCCTGCACCCGGAGGACCGGTAATGCCTACAACAGGGGTGGACGATTGCGGCAATTCCTGCAAAAATTGTTCAGCACCTTTCACGTCATTTTCCACCAATGAAATGATGCGTGCCAGGGCTTTGCTATCACCCATTTGCATCATTTCCATCAGACCTTGAAAAGTGGTTTGTTTCATTGCCTCACGAAAGTCATGAATTGCCGGTAGCAGTCCAAAAATGAATGTAACCACAGTGTTGGCTACTGCCACTTACCCCGGAACCTGTCCCAGGTGGTAAAACCAACTTTGAACATGACGGGGTTTTTAAACAGGTTGGCATCCGAAGCCACCACATAAACGCCAAACTTTATTTTGGGCAATGCGGGCATACCCAAATCAATGATGCGCTCAATACCCGTGAAGAATTCGACATAACGCAGTTGGCGTTCCGGTGCTATCAGGAAGCCAGCGCCTGCAACTTCACGCAATTGCAGTTTTTTCAGCAATGGAATTTTGTTGAGCAAAGCGCCATTGAAATCCTGCATGGCATGGGCCTGCCAGAATTGCTTGAAAACAGGAAATGAAGAATCAAGCGCCTGGAAGGCCTCCTGCGGATTCATGAGCAGGAAGGGATCGCCCCGGCGCTGGTACTGGTAATCTATCAACTGAAGGTTTTTCTGCGAAAGGAAATTTCCAGTTTTTACATTGTATTGAAGCACGCCTGCAGTACCGAGCTTTACGGCCTGCTCCATTCCTAATTCGAGGTAGTTGAAATTGGCCTGGCTGCCCAGCACATTGGGAATACCGGTACGCCATGTAGTGTAGAAAGTAGGCCACTTGCTGCCAAGTATTATTTTTTCCCTTGGCTCTCTTTTATACTTCTGCCGTGGAGTATACTGGAGGCGCACCTTGCCATACAATGCGTTGTAAGGTTCAAAATCGGGGGCTTTGTTTTCGGGCACAAAATTTTCATACCAGTCATCGGCAATGGGCACTGTCTGGTATTGGCTGAGCGATTTACGCAAAGCCATATCGAGTTCCGTAAACAGGAAAAGCCCGTTCAGCAATTCCAGTCCGTGAGTTACGCCTAATGATTGGTTGAGATAACGGTTGCTGCGGGCAAGCTTATTGATCCATGCGTCGCCTTCAAAAATGTAAGAAAAATCGCGGGTGGCTTCTATGCGGTAAAAACCACGATTAAAAGGATTGTACATGTGTGTGACCAGCGCCTTACCGTTGAAGTCATGATTTCTAAAGCCATAACTCATGTTAAGATTAACGCTGAGGGTTTTCCTGGAACGATAGGTTTTGTTGTAATTGAACCATGGGTTAATGCGTGCACCTCCAAACTGAAAAGGCTGAATGACCGACACCAACGAAGGCAGCATCCATTTGCTTTCCTTTTTACGACTGTAGACAGGCTGGCCAGCATAAAGTATTTTTTTCCAGGTCACTTTGTTGGTTACACTCTCCATCGAATCGAGGTAAGCATTAGTATGGGTAGCGGTGTATATGCTGTCCTTATACCGCATGAACCCTATTTCCCTTGCAGTAAGCTGTTCAGTGCGGGTTTGCTGCCAAAAAACACTGTCACGTTCATAAGCATTTTCAGTGGTGGCACTCAACTCGGTACCAAAATGTTTGGCTGGAAATTGCTGATTGATGTGAATATTGGAATACAAGGCAATGGTTTGCCCACTAAGCTTTTTCTTTCCCACTTTAGACGTGTAGTTAAACTCCTGCCGCATCATCATCCACGCAGTATCGTGCACCATTCCGTATTGCTGTTTTACTTCAAAAAAATCATACTCGGGCACATGATACGCCGGCAGGGTAAACCTTGCTTTGATAATTTGCCAGCTACTGTCCATCACAGTTAATTCGCCTGTCAGAGTAGCGTTGCTCATTGCCCTGGGGATGAAAGCAATGGTGTAATATTTCACCCCATTTATTCTTTTACTGCCCAGCATTTTGTATTTGTAGGCAATAAGTCCATTGTTACTAACTGGCCCAACAAACGGCACCTGTGACAGCACCCTGCTGCTAATTTGATTGTTGTACAGATTGAAATCGCCATCGGTAAGTGAACGGAAGAAGAGGTTTTCTGCATTGCCTCTTTCGGCTACGCCGGTTCGGGCTTCATGCATGCGCCCCAAGGCATCCACATCCGCCTGGATGGCAATTTCTGCCATGGCCATTTGTTGCAACGAGGCTATGGAAGATGGAGCTTCTGATGTGTCTGCGGTTCCTTTTTGCCTGGCACGCTTCAGGTTATCATCCTGCACAGCTTTTATGTACACTGTTGCTGAGTAGGAACCCGAAGCACTCAGCACCTTTTCTTTTTGCTGAATAATTTGTCGAATAATTTCTTCTGACCGGTCTTTTGGTTTCACCTTAAACTCAACAGGGTTCAACTCTTTTGCCTGTTCTTCATTTATAATGATGTCCTGGGTTTGGTCGGCATTCAGGGTTATTTCCATTGTTTGAGACTGGTAGCCAACCATAGAAACCAGCAACACATATTTGCCCTGTTCCAGGCGCAGTTTGTAATCGCCTGTTTCGTTGGTGAGGGTGCCTTTGGTTTGTCCCTGCACCTGCACAGAAACCAAATCCAGTGGCTGAAACCTGGTATTTGTGATTTTGCCATGCAAGGTCCACGTTTGGGCATAGGATGACCCTGTCATTAGGATCATAACCATTATCATATGCAGCCGGGCTGAAAACATGGGTATACTTAAAAGCGAATTATTGTAGTTATTGTTACAGCCTCGGGCTGTATCCAATGGGCTTTTATCATTACCCTAACAATAGAGAATATTTGACAGCAAAAAGTGCTGCTTTAAGGCACCGGATCGTAGCCGCTGCCGCCCCAGGGATGGCAACTGCTGATTCTTTTGATGGAAAGCCAAAAACCTTTGAACGGTCCGTATTTTTTGAAAGCCTCCAACGAATATTGGCTGCAGGTGGGAGTATACCGGCATTTTGGCCCCAGCCAGGGACTTATCACTAATTGGTAAAACCTGATGATTAAAATGAATGGAAATGCCAAAACTTTCGACAGCCAACCAACTTTTGATTTGCTGGATTTTTCATTCAACACATCACTGCAACAACTCTTCATCACTTTGCTTCCACCATTTTTCCCAGTCGCGACAAGCAACTGCTCATGGCTTGATTTAAGACTACAAAGGTCGGAAGCGATTTATCAATGAAAATAAAAAACACAGAAAGCTGCAAGTTTTTAGCAATTGTCACATCCAGCAAGGTATTTTTTTGCACCCGGTAAACTTCACGCATCAGCCGCTTAATTCGGTTGCGGTCATGGGCATGTTTGAAATGACGACTGCTCACGGTTACGCCAATCTGAACTGGTGACAAATCCTTTCTTGAAATGTCATCTTCAGTTTGCTTGCCCTGTCCTGTCGACTGTCCCCCGTCAATTGTTGCCAGTTTACTTTGGTCTGTGGTCCGTTGTCTTTCTTCCATCAAATACACCACTTTGAATGGAAAAACAGTAAACCCCTTGCCGCTGGCAAACAGTTTCTCTATTTGCTTGCGGCTTTTCAGTTTTTCCGCTTTTCCCAGGGTATGTTTCCTGATGAGGGCCATTTTGGGTGAAATTAGAAAAAGCCCCCCGAAACCGGAGGGCTATATCGTTTGTCCATTCAACTCCCTGGCGGGGGTTGGGGGATTTACTTCAGTTTGCTTTCGTCGCTTACGGTCAGCTTGTGGCGACCTTTGGCACGGCGGCTTGCCAGCACTTTACGACCGTTGGCAGTTTGCATGCGCTTACGGAAGCCATGAACCGATTTGCGGCGACGGTTGTGCGGTTGGAATGTACGTTTCATAACTAATGCTTTTTATACCCTTTGGTTGTTTTAAAATAAGGTGCTGTGGGAGAAACACAGCGGTTTATTTCAAGTTCACCAACAGGCCACCATGCCTGCCGTTTTGTGAAAGGACGGCAAAGGTAGGGGGAGGCACCCAAAATTGTGGAGTTTTTGTGGATTTTTATGAATTGAAGCCGGGCTATTCGCCATTTCTCTGAATGCGGTATGCGCATGGATACCGTCAGAACCATAGTAGCAGCACCTAATTTTGAACATTATCCAAGCCAATGAACCTCCGCCATATTATCCGCATTCAATGCAGTGACCGTAAGGGCCTGATAGCCGCCATTACCGGGGTGGTATTCGCTAACAACCTCAACATCGTGGTGATGAAAGAGTTTGTGGAAACCAACTACAACCTGTTTTTTGCCCGCCTGGAGGTTTCCGGTGAAATGGAGCCTGGGGTTATGACCACTCAACTTCGTGAGCAACTGCCCGGGGATGCAGCAGTTGAAATTATAGCCAAGGAGCCAAAGCAACTGGTCGTTTTGGTCACCAAAGAATATCATTGCCTGTGCGACCTGCTGGTGCGTCATCATTTTGGGGAAATGAATGCAAAAATCAAAGCGGTAATTGGAAACTATGATGTGCTGCAAAACATTACGGAGCGTTTCGACCTGCCATTCATCTGCATCAGCCACGAGGCCAGGGAAAAGCAGGCCTATGAACAAGAAGTGCTCGCCTTGCTCCAACAGCTAAACCCCGATTACATTGTGCTTGCAAAATTCATGCGCATCCTGTCCCCCGATTTTGTAGCTGCATTCAGCAACCGCATCATCAATATTCACCATTCATTCCTGCCGGCTTTTGTGGGTGCCAACCCTTACAGAAAGGCCTATGAACGTGGGGTGAAACTGATTGGCGCCACGGCTCATTTTGTTACCAACGACCTTGATGAGGGACCCATTATCACCCAAAAAGTAATTGCAGCCGACCATGAATACGATGTGGCTGGTATGATAAAGGCCGGCCATGAAGTGGAAAAAAGCGTGCTGGCCGATGCGCTGAAACTGGTGCTGGAAGACAGGGTGTTTGTAACAGGCAACCGCACCATCATTTTTGATTAGCAGCACCGGCTATCTTTTGCTAAACATTCACCCGGGCAGGTGCACATGATTGGATTCTACCCTTTCTCCGTAAAAGACCGAAGCCTGCGCATTAAAGGTGTCCGTATCATCAGTGGTGAAGAATTTACGGCTTCTTTCTTTTGAAATCCTGCTTTCCATTTCCGGGTGCCGCTGGAGGTAGTCGGCAAGGCTTTCGGCCACAATGCTTCCCTGGCTCACAATAGCTGCTCCTGACGGCGCATACTTTCTTATTTTTTTTTCCAGCAATGGATAGTGCGTACAAGCCAGCAAAAGGGTGTCAATGGCTTCTGATTGCTGCAACAGTTCGTCCAGGTATTCTTTCACAAAAAAATCGGCGCCGGCGCTGTTGTGCTCGTTGTTTTCCACCAGGGGCACCCACATAGGGCAAGCCTGCTGGTACACTTCCAGTCCGGGCCAGAATTTTCCGATTTCTATGGGGTAAGAATTCGACACTACGGTGCCCTTTGTACCCAGTACGCCCACTTTGCCAGTTTTTGAAAATCTTCCAATGATTTCGGTGGTGGGCCTAATCACGCCCAACACTCGACGCGATGGGTCGGGCATGTGTGGCAAATCTTTTTGCTGAATGCTTCGCAGTGCTTTTGCACTGGCGGTGTTACACGCCAAAATGACCAACGGGCATCCCTGGTCAAAAAACCATTTCACACATTGCAGCGTGTATTCGTACACAGTTTCAAAGCTGCGTGGGCCATAAGGGCTGCGGGCATTATCGCCGAGGTAGAGATAATCGTATTGCGGAAGTTTGTCTGCAATGGATTTAAAAACGGTGAGTCCGCCATAACCAGAATCGAATATGCCAATGGGTGTGCCCACTTTTTCCTTTTTAAAAATGAATGCCCAAATCTACCAGAACAAAGGTTTACCACCCAACGACCTTATAAACACATACACTGCAAGTATACCGTAAACGGCTGCAGCTATCATGATTTCAAATGGCCTTTTCCAAATAAAATATCCCAGCAACGGCAGCACTTGCAATGCATGCATACCTACAAAATGAGCGATTCGTAAATCACCGTGATTCCTGCTCCAATTTAACATTGGTATGCCAGGTCCCCCGTCAGGAGCACCAACGGTGTGTTGCAGCCTCGCAGCCATCAGTCCTCCCTCCAGTGCAAAGACCACAAAGAGTACGATGCCAAGCCTGATACCCCACCAATACCCCAATGGCAAACCCTCGGGAGCGGACTGTACAAAGAAATAAGTTCCGATGACGGCAGTCCAAACCGTGAAAGTGAAAATGGCTATTCCCATTATTGTGAACAATGCACCGTTGAAAGGAGAAGAAACATTGAAATGTGATAATCGACCGAAGGATGCCTGCCATGTTATGGCAATCATTTCAATAGCCATCACCGTTACTAAGACAATGCAGTAAATTCTTGTTGCTGTTGGAAATTGCAGATAACCCAGGTAAAGCGCCATTGTCCATTGGAGTATAAAAATGCTGATGAAGAATTTGAAAGGCTTCAGCCATAAACTCACGCCCATCAATTCGCGGCGGTCAACCAGCATCAATGCCCTGCACACAATGCCCAGAAAAAAATTGGTCAAACCTGCGTAGAATAGCAATGGGTTTCGCTGCTGCAGATATTGCAAGACTGTATTCATCCCCTAAAAATTATCTGCGAAATAGTTTTTGGTATAAGTCCAACGGAGAATTAAATAGAACAAAAGTCCAAGCGGTCCAAGCATGAATGTGCACAACAAGCAAGGAAGAATAATCCAATGGCTAATGCCGTGCTTTGCTGCATTGCTCGCAATAAACAGTCCTACCATTAAATCAAACGCCAGGTAATGAATCCAACCAACCAATGCGGCGCCTTTAGCTGAAAACAAGGTAACCACCCCATCCAGTGTGCCAAACTTTGAGAAGTCATTGGGGCCAATTACATCAAACACCAACGATGTATAGGCAATGCACAGCAAGGTAATCACCGTTCCTATCAGCACCTTTGAAGTAGCCGGCCTAAATGGAAATACCGCCAGGTAAATCCACGAAAAAAGTGCAAGTGTATTTGCTGTTTTGAAAATAGTATCTGCATTATTCATATGCTGCGGTGTATTGAAATTGTAGTCTAATGTATCTTACCCTTCTAAAGATATAATGCCTTCATTCGAATTTTTGATTTCACATTCCCTTCCTATGAAAATTACTGCATGGCTCCTGCTGATGTTTGCTTTGCCCGGCATGTTCACACATGCTCAATTATTCAAAAAGAAGAACAAACAGAATGCTGCTGAAACAAAGGGTGGCAATACAGGCGGTACCCTTTCACTCAGCAGTTTTAAGGGCTCGTTTGGTGCATTCATACAGCAAGCACTCCGAACGCATGCAGATGCCGTCATTGATAAAGATGTGACCGTGCCCGAAACCATTACCATCAAAGGTGACATTACCATCAAAGGAAACGGCGCAACCATCACACACCCAAACGAAAAGTTGTTTGTGCTTGGAAACGGGATACATCATTTTTCCGATTTCAATATTGTGCAAACCAATGACAAGGGCGTTGCATTTTATACCATTCCAGAAACAGGAATGGTTTGGACGAACACCATTACAAACGTAAACATCACAGGAGGCCAGGATGGTTATTTCAGCA
>JBBIOQ010000116.1:0-11869 GCA_037443285.1 Sphingobacteriales bacterium | reverse complement strand
CACTTTTGGGGGAACAATGCGGATTATGCTACGGGTGTTTTTTACAACCGCAGTGGAATCATTGTCCCTGGTGATAATAGGTGTTTTGGCTGCCATGAGACTTTCTTTGTCCAATAGTCCTGAGTGGCATGCATCAATCAGCAACAATTTCTGGCGTGCACCGCAATCTGCCAGTAAGTTTTCAAGCGCATCATAACTCAGGCCGTTTTTTTCTGGTTTGTCTGCATCAATATTGTAAGTGGCATAATAGAAGTCCAGCGAATTACTGAGCAAACCATGTCCTGTTACAGCCAAAATTACCTTGTTATTGATGTCGGCCTTTTTTAGTCGCTCTCCCAGCAAAGCAATTTGATCCAGCGTTACCTTATCGTTCAATAATGTATCGATAATGGCATCCTTGTTTACTTTTTTGAAAGTGGCAGCCAGATCGCGGATATCCTTGGCACTGTAGGTAAGATTCATGGTCGTGTCAGCATAATTTGCTACGCCAATACCTACGAACCATAATCTTTGCTTTTTCGCCTGCGCCATGCATTGAACATTCACTGATTCCGTAAAACTGCTAATGCCAGCTTTGTTAGTACATCGGAATTTGATATTGTTTTGCCCCGGAGTGAGGGTGATATGCGCCCTTCCGAAATACAGGCTTGAATCTTTCTTGTACCAATTAATGGCAGTATCAGTGTACGGCACATCATTTACAGTTATATAGAAACTGTTTAGGCCTGTTTTAAAATCAAAACACTCAAATGTTATTTCATAATCGGTTTTGGAAGTAACCGGCTTCAATTCGCTTCGTTCATGAATGATGATGGAAGGCACAGCTGTACTGATGTTGGATGTTTGTTGTACACCAGACCTTGTCAAACGTTTTTGCCAGGCCTTTTCATAGGCAGCAATGGTGGCAGATGAGGCCTTTCCCAGGGCTGCCAGTATTTTGTGGGGCTGGTTCAACTGAAGGTCAAACTGGTCAAAACTGTAGCTTCTGCCTCCATAGTTGAATACCACCGATTGCAAAGCCTGTCTTGATGCCATATAATGCCCCACACTATCCATTGCTATCAATTCGCCCATTAATGGAGTATAGAGTTTGGTGATGAGTTTTCCACTTTGCGGATTGTACAGTAAAATGTAACTGTTGAAAGAGCAAATAGCCAGCATGTCTTCCTTCGGACTTAAAGTGATTGAAGACAGGTTTTTTCCATCGACATCAAAATCTCTCACGATTTTTCCACTGCTGATATCCATTACATGTACCATTGGTTCATCCAATAGGTACATCAGTTTTTGGTCGTCACTTATTGCCAATCCGTAGTTGTCACTTTCGGTATTCGACGCTTTGAGTATCTGTAAAATCCGCAGGGACAATGCATCTATTTCAAAAATCCGACCACTGTCTGATGCAATAAACAAACGGTCTTCCAACTGAATGATTCTATTAGCCAAACCAACAGGTAGTGGCCGGACATTCTTTCCGCTGATAGCATCTACACAATACGGTTTTTCTTTGGCAGGAAAAATATAATACCGTTTTGATGAATCGCTATAACTGAGAAAGTTGACCCTTGCTTTGTGATTTGCAGGATGCTGAACATAATATGACAGCTTGTTTTTTTGAACATCCCAACAGGCTATACTACCATTTTCACCACCAAGAAACAATGCATGGTTAGCCTCATCCCACAGAAATGCAGTAATGTTTTCTTTTTTGGGCATCCAATAGCGCTGTCGAAAATCCTTGCTTTGAAACTGGTAAAACTTTACCGTGTCATAATGTGCATATTCTGACAACAGAATTGTTGAATCAGACAGAAAGGGCATACTATGAGCAGAACTTGAGTTTGCACCGTTAGATAGTGTTTTGGTTTGCCCGGTCGACAGGTCGAACTCATTCAGAAAATTCCCGTTGTATCTCAACTTAGTACCATCAGCAGAAAAATATCCATACAACGGTGGATTGATATAGGATTCAAAGTTTCTGAATCCCAGGCTTTCATCCTTATTGTTCCAATCAAAATTGCTGAAGTCAATTAAACCCGGTGCGCTGAACAGTTCTGCTTTTACAATGTAGGCTCCGCTTTTACTGAATGCAAGTTGCTGGTATGCGGGAAAGTTGAAGGTTCTTGTTTTTCTTTCTGCCAGATTCAAGACGGCCGTTTCTTTCTCACTGTTGCAATAGACAAAATATTTTGAGTCAGGTGAAAAACTTCCAGTATGCAAGAACCTGGTTGAACCATATTTCCAGCTGTACAATCTATCAGAGTAAACCCATTCATCGGTTACTGCATTGAAAAAATGTATCGTAGAATCGCTTTTGGTGAAGCGTACATAGTTCCCGTCAGGGCTGCGTGAAAATGACAGTATTCTGCCTTTTCCGGTGATGATACGATGGTAGCTCGAATCATCCATATGGTATTCGTATACGCAACTATCAGTACAAACCAGGTCCAGAACAGAGGCATTCAAAGGGTGAAAACTCATGTTCCGGACATACCCGTGTCTTATTCGAATTTTGCTCAGCTGTTTTCCTGTAAATGGATCCCAGAATGTGATGGTAGAATCGTATCCGGAAACCAGCAACTGCTTGCCATCTGGTGAAAAAGCAATACATCGGACCTGGTCACCTAAATTTATCTGACTCGTCAGGTTGTAGTTAAATGTATTCCAGATTTTGATGGTGCTGTCTTCTGAAAGGGAGGCGAGGTAACGGCCACCGGGGCTATACACCATATCATCGATCGCCGCTTTGTGTGCCGCTACCGTTTTAATTTGCTTACCCAGGCTGATGTCCCATATTTTGAAAGTGTAATCATCGGACGATGTAGCAAAATATTTTGGATTGGGCGAGGGAAAGATGTTGTATTGAGCTAAATGCCCGGTCTGTATGGATACCTGAATGGTGGAAGTGTCGAGTATTGTTTCACGGGTGCCTGCAATCCATCGTAATCCTTGTTCATAATTTATAGATGCAAATTTTTTCTGAGCTGTATCGAGGTACCGCTGAGCCAAAGCCAAATTGCCGTATCCTTTAAACCTTAGTGCGTCCAGCACATAGGTCCAAACCTGGTATTCTGGATGTTTCGTAGCTACACCATAATTGTAAAGTAGTCTGCCATAAGATAGAATCGTTGAATAATACTGTTAGTCCACCTTGTCAAAGGCTTCATCCAGCCATTTTTCCGCCCAAAAGTTTTTGGCAATTTGTGGTTCCAGCAGCAACGACCGATTCCTTATTTGGTTTGGGTTGCTTTCATCTTCCAGGAGGAATTCTCTTGCATCATCTTTGTTGATGGGGGTGCCATTCAAGGCCCATCCTGCATACAATACGCGGAAATCTATTCGAAGGCCTGTGTAACTATCACGATATTCATTTAGAAAATGAATGAACTGTACCAGGTTACGCTTTTTGGTTGTTGCCAGCGAGCCAATGATATTCTGGTTCTTAAAGATGCCTTCGCTGATTTTTTGGTGCATCTGGCTTTGTTCATTCAGCGTATCCTTTGCAAACTGCACTACTGTAGTGTTCAGGTCATCCTGCAACAACGATAGCATTTCATCTTCATAATTTTCATTGAAATAGTAATACATGTAACGCCTGTTCAGCATGTTTTCATATTTGCTGCTGTTCATCCAGTTAATATTCCTTAGATAGATTTCTTTCAGGCTGCTGTTGAGTATTTTTTCTGGCACTCTTGCATTCAGTTGCACCTGGTAGCCTTTCAACACTCTGGCAGGTGATTTAAGCTTCACGCTGATGGTGCAAACGTTGTTGCCTGCCTGCAGAATTGAACACTTGCCAATGTATCTGAAATCTCGCTTTGTGTTCGCATCGTATGTCTGAAACAAATCGCCTTGTGTGTGCGACAAGTCTATACCGTCGTAAGTGCCACCTGCAATGCGCAAAACCGCGGAATCCTTCCTTGCAAATAGCAAACTGTCTACTGTAAACATTACCGGTTGGAATACATAGCTTTCTATTTCAGGGTAGGAGAAGGACTTGTCGAATTGTTGAACATTGCTATGCACAGCATGAAGCATGCAAAGCGAGTGCTGTAAAATATTGGAGTAGTCATAAATCCTTGCTTGCTGAATTGCTCTGAAATAGTAGGTATGAGCATTTGAATAATCCATCAGGTTATAGTAACAGTTGCCCATGCAATCCAGTGATCGGGATGCCACATAGTCTGACTCCAGTTTCTTGACAACAGCCCATTGATAGCATTTTTCATAATTAGCAATGGCATTCTTGTATTGAACTGCATCGTACAAAGAATCGGCAATTGCCATCATTCTTCTGAGTTGCAGAGAATCAGCATTTTGACCTAATGAAATCACGGAAATACTGAACTGAAGCAGAAAGGCGAGATTGGCAGGTTTCCAGAACATAGCCAGGTTAGTGAAGAGGAACTCTATTCAACCTTTCTAATTTAGCCAAATTTCAATCGTGATTTTTTTGTATACCAGGAAATAATCTGAATCGTTGGACAATAATGAACTAACCTTCGGATTTTGACTAAAGGATTCAGGTAAGTTTGGTTTGTGGAAGAATTTCTCTACAGGATGTAATACAAAAGGCAAATCTGCCACTTGCAAGAAATCATTTGAAGGCATTGAATCCAGTTAAATCCATTCCTGTAATTAATAAATGAATATCGTGTGTTCCTTCATAGGTGATGACGCTTTCAAGATTCATGATGTGGCGCATAATCGGATACTCGCCTGTGATGCCCATAGCACCCAGCATTTGTCTTGCATCGCTGGCAATATTCTTTGCAATCTCGCAACTGTTGCGCTTTGCCAAACTGATTTGCGCAGGTGTTGCACGGCTCTCATTCATCAATGTACCAAGCCGCCAAACAAGCAGTTGGGCCTTGGTGATTTCGGTAATCATTTCGGCAAGTTTTTTTTGCTGCAATTGAAATGCTCCAATGGGTTTGCCAAATTGAATTCGTTCCCGGGAATACCGCAGGGCTGTATCGTAGCAATCCATGGCAGCACCAAGCGTGCCCCATGCAATACCATACCGGGCTTTGCTTAAACAACTCAACGGTCCTTTCATGCCTTTTACGTTGGGAAGCAAATTGTCCTTGGGCACTTTCACATTATCGAAAACAAGTTCACCTGTGGCACTTGCACGCAGGCTCCATTTTTTGTGCGTAGTTGGTGTACTGAAACCATCCATGCCCCGTTCAACAATCAATCCACGTACAATACCTGCTTCATCTTTTGCCCACACCACCGCCACTTGCGCAAAAGGAGAATTGCTAATCCACATTTTGGCGCCATTTAAAATCACATGGTCACCGGCATCCTTTATGTTGGTTAGCATACTGGCGGGATCGCTGCCGTGGTTGGGCTCTGTAAGTCCAAAACATCCCAGCCACTCACCGCTGGCCAGTTTAGGTAAGTATTTTTTACGTTGTTCTTCGCTACCAAAAGCATGAATGGGATACATCACCAAGGAGCCCTGTACTGAAGCTGTGCTTCGAACACCGCTATCACCTCGTTCAAGTTCCTGCATCATAAGGCCGTAGCTGATATAATCCAATCCACCTCCACCATATTCAGCAGGAATGGTGGGGCCAAAGCAACCGAGTTCGCCCAGTTGTTTTACTATCTGTTGGGGGAACTCTGCACGTTGTGCGTATTCTTCAATGATAGGAGAAATTTCCTGTTTTACATAGGTGCGCACAGCATCGCGTACCATCTTTTGTTCTTCAGTCAGTAGTTCATCTACAAGGAAATAATCCGGGCTTTGAAACAAGTCTTGTTGTGGCATTGCAATTGAAAGTTGGATTGCACAAATGTAGGACGGATTTGGCGCAGGGCAGGTTGATAGTTATCAGTTTTACGTGGTGCAAAACGCAAACTTCCTAAAGCCCGGGCTTAATAAAAAGGAGGTGCATAAACACTAACTCCGTTTGGCAGCATTCCACGTTCCTGTTTGTAGCACTGCTCAATATAATAGACGAGTTCGAGGTCATTTACAACAAGGAGGAAATCATAAGGTGGGCGAAACTTGCGCATGAAAATCTTCACTGCATCATCGCTGTACCCCGTTACTTTCTTTACCAGTGCTTTGTTGAAGCGATGGTCTATGTACTTATCCTGCTCTTCCTGCACCAGCCTAGTTTGCAGTTCAGCCAGCTGCCGGTTTCGCCTGAAACGAAACAGGTTGATTATGTCATTGGGGTCCATGCCTACACCACCATTTGCCACATTTACATTGTTCAGCGGATTGGGCTTTGACCAATTGAAATACCTGGCATATTCCATGCGATTGGCCAGTGAGTCCATGTGATAATTGCGGCCATAGACGGTTACCGGTGGTAGCATGTTGGTGGTAATGTGCAGCGCCATGTTAAACTGACGTGGGTCCTGCATGGCTAACACAGGATATTTCAGTGTCGACTTGTTTTGGTAGGAGAAAAATAGGGAGTCGGTTTCCCTTACCCATATGCTGTAACGGCCCAACGAATCCGTCATGGTGCCTTTACCGTTTGTGGCCATTACGGTCACGGCCTCCAGGGGGTTGCGTTGCGAAATATCGTAGACAACACCTTTTACTTCAATCAATCCTCCCTGGGCCTTTATAGGCTTTGCGAAAATGCAAAGCACAGCAGGAAGAATTAAGAAAAAAAGGGGCTTTCTCAACGACATGGGCCGAAGGTAGCATGGCTTATAATTTCAACGCCAACTGAATGAATTTTAACGATTTGCGGAAAAATTACCAGTAGGTATAATTGTGGGTTATTAATTCCTAACCATTCCTTAAATCAGGTACTTCTCTGGGTTAGGCATCAACTAACTAAACAATTTTGCAGCTACTCACCGGCAACAAAATTGAAGAAGTTTTGTTATCGAACGAGTCAACACTATTTTAGGCTATTCCCAAAATCCTGGCATTACCTCAATAAACCAGAACGTATTACAACGCTCTATCCTCCGTATTTTCAATATCATCAAACTGGAGAGGAAGGAAATTTCCGCCATTTATTTCTACGCTATTATTTATGGTTTGCTGCAATTGACAGTTCCCCTGGGTATACAGGCCATTATCAATTTCGTGTTGGCTGGCAGTCTTTCCACTTCCATTATTGTGCTGATTGCTTTAGTGGTTTTGGGGGTTTTGTTCAGTGGATTGATGCAGGTAAACCAGATGAAACTGAATGAGAAGATTCAGCAAAATCTGTTTGTTCAATACTCTTTTGAGTTTGCCTTCCGAATTCCAAAAGTTGACATGAAAAGTGTGGATGGCTATTATATGCCTGAACTTGTGAATAGATTTTTTGAGGTCGTTTCGCTGCAAAAGGGATTAGGAAAATTACTGCTCGACATACCTGTTGCAACCATTCAGATTGTATTTGGGTTGTTGCTTTTATCATTCTACAATTCGGCATTCATTTTTTTTGGCATCCTCCTCGTTTTGATATTGTATCTGATTGTCAGGTTCACCAGGGCCCGTGGATTGGAAACCAGCATCCAGGAAAGTGACTTCAAATACAGTGTGGCTGGCTGGTTACAGGAGATGGCAAGAATTGTTAAATCCCTTAAGTTTTCGAGGGATACCAGCCTGCACCTGCAGCGTACAGATACCTATGTAAGTGGATACCTGAAAGCAAGAACCAGTCATTTCAAAATTTTGTTGACGCAGTATTGGTCGCTCATTTTGTTTAAGGTTTTCATTACGCTGGCTATTCTCATGGTGGCAGTACTCTTGCTAGTTAATCAACGACTCAATGTAGGTCAGTTTGTAGCAGCTGAAATTGTAATTCTAACCGTGCTTGCAAGTGTTGAGAAATTGATAGTGAGCCTTGATAAGATTTATGATGTGCTTACTTCTGTAGAAAAGTTAGGTAAGGTTGTAGACAAGCCATTGGAAAAAGGAGGAACAGTTCCGGTGGATGTAGCGAAAGGCATTTCCGTGGAATGCAGAAATCTTTCGTTCGGTTACCATGAGGACAGGATGGCGTTGCAGGATGTAAATATTACTGTGCCTTCCGGTTCCCTGGCATGCGTAGTAGGGAAGGAGGGATCCGGTAAAAGTACTTTGCTTCGCATGCTTACCGGTGTATATTCCGATTTTGAAGGGCAGGTGCTCATCAACAATATTCCCATTGGGAACTATAACCTTGATTCACTACGCAAGGCAACAGGCATTTATTTATCACAGCAGGAAATATTCGAAGGCTCACTTTGGGAAAACATAGCCTTGGGTGAATGCTCCTATTCACCTGCGGAAATGATGGACATCGCTAAACAGATTGGCCTGAGTGACTTCATTGCCGGGCTCAGGCATGGTTTTGATTCAAAACTGGATCCAACCGGAAGACGATTCAGTAAAACGACAGTGCAACGTATTCTTTTTCTCCGCGCCATTGCCGGCAAACCCAAACTGTTGTTGTTGGAAGAACCCTGGGAAGGAATGGAGGCGGCGAGCCGAAATGCCATGATCGCATTCCTGAAAAATCAACTAACCGGTACGACTATCATGGTTGCTACAACCGATGAATCGTTTCAGCGCAATGCAGATGTTGTAGTGGAATTGAAAACCCATCAAAAAGAAATTTGATTATGCATATTGAGCATGAACATGGCTCCATTGGTGAAAAACTTCCATTTGAAGCAAAAGCCTTAGAGCTGGTTTACGAAAAAAACAGAAGCAGCTATGCAAAAAAATGGGTTTGGTGGCTGCTCGTGTTGCTGGTGATATTTATGTTTCTTCCGTGGACACAGAATATTCGGTCCAAAGGTTTTGTAACTACCGTCAACCAGGGCGAACGTCCGCAGGAAGTGAACAGTCAGATTCCGGGTAAGATTTTGAAATGGTATGTGAATGAAGGTGATTTTGTAAAATCAGGAGATACACTATTGCAATTGGGTGAAGTAAAGGACGATTACCTGGATCCGCAAATCATTGCTGGCACGCAGTTACAGATTGATGAGAATAAAAACAAGGCTGCGTTTTATGAAGGAAAAATCAAAACAACCCAACAACAGATAAGCAATCTTGAAAGTCAAAGAGATTTGAAACTTTCTTCTCTTGATAACAAAAGAATACAGATAGAGCGCAAAATTGAAGCAAAGAAAACCGACCTCGAAGCATCGAAAGTGGATGAGCAACAAAGCTACCAACAGTTGCAGCGTGCAAAAGTGATGCTGGAAAAGGAAGCCATCAGCAAACTGGAATTTGAAAAAAGAAATGCAACCTGGCAGAAGGCAAATGCAAACGTAGTTGATAAGCAAAATGAACTCGACAACCTGAAACAGGAATTGCTGATCAACAAACTGGATGTGAGCAATGCTCAGCAGGAATACAGTGAAAAAATCGCAAAAGCGCAGGGTGATCAGTTTGCCAGCAGCAGCCAGGTGGCTGAGGCCAAGGAAAAAGTTGCCGCCCTCGATATTAAAAAGCAGAATATTTCGCAACGTTCGAAATTCTACTATTTACTGGCCCCACAATCCGGACAAGTAATAAAGGCAAAAAAAGGTGGCATCAATGAAATGGTAAAAGAAGGAGAGATGATTGTGGAAATCGTGCCGGACACGGTTCATCTTGCGGTTGAGCTTTTTGTTGATGCAATGGATCTTTCGTTGTTGAACAAGGGGCAGAAAATTCGATTCATGTTTGACGGCTTCCCGGCCATTCTTTTCAGCGGATGGCCCAGTGCTTCATATGGAACTTTTGGTGGTAAAGTGTTTGCCATTGAAAGCAATCGCAGCACCAATGGGAAGTTCCGGGTACTGGTTGCTGAAGATGAAACAGACCGCAAATGGCCTTCGGGCCTGAAACTGGGGTCAGGGGCCATTGGTTTTGCGTTGCTGAAAGATGTGCCAGTGTGGTATGAATTGTGGCGAAATATCAATGGATTCCCACCTGAGTATTACACGGCTTCAGAGGAAAAGCCTGCCGGGAAGAAATAGAAATCGCTTGTCGGTCAGTAAATCTTTGTTTAATCGAATTTGATAAAAAGAAATTGGTCTTGAAGAAATCGAAAGCAACGTTGACCTTAAGATGGTATTTGGCTTTGTTGGCTGTTTCTTTTGCAGCAGTTACAATGGCTCAGGAACCTGTATTGACATTGTCCCCCGAAGATTACCTTGCCATTGTGCGTCAATACCACCCTGTTGCCAAACAGGCCGTATGGCAGGTGAATGCAGCTGAGGCACAGTTGCTCAGTAGCCGTGGCATGTTCGATCCTTCCGTTTATTTTACCAATGAACAAAAAAACTTTTCGGGAAAAGAGTATTACAAATACTCAAATGTTCAGTTGAAAATTCCTACCTGGTTTGGAGTGGAACTCATGGGAGGAATTGAAAACAACGCAGGTGTTTACGCAGATCCTGAACTAACCCAGGGCCAAAGCAGTTATGCTGGTTTAAGCATTCCTCTGGGAAAGAATTTGTTGATGGATAAACGCCGGGCTGCTCTCGCCCAGGCGAAATTGATGGTAAATCAAAGTAAGGCTGAACAACAACTTGCGCTCAACGATTTGTTGTATGAGGCGATAGGTGCATACTGGAATTGGGTAAGAGATTACCAGGTGTATAAAATCGTTTCGAACGCAGTGGAGATTAATGAAAAGCGATACAACCTTCTGAAAGTAACGGTAGAACAAGGCGATAGGGCAGGTGCGGATAGTACAGAGGCGTTAACACAGTTGCTGAGTTTTAGAGCAGTGCTAAACGATGCATGGATGCGTTTCCAAAATTCAGGGTATGAATTGAGCAATTATTTATGGACCAAAGAGGAGCAACCCTACCTATTGCCCTCAACGATTTCACCTTCTGTAAAAATGGATGTTATAAATCCTTACTCCATTCCTTATCAACCCTTGAATGATTTGTTGGTAGTGGCAGATAGTGTTCATCCTAAACTGCAATCCTATCAATACAAATTGCAATCACTTGATTTTGAACGAAAGCTGAAATTTCAAAGCTTGCTTCCTACACTCAACCTCAAGTATAATGCGCTTGCAGAAGGTTATCAATGGTGGAATGGAATAAACTCAACCTCCATGCAGAACAATTATAAGTTTGGGGTTGATGCAGGGATTCCGTTATTACTTCGCCAGGGCAGAGGTGATTATAGAAGTGCAAAAATCAAAATACAGTCGGTGGAAATAGAGCGTGATTACACGCGGCAATCCATTTCCAACAAAATAAGACAGTATCATACAGAGATGGTGAACCTGCTGCAACAAGTTAGCCTTAGTGAGCAGGCACTTAAAGCATATCAAAAAGTGTTCGAGGTGGAGTTGATGAAATTTGAAATTGGAGAAAGTACTCTGTTTATGATTAACAGCAGGGAAAACAAAGTGCTGGAAGCGCAACAAAAAGTAACTGATGTGAAAGCCAAATTTTTCAAGAGTCTGTATGGAGTACAGTGGGCTGCCGGAATATTGCGCTGATGGTTACAGGGTAATTAATTTGGCGAGTTCCAGGAGTTCACTTTTCTTATAACTGTTTTCCTCGTTATCAAAACACAAGGCAAACTGCTCCAGCAGTAACTTGATGATTTGCTGGTTGCTTTGCGGCCTGAAGTAGGATGCAGTTGGTGGTACTGAGATGCGTTTGAAATACAACTCAATATCCTTGTGCGAGAATCCAGCACCGGTATTCGGGTCAATGTAAAATTTTATTTTTTCTGCAGGGTTATCGCCTTCGAAATCATTTTCATACAATACCTGGTGCGAAAACCAACCCAGCACAAACTGCCTTGGAATATTGATGGCACGAATAGGTAAATCGAGCAACTCTGCTAAAGCCAGGTATAAAATGCCGTTGGTAATGGAGTTCCCTTTTTTCGCTTCCACTACTTTGCGAATGGCGTACTTGCCGTGGAGCATTTCGTGGAAGACGATCCAGT
>JBBIOQ010000115.1:0-11951 GCA_037443285.1 Sphingobacteriales bacterium | reverse complement strand
CATGGCCCCGTTAATGACACCCGGCACACGATTCGCCATCACTTTCAGGTTGAGATAGTGGGTGGTGACCACGCCCATGCTGTGTTTGCGGGCTAGTTCTTCCATAATCACTTCCGCAAATGCCCCACCCAAATTGGGGTCGCTTCCGCTGCCAAGTTCGTCGATAAAAAACAGCGTTTTGCCGTTTGCCAGTTCAAGAAAATACTTCATGTGCTGCAAATGGCTGCTATAAGTGCTCAGTTCGAATTCGATGCTTTGGGTATCGCCGATATGGATGAACAATTGTTTGAAAATACCCATCACACTGGAAGCCTGCATAGGCACCAGCAAACCGGCCTGCATCATGAGTTGGCAAAGTCCGATGGTTTTCATTGTCACAGTTTTGCCGCCGGCATTCGGGCCACTAATTACCAGAATTCTACTCTTTTCATCCAGCTTCAGGTCGAGGGGTATGGTTTGTTTTCCTGAAGGCTTGTTGTACAGGTATAGCAATGGATGAAAAGCCTGCTTGAGTTCAATATGGGCTTTGTTTACCACCGTTGGCAACTGGCCATTCATGTCAATAGCAAGTTTTGCCTTTGCTCTTATGAAATCAAATTCGCCAATGATTTGCAGGTAGGTTTGAAGCAACGAAGCATAGGGCTGAAGGCTTGCAGTTAGTTGCCTGAGAATGCGATATACTTCCTTGCTTTCTTCATTTTCCAGTGAAAAGATTTCATTGCTCAGCGCCGTGGTTTCCTCTGGCTCAATAAATGCGGTTTGCCTGCTGTCACTTTCGCCGTGCAACACACCTTTTATCATGCGTTTGTTTTCAGCAAACACAGCCAGCACCCGGCGGCCGTTCATAAAACTTTCTTCAATATCAGCGAGGTATCCCTGCTTGTTTAACTTCTGCACAATGCGGTCGAACATTCTTCGCAGTTCATTGCGCTTACGGTAAAGGCTCATACGGATTCGCTGCAGTTCTTCGCTTGCATCATCTTTCACCACGCCCAGTTCGTCTATCACTTCATCAATCATTTCTTTTATCACCTTCTCATAATAGCTCTCTGCTACTACTTTGGTGAGAAAAGGAAATGCGAGCCTGCGTTCGGTATCAAACCATCTGAAAATGCTGGCTGTAACATCGAGCATTTTGCGTACCTGCACCCACTGGTCGCCACCAATTACTGCGCCTGGAATACCGAGCAGTTTCAAATCTTTCGAGAGGTTTTTGGTAAAATCACCGGGGAAGTGTTGGCCGGTCTGCATCAGTAGCTTGAATTCATTGGCCTGGTGCAGTTCCGTTTCGATGTATTGAAAATGAGTATGAATGCGCAAATCGGAAACCTTGTGCAATGCATAATCTGTTTTGCAATTACCTCCAAGCAATTCCTGAACCTTGTCAAACTCCAGTTGTACTAATGCCGAATCGGGATATAACCTCATAAAACCTGCTATCGAAAATTTGATGTGCTGCGCAAAAGTCTACAAAAATTAAACGCAATGATTTCTGACCTTTCCTCAAATGAGTGTGTCCGAAAAATACGACCGCGTCAGACCGGTGGAAATAGTTTCACCGGACTCCCGGCTCAGGACATATCGATTAACAACTTCTTTTCAACCTACATTTGTTTTCTCACCAAAAATCAATCGATCATGAAGAAACTAATTATTGCAGTTGCCATTGTTTTCGGAGGTATCACTGTTGCTTTTGCACAGTCCATCAAAACGCCGGCTCCGTCCACAACACAGACTATTAAGCAGGAATTTGGCCTCGGCAGCATTGAATTAAGCTACAGCCGGCCCAGTGCCAAAGGACGGGTGATCATGGGCGAATTGGTACCTTATGGCAAAGTGTGGCGCACAGGTGCCAACAACGCCACTACCCTTACCTTCAGCGATGATGTAAAGATTGGCGGCAAGGACATTAAGGCCGGCAAATACGGATTGCTCACTATTCCCGATGCGAAGGAATGGACCATTATTATCACCAAGGATTTGAATGTCACTGCACCTTCCGCCTACAACGAAGCCAACGATGTGGTTCGCGTAAAAGCCACCGCCATGAACGTGCAAATGAAGGCCGAAACTTTTACCATGCAGTTTCAAAACATCACAAACAGCACCTGTGAACTCCACATGCGTTGGGAGAACGTAATGGTTGCATTACCCATCAGCACCGACATTGATACCAAAGTGATGAAGCAGATTGATGACGCTATGAACAAAGACAGCAGACCTTATTATCAATCGGCACAGTACTACTACGATAATGGCAAAGACCTGAAACAGGCCAAAATATGGGCCGACAAAGCGGTAGCGCAAAGTCCGGAGGCTTATTGGGTGGCATTGCTCAATGCACGCATCTCCGCCAAACTTGGTGACAAAGCAAGCGCTAAAACCATGTGCGAAAAAACCATTGAACTGGCTACCAAAGCCAAGAATGATGACTATATCAAAATGGCAAATGACCTGATGAAAACACTGTAGGTTTGTTTAACCGCAAAGACGCAAAAAAGGCACGAAGGAGACAAGGGAAAACTTTGTATTCTTCGTGCCTTCTACGTGAAAAAGGTTGCCAGGTTGCGCAGTTTGATCATTTAACCACTACCCCACCCTTCATTACCAATGTCACCTTACTCAGGCTCAAAACATCCTGCTCGGGATTGCCCTGCAAAACAATAATGTCGGCCAGCAAGCCTTCCCTTATTCGTCCAACTTTATTGGCGATTGTAAACACATCTGCATTCACAGAGGTAGCGGATTTCAGCACATCAATGGGCTGCATGCTATACTCCACCATCAGTTCCATTTCGCGGGCATTGGTACCATGCGCATACACTCCCACATCGCCACCCATGCATATCGTTACACCTGAGCGTAGCGCAGCAGCAAATGATTTCTTTTTTTCAACCACAGCGGCAGGCACTTCTCCTTTCCCTTTTTCCCAGCCCCTGTATTGTGCCACTGCCTCAGTGGCTGCCAATGTGGGGCAATAAGCAACTCCTTTTTCTTTCATAAGCCTGAAGGTGGCTTCATCGCCTTGGTCACCATGTTCTATGCTGGAAACGCCGGCCATGGCTGCCCTTTTCATGGCTTCAATGGTTACTGCATGCACCACCACTTTTCTGCCGCTGCTGGCTGTTACTGAAACTGCTGCCTGCATTTCTTCCAAGGTGAAAGTGGGCATGGCATCCTTGTTGAGGCCCCAGCGGTAATCTCCATAAAGCTTAATCACATCTGCACCTTTTCCAATTTCTGTGCGTATTTCTTTGGTCAGGCCTTCAATGCCATCTGCTTCAGCGGCGCCTTTTGGAAAATCAATATCTGCAGATTCACTTTTAGGTGCATAACTACCGGTGGCGGTAATGGCACGTGTAGCCACCAGCATCCGTGGCCCGGGTACAACCCCTTTTTCAATGGCAGTTTTCAGTCCAACATCATCGTACCAGGAACCTTCAGTCCCAAGGTCGCGAACGGTGGTAAAGCCTGCCTTGAGAGTAGCAAGCGCATGGTTCACTGCCCTGGCGGTGCGCTCCGCCCTCGATTCATTGAGCACCTGTTCCTTCCACGGCACTTCGTTGTAAGCGTGCAGAAATAGATGCGAATGCCCCTCGATAAAACCGGGGGTGAGCGTCTGACCTTTCAATTCAACAGAGACCAAAATGGTGCCTGGAAAATTGGCCTTTTGGAAAGCAGTTGACGGCCCCGCATACGCAATAGTGCTGCCTTTTACAGCAACCCACCACCCAATTTGCATTTTTTCACCATCGAAAACGCGGTCGGGTTTCAGCAGTGTCAGGGTATCAGCACCGTTGGCTGAGACCAGAATCAACAGGAAACAAAACGGCAGGATGAATTTGAATCGAAACATAGGATTGATTAAGCCCTACAAAATAGCACAGCAGAATGAATTAATGCCTCGCTGGCAGTATTTCTGCCCAATTGGCCTTGTTCAATATCGGTGGAAAAGCCAAATGGCAGACTATATTCAATTGGCTTTATTTTTGCCCCCTTTCTTGCCAAATTGCATTTCTAACTATTAAAACTCGAATATGGCTTTAGAATTTACCGATGCCGCTTTCAAAAGCGATGTACTCGACAGCGATAAACTTACAATTGTTGATTTTTGGGCTGAATGGTGTGGCCCCTGCCGTGCTATCGGGCCCATCATTGAAGACCTGAGCAAAGAATATTCCGGCAAAGTGAAAGTGGGCAAGCTGAATGTGGACCACAATCCCGAAGTAAGCATTAACTACGGCATCACTTCCATTCCGGCTATCCTGTTTTTTAAAAATGGGCAACTGGTTGATAAACTGGTAGGTGCCCAACCCAAAGGAAATTTTGTAAAGAAGATTGAGCAGCACATGTAATGAATGTGCAGGCTATGATTCATATTGTAAACCTACAGGAAGTGCCTGATGCCCACCTGTAGGTTTCCTAATTTTATAACTATGGACAACAAAATTTTTGAAACCTGGCGCGACCTTATCCCTGCCGATTTTTCCGATGACAGTCGAGTATGGATTTACCAGTGCAATAGGATGTTACGCATTAATGAAGCATTAGAAATTGAAAGCATCCTTGAGGACTTTGTTACGCATTGGAAAAGCCACGGTGAACCTGTAAAAGGATATGCCAATCTTCTCTTCGGGCAATTCCTTGTTTTGATGGCTGATGAAAGCGCCACTTCCGTTGGCGGATGCAGTACCGACAGTTCTGTGCGCATGGTGAAGGAACTGGAAAAGTTGTTCAATGTGAGTTTTTTCGACAGGCTTTCGCTTGCATTCCTGGTGAAAGAAAAAATTGAAATTCTTCCATTGCAGCAATTACAATATGCAATTGAAAAGAACTTCATTACGCCCGACACGCTTTACTTCAACAACCTGGTGCAATCAAAAAAAGACCTGCTTGAAAAATGGATTGTGCCTGCTAAAAAAAGCTGGCTCTCATCCAGGTATCAACCCATTGCATAAACTCGCCCACATCAAAGCAGTTTGAAATTGCCGACTAGTTTCCCTTCACTTGCATTACCAATGAAACCACTGTTAACCTTGGTTATTTTCATTGCAATTTGCCTTCATGCAAGTGCAGCAGGTTTCACTTCAAAGCAACACGCTTTTTTGCAGAAGGCCATTGGTGCTTGCAGCAATGTATCATCCTACCTGCAAAGCAATGCCGAACAATATACCATCAAAGGTTTTGAAACCTACCTGGGCCGCAAACTATCGCCCATCGAGAAAAAGGTTTTCAGGAAATATCAACAGCATCCACAAATAAGAACGGATGAAGATGAGGCTGCGATGCAATCCAACAAACGATTGGGAATGTGGAGCATGATTTTAGGTTTTGCAGCCATAGTTACTATGTTCATTCCTGCTATTGCTATTGTTTCTGTGCCTTTGTATATCGCCGCATTAATAACCGGCATTATTTCAGTTTCAAGGGCTGGCAATTACAATAACGAAAAAGGCAGCGGGTTTGGCACTGGTTTAACCGGACTCATTATTGGAGGTGTTGGAATTTTGATGATTGCGGCCGCAGTAATTCTTGTATTGCTATTGGGCATTTGAGCCCAGCTAACTGGCCTTCTCCTCCCAGATTGCTGCAAGGTGAATAAGTGTATCCACAGAATGTTGCATGTCCTGTACGCTTATCCATTCATGTTTTCCATGTAGGTTTTGCATGCCGGTGAAAATATTGGGACATGGCAAACCCATAAAGCTTAATCTGCTGCCATCCGTACCACCACGTATGGCCTCAGTATGAACAGCAAGCCCGGCCCGTTGGATGGCTTCCTTTGCATACTCAACTACCTGTGGATGCTTGTCTAAAACTTCCTTCATATTGCGGTATTGCTCCTTCACAATGAATTCCAGGGATGCACCTGCATATTTGCCTACCACACTCTCAGCTATCTTCTTTAGCCTGGCTTCATGTTCAGCAAGTTTTGCTGTTTCAAAATCGCGAACTATAAAATGGATTGTAGCCTTTTCGGCTATGCCGTTCATTTGCACCGGATGCACAAAGCCCTCTTTCTTTTCAGTGGTTTCGGGGCTCCACTCCTGCTTTGGCAGTGCGGCTAATATCTCTCCGGCAATTTTCAATGCATTCACCATTTTGTTTTTTGCCGTTCCCGGGTGTACACTCACTCCATGAATAATCACTTCAGCACCATCAGCACTAAATGTTTCATCTTCCAAATCTCCTGCTTCCCCTCCGTCTAATGTGTACCCAAATGCAGCGCCGAGCTTTGCTAAATCAAGCTTCGCCGTGCCATGACCAACTTCTTCATCGGGCGTAAACAGAATGCGGATGGTACCATGCTTCACTTCTGGATGCGATTGCAGGTAATTGGCAAAATCCATAATCACTGCCAACCCGCTTTTATCATCGGCACCGAGCAACGTGGTGCCGCTTGCTGTAATAAAATCATCCCCAATTTTTCTTTTCAGGTAAGGATATGTATCAGTGGTTAGTACCTGAGTTATGTCATCGGGCAAAACAATGGGAGAGCCATCGTATTTGCGGTGCATCAAAGGTTTTACATTGGCGCCGCTGCAATCGGGTGCAGTATCTACATGGCTGCAAAAGCAAATGACAGGAACCTTTTTTGATGTGTTGGAGGCAATGGTTGCGTATACATATCCATGTTCGTCCATGTGCGCATCGGCAATGCCAATGGCACGCAGTTCGTCGGCCAGCAATGCAGAAAGTGTTTTCTGTTTTTCAGTGCTTGGAAATGTTGTACTGTTCGGATCGCTCTGCGTATCGATGGTTACATAACGAAGAAACCTCTCGGTACAGGTGTATGAATAGTTGTTCATATGACTGCTGAAAATTTTAGGAAAAGTACATTTCAGTTGCCAAAGATTACCTTTAAAATTGTCTTGTTGAAACAACCAGGTATACCAATCACAGCTGTCAGAGTTTTACTCATTCTTCCCTTTGTTTGGGCAGCGCAATATGCTTTTACAAAGGTGGCTGAAATGTTTGCCGGCCTTGCATTAAATGAAAGCGGCAAACCAGTACCTATCGGCGAAAACCTCTTTGTGATGTCGTTAGTGACCTGCGCAGCCATGGTGTTGGCGGTGGTCATTTTCCAAAGCTATATCGACCGAAAACCTTTGCCGCAACTGGGTTTCCGGATGAAGGGACAGGCTTCAAACATTACGACAGGATTGCTTGCAGCATTATTCATTCTGAGCCAGGCAATTTGGGTATTGGATATAACCGGCATGGTTAAATTCACTTCCATCAACTTCGGTGATTTCGAAATGATACGCAGTCTCCTCACCATGTTGCTGGTTGCTGTAGGAGAAGAAATGCTCTTCAGGGGATATATCCAGGGTAACCTGCAAAATGTATTGCCCAAATGGTTGGCGCTGATTTTGTCATCGGTCATTTTTATGCTTGCGCACCTCAACAATCCATCACAACAGTGGCTGTCGATGCCAGGCATTTTTGCAGGAGGCATAATACTAGGGGTTAATTATCTGTTCACCCGAAGCCTTTGGTTCTCCATCCTGTTTCACTGGACCTGGAATTTTTTACAGGGCCCGGTATTGGGATTCGGAGTGAGCGGTGTCAGTATTCAATCGCTCTTCACCAACCAGGTATCTGGCGAATATTGGATTACCGGCGGAGCCTTTGGCCCCGAAGCAAGCACCATTGTTATTTTGCTCAATCTTCTTACTGCAGGCTGGCTTTGGGTGCAATACAGCAAAAGAAATTACCTGGCTTCAACCAATTAGTCTCTTCCTTATTTATCAGAAAGATTGATCACCATACTTCCACCTTTCATTACATCCTGGTGGCTGAGATAGTACAACTTATACGGCTTTCCGTTGAGTTGAATGCTGCTGATATATTTGGATGAAGGCGATTGTTTCTTCACACTAATTTTAAATTGCCTGTTTTCAGGAAGCCGGATAATCGCTTCATCCATCATGGGACTGCCAAACACGTACTGACCTGAGGAAGCATTCATGGGATACATACCCAAAGCGCTCCAAACATACCATGCACTCATTTGCCCGCAATCTTCATTTCCACTGAGGCCATTGGGTTCATCGTGATACATGGTATGCATAATTTGCTGCACCCTGTCGGCAGTTTTCTTTGGCGCTCCAATGGCGGCATACATGTAGGCAATATGATGGCTGGGCTCGTTGCCGTGCGCATACTGACCAATCAATCCGCTGATATCACTGCTCACATTTGTACCATGCATTTCGCTGCTTGTGGTAAACAAACTATCGAGTTTATCCTCCAGTTTTTTTCTGCCTCCCAAAAGGGTTGCATAATCATCCACAGCATGTGGTACAAAAAAAGTATGCTGCCAGGCTGTGCCTTCAATGTACATAGCTTTTTCGCTATGGTCGCTGTAATAAGGATCGAATGGCTCCACCCATTTTCCGTTCTTGTTCTTTGCACGGAAGAAACCCGAAATGGGATCGAATAATTTCCTGTAACTCAAAGAACGTGTAGTGAAAATTTCGTAATCCTCATGCTTGCCAAGTTTGTTGGCTACCTGCGCTATACACCAATCATCGTAAGCATATTCCAGCGTCATGGTTACGCTTTGGCCATGTTTGTCCTGTGGTACAAAACCAAACTGGCGGTAATAATCAGTGCCCCGAACATTTTGCATGGCACTTGCCTTCATGGCAGTGAAAGCCAATTCATAATCGAATCCTTTGATGCCTTTCAGAATGGCATCTGCAACTACTGGTACGCAATGATAGCCTGACATGCAATTGGTTTCGTTGAAATCCAGGTCCCACACAGGAAGCAGCCCGGTTTGCTTGTAGAAATCAAGATAGGAATTGATGATATCGGCAATGCGGTTGGGTTGTGTAATAGTGAACAAAGGATTTTCGCCACGGAAAGTGTCCCACAATGAATGCACCGAATAAACGGGATTGGCCGAAGTGTGTACCTGCTGGTCAGCACCTGTGTATTCACCCTTAGCATCGGAATACATTTCAGGAGCCAGGTATGTGTGATACAAGGCAGTATAAAAAGTGCGCAGAAATGTTTTGTCATTTGACGTAACGGAAATTTTGGCAAGTTCCTTTTCCCATGTAGCAGATGCGGCATTTTTCACTGCATCAAAATCCCAGTCCTTGATATCCGAAAGGCCGGCAATTGCACCATCCACTGATGCAGAACTGATGCCAACTTTCATAAGTACCTGCTCATTTTGTTTGGTTGCAAACTGCAGGAAGGAAAGCACCTTTCTGCCTTTAGCCTCAGTGCCTGCTTGCTTTGCGTTGTTAAAAAAAATCTGCAAATTGCTTACCGGCTTATTTAACTCAATTGCAAAATAAACCACCTGGTTTGGCGCCCAGCCAACACTCCTTCGGTACCCAACAAACCGTGTTGGGGATAGTTGTTTAAAAGAACAATCCACCGCCCTGTCCCAGTTGATGGCAAAACCGAGATCAACCTTGATAGCTGAATTTTCGCTTGCAGGAAAAGTGTAGCGATGCATGCCACAACGCTGCGTAGCTGTGAGTTCTGCATTGATTTTACTATCTGTGAGCAGCACCTGGTAATAGCCGGGACTTGCTGTTTCGTGCTGGTGATTAAACGAAGCGCGGTATACAACGGTGTCCGGTTTGCTGTTTGCAACAGGCATCACCGAAATATCACACAGGTCGCCAATGCCAGTGCCGCTGAGGTGCCTGTGGCTGAAGCCGGCAATTATTGAATCGGAATAGTGGTAACCACTGCACCAGTCCCAGCCTTGCGTACCATTGTCGGGACTAAGTTGCACCATGCCAAAAGGAACAGTAGCTCCGGGATATGTATGACCATGCCCGCCAGTTCCAATAAATGGGTCGACATATTTCACAAGTTGGTTTTGAGCCTGGGCAAACTGGCTGCACAACAGCGCTATAAAAAGCAATGTGTTTTTCATACTTTATTTTTTGGCAGATGCAATTATTCATCCAGATGCTGGCACTTGGTGCAACCTGGCAAAGAAATGCGGTTGCAAAGTGACGAAAGTATTGGCTTTCCAAAGGATGCCTGATTTAATATATTTTCTTCAAAACAGAAGCCCTCCACTGTGGGAGGGCTTCATTGAACAGGCAGTTTCTTATCAGAACGGCAGGTCGTCTGCTACTTCATCTTCGGGTGCTGCATGGGCAATTGGCGGAGCGGATGGCTGCATGGAAGCAGCAGGCGCAGTATGGTTGCTGACAGACCCTTCGGGCTTCGTTCCCAGCAACTGCAGATTCATTACCCTCAGCGATAATGCCGCACCCATGGTGCCATCGGTGCGGTTAAACTGGCGCACTTCAGGCGTGCCTTCCACGTACAGTTGGCTACCCCGTTTGAGATAGGGAACTACGCCGGTGCGGTCGGTCCAATAAGCACATTCCACCCATGTGGTTCGTTCTTTTTGAGCACCTGTACTGTCTTTGTATCGTTCGGTGTGGGCTACCGTAAAATTGATGACATTCTTTCCGTTCACCTGGTTTACTGTAGCGTCTTTTCCAAGATTACCTATCACTTGCAGCTTGATCATAATAACACTGATTTTAGAGTGTAAAAAAAATATGTGAAGGTTAAAGTTATGTTCCGGCAAAGTGGAATCAAAATATTCATTTATATGGTTTTAGGGGGCTGAATAAGATAACGCAAGGCGGCATTGGAACACTTGAGGCAACTAAAAAAGGGCACTTAAGCTGATGGCATGCGGGGGTGAAGCGGATAGCTGGCGAGGACTTTGGCCGAGCCACTATGAGCGGAACACCCGGACAGAGGACCGGCTTTGCATTGTTGCCGAAATGCCCAAATGATTACCCCATTTTCTCTTAACAATCCTACTAATTCCAGAATTGTACTTTTGCGCCGCTGTATCCGGACTATGAACCCGGCAAGTACAGGAGAAACAATGAGCAAAAAAGGAAAAGTGCTTGTCGCCATGAGTGGCGGCATCGACAGTACCGTAACCGCACTGATGCTGCACGAACAGGGTTACGAAGTGGTGGGCATCACCATGAAAACATGGGATTATGCCAGCAGCGGCAGCGGTGCCAAGGGTAAAAAAGAAACTGGCTGCTGCAACCTCGATAGTTTTAACGATGCAAGAATGGCTGCCGTTCAACACGGCTTTGCGCATTTCATACTCGACATCCGCGAGGAGTTTGGCGACTTCGTCATCGAAAATTTTGTGGAAGAATACATGGCAGGCAGAACGCCCAACCCATGTGTAATGTGCAATACGCATATCAAATGGCGGGCCTTGCTCAAACGTGCCGATGCATTGGATTGCGAGTTCATTGCCACCGGCCATTACGCCAACATTCACCAGCATGATAATGGCCGTTTTTACATCAGCAAAGGGCTGGATGAAACCAAGGACCAGAGCTATGTGTTATGGGGCCTGCAGCAAGACCTGCTGAGCCGGACCATTTTGCCTTTGGGTACTTACCGTAAAACCGAGATTAGGCAGATGGCTGAAAACTATGGTTATCCTGAACTGGCTAAAAAAGCTGAGAGCTACGAAATTTGCTTTGTACCCGATAACGACTACCGGGGTTTCCTGCGCCGAAAAGTGGAAGGCCTGGATGAAAAGGTGGCTGGCGGATGGTTTGTAAACAAGGAAGGAAAAAAACTGGGCCAGCACAAAGGCTACCCGTTTTATACAGTTGGCCAACGCAAAGGCCTTGAAATAGCTTTGGGCAAACCGGCCTATGTTATTCACATAAACCCAGACACAAACACAGTGGTGTTGGGTGATGAGGAAGACCTGAACCGCAGCGAAATGCTGGTGCAGAAAATAAACTGGCTGAAATATGACGGCAACACCAACGGCATGGAAGCCATTACCAAAATCCGGTACAAAGACAAAGGATGCCTGAGCAACCTGTATAATGAAGACGGGAAGGTGAAAGTGCATTTTTATGAAGAGGTGAAAGGTATTGCCCCAGGCCAAAGTGCCGTTTTCTACGAAG
>JBBIOQ010000114.1:0-11970 GCA_037443285.1 Sphingobacteriales bacterium | reverse complement strand
AATTAATCGAAATTGTTAACTAACCCGATGGTCTGAATTTTGGGGAGTATTATATACTGCATCACGAACGGGCTGAGTTCCCAGGTGCCAAGCAATGGTGCGTTGAACAACATGGGTGGCGTCTTTGTCGTAACTAGGTTTACAATGCGGTAGTAAAGTTGATTGTTGTTGAAGAGGATTTCTCTTTGCGCACCATCAACTGTATAGTCAGCCTGGATGTTAGTGTTTGTGGGTGGAACCAGGAACCATGAGTCAGCATAACTTGAATCAGTGTAGTCAATTGCCTTCACCTCCGTTGCGCCTTGCTGGTAACCAAACATGAGTTTTTGGAAATTTAATCCAGCTTGATAGTTGATTACACTCATGTAATTAGTTGTGGCAGGCAGTTTGCGTTTGTTGGCATTGAAGTAAAGATTGTTGTACACTTTGCCATGCGTAGCGCCATCTCTTGAAAGGATGATGGAAATATCCCTTCCGCCCTGCGTTGCATTCTGGTCCTGCAGTACCAACCATCCTTCACCGGCCCATTCAGCAGGCTCCACACTTACTGGAAAATATTTGAAAAAAGAAACCCCAGTCTGGTTATCGGTTGCTTTTACCACCACTTTGTACAGCCCCGGAAGCACTGTTATCAGCGCTTTCAGGATTTTGGTAGTGGCTAGTTGATATTGTGCAGGATTGGCGCTGGTGGCTGTATATTGAATCATTGACCACAGGTAGGTTACGTTAGCACCAGCCAATGATTGCGACACATTAATATCAATTTTCAGTGTATCGGATTGCCTTATAACAAACGAGTCGGTAGTAGTACTGGTAATACCAATTTCATTAATGGCATTGTAATCATAATTGCCCAGGTCTTTCATACAACTGTAATGAACACCCATCAACAATAAGGCCGCTATTACAGGGCGTAGCGGGAAATTGTTTTTTGGTAGGAGATTTTTCATGCTGCTAAAAGTTATGCTAACTAAGGAGTTGTTTCAGGGTGGTCGATTAATAATTGGCGGGGGCAACCTGTATTACTGCGTTGCCGGCATCAGGGTCTCTAAGCGTTGCACCCACGCCCAATGGAGTGGAATAATTGCCTGGATAATTAGCGATGATGTAGTTCCTTACTATCTGGCGGTATTGGGCATATTCGGGTGCGGTCCAAAACCTGTCATGCGGAAATGAAGTGATGCTTGAGTCAGCAACAGGGCTATACAAAGCATCCACCACCAACTTGTATTTGGATTTGGTCCATGTGCCAAAGTTGTTGGGGTAAACGGCCCAACCTACATTGGTGCCTACCATATCCCATGTGAGTGGTTTTTGCATATAGCTAACGGTAACTACAACAGTTGTTTGTGCTGAAATGCCTAGTTCGAAATTCTGGTTGGCTACCAGTTTCAATGCGAATGTGTACGATGTTGAATCAAGTTTGCCGGTACGGTAAATAATCACAGGAACGGTAGCATTAAACTGGTTGGCCTCAACTTTGTAGGGAGAAAGCAATTTGTAATCCACATTGGGGGTTGCATTTACAATACTGCTGTCCGCTGGCATTACAATGAATTCGCGGTCGGCAGCGGCCGCGTTTCCCAACACGGAAATCGGAATCCTAAGCGTGTCGATTGTTTTCCTGGGAAACTTGGCAAAAGAGTATTCAATGCTGCTTGAACCAGCCTTGAAAACATTAGGGGAGCCAAAATAAACAGCATCATGCTCCGAAAACATCGTAGGTAATGTTTGCTTGCAGCTATACATGGCTAATGCAAGCAGCCATCCACCGAGAATTTTATATTGAATCTTTCGTTTCATGTTTCAAAACAATTGAGGTGTTTGCAAGGCTTACCTGTATAGTTTTTCGGCGTCAGGCAATGGAAAAACATACACATCAGCAGGAATGGTTACGGGAGTGCCGCTCACCTGAGCAAGGTTTTTATTCAGTCGTTTGTAATAGAAAAACAACTGTCCTTCGCTAATGAATTCTTTTTTGTATTCATTCATGATTGCATGGGACACACTGTCGGGGTTGTTGATGCCGGCTGCGTTCAAGGCCGACAAACCTCTTGCAGCACGCACATTATTCAGGTAGCTGGTGGCAGTCGGAATGTTGCCGTTTTTGTTGGCGCATTCAGATGCTATATAATACATTTCTGAAACCCTGATGACAGGCATGATCCCCTGTAATTCGTAAGGCAATTTTGTGTCCTGGTAAAATTTTGATGGCACCGTTACAGAGTTGGGATTTGTTTCGAACCAGGATGAATATCTCCAGTCTGTAGCATCATTGGATGGTGTTGCATACAAAGTTGTGCGGGCAGCGTTGCTCAGTGCAAGCGGATTAGGCTTGGAATTGAATAGGTTGTTGTTGATGTTGACAAGGTTTGAACTGTACACCGAGAAGAGATGTTCCTGGCTGAAAGTCCTGTCGCGAATAATATTGCCGGCGGATGCAACATTCGATGTGATGAGAGGGAACTTTTTACTATTGATAACTGCATTGGCATAATAATTTGCGCTGTCAGTCTGTCCCATATACAGGAAAACGCGGGCCATCAGGCCTTCTGTTGCGAAATAGTTGAGATGGTTTTGTGTATAGGATAAGAATGGGTCATTTACTGCCTTATTAATGGTACTTGTATCGGTGTTGGCCAGCAACATTCTTGCTTCACGCAAATCCTTGATGCAAAGTGCGGCCGCTTCGCTGACAGTAGATAACGGAGTCAACTTGCTGGTGTAGGTAGTAACATAAGGAATGGCTGCAGTGTTGGCGCCCGTAAGTGGAGGTTGACCAAAATACCTGAGTGCATCAAAGTGAAACAGTGCCCTAAGTCCTAATGCTTCTCCCTTCAACTGGTAATAATTTTTACCAGAGAAGAGGTCCTTTTTTTCATCTATCTGTTTAAGCAGGTTGTTGATGTTGGCAATGTTATTGTACAATGCCTGCCAGATGTTTGCAATTTCGGCTTTCAGTGTAACATCGTTGTAGTTGTAATAATATGCGGCGTTATAGAGCGCTCCGTTGCCACCGACACCCGATGCATTGGCATTATCGTAGCTATAGGCGAGCACTGAGGTGAGGCCCATGGATAAGTCATTCGTGTACAGTCCTGTATTGCCGGCATTGTTCGGAAGGTCCATACTCAGGTACACACCAACAATCGCATCTTTAAAGCCCTGTTCATTGCTGAAAAGGGTCATCTCGGGCACCTTGTCCTTGGCCGGCACATTCAGTCATTTGCTGCATCCGGCCAACAGGCCCGAGCTTGCAATTAGTAGTAGCAGGATTCCTGCTTGCCTTCCCGGCATTGCTGGGTGCTTGCTGTGTTGTGTATGGTTCATGGCGGACATAATGAAGTGGTTAGACCTTACGGTTAAAACATGGTTGACAATCCAAGACTGAAAGTGCGTGCAAATGGATAGCTGGTGCCTCTTTCTGTTTTGATGGTTCCAATATGAATGAAATTGTTTTGCGTGATGGCTAAGCGAGGCGTTGATAATTTCAACCGCTTCACCCAATTGAGGTTAGGAGGGAAGTTATACCCTATAGTAAGACTTGTTAAATCCAGAAAATTGTTGTCCTGAACGAATCTTGAAGTAGTGTTGGTGGCAATGTTATATGCCGCAATGGATTTGAATTGGGCAATATCGCCGGGCTTTTTCCATCGGTCGGTGAACACACGGGTGTCTGCGTTTGATGTACGAAGATCCACATTTTCCACTTTATCAACCAGCGTACTGTTGTACATCTGTCCGCCATAGGCATAACTAACCATCAGGTTGAACACAAAGCCTCCATAAGTAAGGTTGCTGCCCAAAGTGCCTTTAACCTTGCTGTTCGCATCGCCTACGGGTTGCTTGTCCGACGGGTCCCAGATGAAGGTTTTTGAACCATCGAGTTTTTGGAATACTTCATTGCCTGTAGCGGGGTCAATGCCGAGTGATTTCACAGCCCATATTTCCGTCATCGATTGGCCAACTTTATATTTTGGCAGCGGCTTTTTTTGGCTTACAGTTCCATCGGTGGCATCAAACACCTTGTTCATTTCCTCAATGGCCGGAGAGAGTTTCGTAATCACATTGTTTACATGGCCGGTGTTGAACGTAAGTGACCAGAAAATATTTCTCCTTTTGTCCTTGATAATGGGTGCCGACAACGAGAGTTCATATCCTGTATTCTTTGTAGCTCCCAGGTTGTCTGAATAGGTGATAAAACCGGTGGAAGGCTGAATGCCAATAGGAACAATCAGGTTGTCCGTGTTTTCAACATAAAGGTTGATAGATGCATTGAGCGCACTTTTAAAAAGGCTCATAGCAATACCGGTATTGAATTTTTTGGTTTGCTGCCATTTAAGATCTGGGTTGGCATAACCCTGCAGGTTGGCTCCCAACTGCAAACGGTAGTTGTAATAGAGGTTGTAATTGTAAATGGGCTGTGCAATAAAGGCGGCAAAATTCTGGTTGCCGGTTATGCCATAGGTCACACGTAAACGAAGCTGCTGAATGATATCGTTTTTGGTGAAGAATTTTTCCTTATCCACATTCCATCCTGCGCCATAAGCCCAAAACGGAGCAAACCTGTTATTGGCACCAAACTGCGATGAACCGCTTGCATTGCCTGTTGCTTCCACCGTATACCTTTCATTGTAGCTGTAGCTAACGCTGCCATAGGTAGACAGGCTGCGTGTTGAAAGATAGGTAGAGTTGATTTTCGCACCCGGAGGGTATCCGTTAGCAAGGCCTATCTCGCTGAGGTAGTCATTTGGTATGCCTGCAACACTCACAGTACTTGATGATGAAGTTGTTTGTTGCATGCTGCCACCCAATGAAACAAATAACAGGTGCTTGTCAAACTTCCTGTTATAATCCAAACTTGCCTTGGCATCAACAAGCTGGTTGTTTGCCCTGGTTTGGGAATAAGAGCCCAAATAGCCAACCGACTGCAGTGAGGCATTAGTGAATTGTGTGTGGTCAGCTGGCATAAACTGATCGGCAGCAGGCAGGTTGGTGGACAGGTTAATGCCTGAATTGAATCGTAGGTTGCGGTTGATGATCCATTCAAGCTGTGTCGCATTGCTAACACTTGTATAGTTGCTGTTATCCTGCACATTGAGTGTGGAGTTGTACATAGTGTTAGTAAAAATTCCACCCGGTGCTGATACCAGGTAGCCTAATGAAGCAGCAGTAGGTTCAAAAGTTTTCACCACATTTCCCGAGGAATCGTATGCACGGAAATACGGGAATTGCTTTGCGTATTGAAAATAGGAGCCCCAGGGTGTAATGCTTGACCTTCCATACGATATGCCGATGTTATTGCTCAGCCTTATCTTGGAAGTGTTGTACGCAAAGTTGGAACTGATGGCAAATGCATCCCTGCCTGAGCCTTTCATTACTCCAACGCCGTTGGTGTAATTGAGGTTCAAAGAAAAACGAACAGCTTTAATGCCTCCTGTCATGCTCACACTGTGTCTTGTGCCTACACCTACCTGCACAGGTTGCGAAAGCCAGTAGGTATTTACACCTCGTTTAACTTCTGCCAGTCGGTAGTTATACCATTGCTGCAAGCCGGTACCGTTGTAATGATTAATCGTATAGGTGTAAATGCCTGCCAGCCGCTGTGTTTCCAGGAAATCAGGGCCATTCAGCAAAGAATAGCTGCTTAAGTCAGGCGCCTGTAAATTCACATTAAAGGAATAGGCAATCTGCAACTTGCCGCTTTGTGGGCGTTTGTCAGGTGCGAAATTCGCCAAAATACTTCTTACCCACCTGAGGAATTCAACACAAAGAGAGCGAACTGCACAATTTAGCTGCCTCTTGGTTTTCGGTATCAGGAAATGATTTCATCTGAGGCCCCAGTCTGTCGATATGCCATTGGATGAACAGCCAAACCAATAGCCGCGAGGGATTCGGTTCATTTATGCCCGATTCTGCAATTGGATGCACATTTTCTGCCACTCAAAAGGTAAAATGGTACAAAATCGTCCCGATTAAGGAACTTGCAGCCGCCGGATTTCAAATCATTCGGATAATTGCACTTTTTTAGCGATTTTTCAAATTTGACCAACCTTGCCACATATACTGATGATGCCCTTGTAGCCTTACTCAAAAATGGCGACCAACTCATATTTACTGAAATCTACAACCGGTATTGGGACAAGTTGTTTTATGTTGCCTATGGTCATCTCAAATCCTCAGCTGAGGCCGAAGAAATTGTGCAACAGGTCTTTCTAACCCTTTGGAATAAGAAGGCTTAACTCGACATTCAATCGCTTTCGGTGTACCTGGCAGCCATGACACGCTACGCAGTGTACAAACAACTGGCTAAGGAGAAGAAGAAGCAATTGGCGGAATCGAAAGTTTCCTACAAGGAAAATGCTCGTGTAGGCATGGAGGACTCCATTGACAATAAGGCAGTGTTGGATTTGATTAAAAAACTTTCACATGAATTGCCCCAGAAATGCAGGCTTGTTTTTATTCATAACAAACTCCTCGACCTCCCGCTCGAGGAAGTAGCCAGGAACATGAACATCTCAATAAAAACTGCGGAAGCACACCTGACCAAAGCGCTTAAGATTGTTAGAAGCAAGCTAGGCAACACTCTTTCTCTATTGTTGTTGTAAAGAAAAACGTTGAAAGTGAATTTGGACTAAGGGTGAATACTAATAAGCCCACTCTATGAATTGATGGCCACACTTTCACAAACACATTTTTAGTATGGAGAAGGCAAAAATTCTCGATTTAGCTTACAAGTATATAAATGGCAATGCCACGGCTGATGAGCAGCGGGAATTGCATGCATGGTACGATGAAAAGGAGATAGATGAGGAGCAGGTGGTTGTTACTGAAAACCCTGAAACCATGGAAAGCATCCGGGCAAGGATGCTGGCAAAATTGATTGAGGAAATTGAGAGCCAGGGCCAGCCATCGGCTAAAGTGGTTCCGATGCGGAAAGCAAATAAATGGTACTGGGCAGCGGCCGCTGTGGCAGTCACTTTACTTGGACTGGCCATTTATGTTGGCACAACACGTAAGCAGGAACCTGCAGGAATGGCTGAAAATAAAGGTTTAAAGAACGATATTCCTCCGGGCGGAAACAAGGCCATCCTTCAACTGGCAGATGGCACTACCATCATACTCGACAGTGCAGCAAACGGCAAACTTGCTGACCAGGGTGCTACAAGCATTGTAAAGACAAACGACGGCGAAATCACTTACAACTCCGGAACTTCCTCCGTTGCCGCATTGTATAATTCCATCACTACGCCTGTTGGCGGACAGTACCAGGTAACCCTTCCCGATGGAAGCAAGGTTTGGCTGAATGCCATGTCATCGTTGCGTTTTCCGGCGGCATTTAACGGCAAGGAGCGTAGGGTGGAGTTGACAGGTGAAGCATATTTCGAAGTGGCCAAAAATGCGGCGCAACCGTTTCGTGTTGCTATAGGAAATGCAACTACAGCAGCCAACTATTGTGAGGTTGAAGTGCTGGGTACTCATTTCAATATCAAGGCATACAACGATGAGGCCCTGCTGAAGACCAGCCTGCTCGAAGGCAAAATCAGGCTTACTCTTCCTGCAAAGAACATATCACAAATAATGGATCCCGGCCAGCAAACACAGGTTAATTCAACCGGCGCTTTGTTGATGGTGAAGAATGCTGACCTTGATGAAGTGGTTGCATGGCACAATGGACTGTTCAGATTTAAAGAAGTGTCGATTGAAGAAATCATGCTGCAGGCAAATAGATGGTACGGTGTTGATGTGGTATATGAAGGAAAAATTGACGAGCACTTCGTTTCCACCATTCCGAGACAATCCACCCTCCAGGAGTTTTTCAGGATTCTTGAAAAAACCGGAAGGGTGCATTTCAAAATGGATGGTAAAAAAGTGACCGTAACGAAATAACAATTGTGGCTTGTCGTCAAAGTATTGTAGACGATTATGATATTGTTTAGGGTGTGATTCAGGAAACCCTTGTTGGAAATGCCAGGCAAATGGTGTGGGAAACAGGTGGTTGAATAACCATCTGTTGCAGGTATTTCTCAAGGAAGTGGGCAGTCCGTGTAGCGGGCTGCCTTTTTTGTTAATCCTTCATTTTTAATCCTTCCCCAATGATGCGGTTGAGCGATTCCTTTATCTTTCCGCCCCATTAATCGTCGGTATGAAAATCATTTCACGTTTACTTCTGCTTGCCTGCCTGCTAACTTCACAATCAATGATCGAAGGCAATGCCCAATCGCTCAAAGGCCAATCGGTTCTCGTCTTTTCAAAGACCAAAGGATTCAGGCATTCATCCATTGAAAATGGTAAGCAGATGTTCCTCGAGATGGCTGCGCAGGAGAAGTTCAAGGTGGATACTACGGAAGATGCTTCAATATTCAACACGAAGTCACTCAAAAAATACGATGTGGTTGTTTTTCTGAGCACTACAGGTGACGTGCTCAATGAAGAGCAGCAAAATGCACTGATTGAATTCATGCAAAAGGGAAAATCATTCCTTGGCATTCATGCGGCTACAGACACTGAATACGATTGGCCTTGGTTCAACAAGCTTGTGGGTGCTTATTTTCAAAATCACCCAAAACCTCAGCAAGTCACATATATCAACCTGGATTCAACGAATATTTCCGTAAGTCACTGGCCGGGCAGATTCAATAGGTTAGAAGAGATTTACAATTTCAAATCAATGCAACCCGAAGGATTGCATTACGTGTTAGCCGCTGATGAAAACAGTTACACAGGCGGCACCATGCCCGAATTTCATCCTGCTGCATGGTGCCACAGTTTCGGCGGTGGCAAAGCTTATTATACTGCCCTCGGGCATCACCCTGAAACCTATGCTGACCCTGATTTCAGGAAGCATATCCTTGGCGCATTGCAATGGTTGGTAGCAGAATAATTGATTGCGACCTGACGAATCTCAGAAACTAAACCGGTTTTGATTGTGTATTTTGCGCTCCCTAACAACTAAAATTCAATCAACTCATGTCTACATCATCCCAGTTTCGTCCCGGAGTATTGTGGGGCGAGGAAGTGCAACAGCTTTTTGCCTTTGCTAAGGAAAAAGGCTTTGCTTTACCGGCCGTAAATGTAACCGGCACCAACACCGTCAATGCTGTTCTTGAGACTGCACGAGAAGTGAAGTCGCCTGTTATCATACAGTTTTCGCACAGTGGTTCCCAATTTTTTATTGGCAAAGGCATTAAGAATACCAACGAAGCAGCATCAATTGCAGGTGGAATTGGCGGTGCTCATTATGTGCACCATGCAGCAAAAGCCTACGGCGTGCCTGTTATCCTGCACACAGACCATTGTGCCAAAAAAATTCTGCCATGGGTAGAAGGTTTGCTGGCAGCAGGAGAGGAGCATTTTGAAAAATATGGTATTCCCCTGTTCAGTTCGCATATGCTCGACCTGAGCGAAGAGCCGATTCAAGAAAACATTGAAATCAGCAGCAGGTTCCTGCAGCGTATGTCTAAAATGGGCATGACACTTGAAATTGAACTAGGTGTTACAGGAGGCGAAGAAGACGGCGTGGACAATACAAATGTTGAAAAATCCCGTTTGTATACCCAGCCCGAAGAAGTATCCTATTCCTATGAAGAACTGAAGAAAATCAGCAACAATTTCACCATTGCGGCTGCCTTTGGAAATGTGCATGGTGTGTACAAGCCGGGCAATGTGAAACTGGAACCAAAAATCCTGCGTGATTCACAGGAGTACATCGTGAAGAAATTCGGAACAGGACCCAACCCAGTTGATTTTGTATTCCATGGCGGTTCAGGTTCTACTACCGAGGAAATCCGCGAAGGCATCAGCTATGGCGTTATTAAAATGAACCTCGATACCGATATCCAATGGGCTTTTTGGGATGGCATCAGGGCTTATGAAGCTGAAAAGCATGGCTACCTGCAGGGCCAGATTGGCAACCTCGAAGGACCGGATTCTCCGAACAAGAAATACTACGATCCACGAGTTTGGCTTCGCAAAGGAGAGGAGAGCATGATTGCCCGCCTGAAGCAATCGTTTGCCGACCTCAATGCAACCAATAGCCTGGCATAAAAATAAACCAATAGAGAAAATAGAAAAGGAGCACCAATGTGTGCTCCTTTTTTGTTTCATAATCTGCCCTTCAGCAACGCAATGTAGAAAGGTCGACTTTTTGCGAACTATCCTACTGATTGAGTAAGCTTTGGGGTGAAATATCCATTTGGTTGATTTGGCACAAGGGTTTAAATGCGAGTGATTAAGTATGAGCCATGGTATCGTCTTTTAATGCAGTGTTGGGCAAAAAAAGGAGGCGCCTGAAAGAGACGCCTCCATACGAACTACCCTAACCTTTAAAAGGTCATTTTGAAACTCGCAACAGTTTACCTGTGGCAATGTTGTTGCCTACTTTGAACCTGTAGATGAGTGTACTATTGGCTATGCTCGAAAGGTTTACATCCACATTCTGCGTATGTCCACCATTGATAAAGCCTTTGTACGCTTGCTTAACCATACGGCCTTGCATGTCGAATATTTCGAGTTGTGCCTGGCCTGAAAGTTCAGACTTCACCACAAATCTTACATTATCTACAAACGGGTTCGGGAAGGAGGCTACATTCAGGCCCTTTATGTCTTCCTGTTGAACAAGTACCAGCGAAGCAGGTGCAGTTGCAATTCTTGTGACAGAAGAACCGGTGTATGGCAATGAACCAATCACCTTAGTACATTCGTCAAAAGCATTGTTTACTTTGTCAACTGCGGCAGCTACGGAACTTATGTTAAGATTTCCGGGCTTGTCGCCACCCAGGTAGGCATTTGCCAACTTAAGCAGGTCAGCAATGGTGTTGCCATAGCCGCTGTTGAGGAAGGCAACTATATCCTGAGAAAGAACGAATTTACCGGTATCGCTGCTGCTGAAATCACCAGTGCTGCAATCCACTTTCTTCACAAGCAGCGTATCCATGCCAATCTGCATGCTGCTTAAGGCACTGCTGTTTTGCAAGTTGAACCACAGTGTGATAGTTTGGGCGAGCAGCGTGTTCTTGATCTTGCCAATGTTGTTTGCTTTCTTGCTCTCAAGAGGTGGTGCACCCCATGAAGCTGTATTGCTGAAGGTGATTTCACTGGCACTGAACATACCAATGACTTTTGCACCTGTACCGCCTGGCAACATCTTGAAGATGTTGTTGTCGCTGACAGTTGCTTTGCCATTAATGTCGCTCAGGTAGAGGTTGAAATACCTGTTTGCAGAGAGCTTACCAAAGGTCACTTTTGTGCTACCGAATTTGGCAAAAGCACTGATCATGTTGGCTTGCGTAGAGGATGGTTTACCATCAACACAGGAAATGCCGCCAACATTGCCATAGTATCCCTGGGTGTAGGTGCAAACCACTGCGCAGGAAGCTACAGATACCTGGTATTCACAGTTGCTTGTGCATCCATTGGCATTCGTGATCTTCACTTTTACAGTGTAGCTGCCCGACGCGCCAGCTGTTACATTCACAGACGAACCTGTGGTGCTTCCAACGATGGTGCCGTTGCCGCTGATTGACCATTCATAAGAGGCCATACCGGCAGTTGCTGCATACATGTTGTTTGTAGAACCATTGCACACTGTATTCAGGCCACTAATGTTGCAAACCAATGGTTCAGGATTGGTCAGCGTGATTGAGGCCGGTGCGGTACAACCGTTGGCATCTGTTACTGTATAGTTGTATGTGCCTGCGCCCACAGTAAATGTGCCTGTGCCAGAGTATGCCGGTGTGCCACCGCTTGCAGATACTGTGATAACAGTGGTGCCATTGTAGCAAAGTATCGGATCAGCTGTAGCTGAAGCACTCAACAAGGTTGGTTGCGAAACGGTACCAGAAACGACAGCAGTACAACCATTAGCATCCGTTACGGTGAAGCTGTAAGGGCCTGCAGAAATGGTTTTCACACCTGTTCCTGTATACGGAGCAGTACCGCCGCTAGCAGTAACGTTGATGGTAGTAGAAC
>JBBIOQ010000113.1:3973-13243 GCA_037443285.1 Sphingobacteriales bacterium | reverse complement strand
AAGCGATAGCGCAACAGGTTGCTGGCAGTTGTTGATTCTTTTGATGCATCAAATTGGATGCTGTCAAAAAACTGCACCGCATCGTAACTGGTGTAACCAAAAAATCCTTGTGCAGCTTTCACGGTGCAGTCGCCGCCTGCTTCAAACCTTGCGAGGTATTCATTGAAGGCAGCCACCAAATCCTGCGGCTTGGCCAGCTTCTTTTTCTCCGGCGGCAATCCCGGAAATTTGAATTCCACTGTATGCATGTCAATGGCCTCAAAGCCTGCAATGGCCTGCACGCCAATAAAACTCCAGCTGTTTTCCGCAGCATGAAAATCGGCACTTTCCAGCAGGATGGTATCGCGGAAGCGGTCACGCAGCCGCAGGTAAATGCCCACCGGCGTCAGCATATCCGCCAGTGTTTTTTTGCAGTGTGTTTCAATTTTAAAATTCGCCATGGTATCAAACATTAAAAAAAGCCCCGACATCTGTCGAGGCTTTTCGCAATTAGTTAGTTTATAGTTGTATACATAACAATGCAGCACCCGACCCTAAGGTTTAGTATGCCACCACCAAATGTTATGTTGAATGTTTTTCACTGGGCACAAATTTGGGAAACCATTCCGAACTGCCAAAAATTTTTTTTCGGGCCTCTGGTCATTGTGGAATGCATCGGCTGTTGTTCCGGCCATTCGCTTGTAGTCCTCGCTGCGCTGCGGGCTACCGCTGCTGTCCGGCAGCCCTTCAACAATGCAACCATTTCCGAACAATGTTTGTACCAATCAATTTCGCCCCTTCAAGGCTTCAGTCTCTCCCATCGTCATTTCATCACAACAACGCTTTACCAATCAACAAACCCGGCTTACTTAATTCCAGAAAAGCAAGAATGGACAAATGTCATCACGTCTCAGTCCTTCATCATCCCGCTACATTTGTTGTGATTAGTGACCTCTCAATACCACATACAACGCCTCAACACTGTTTTCTCATTCATCGAGAACAATCTGCATGAAACACTCAGCCTGGAATACGTTTCCGATGTGGCTGCGTATTCACCTTTCCATTTTCACCGCGTATTTCGCTTCATCACTGGCGAAACTATTTTACAATACGTAACCCGTTTGCGCCTGGAGCGAAGTGCCTTGATGCTTGCTGCAAGCAAAGACCAAAGCATCAAAAACATCTATCTCGAATTCGGCTTCACGAGCCATGCAGCGTTCACAAAAGCATTCAAGAAATACTATGGCGTAAGCCCCTCACAGTTCAGACATTTGGCTCCTGTAAAATTCCGGCGCATCCGCATTGAAGAAAGCAAGAACGGACAAACCAGCCCGGTTTTTGAAAAATACATTTGTGCCATCACTGAACTACAAAATTGGTCGCACATGAATCTCAACATCGAAGTAAAAACTATGCCTGAAATGCACCTGGCAGCAGTAGCCAGCATTGGTATTCAAGGAGTGGAAACTGCATACAACCAATTGCTGAATTGGGCTACAGCCAAAGGTCTTTTCCCTGCATCGGATGCAAAAATGGTGTCGGTATATCACGACAGTTTCAAAACAACAGCACCCGATAAAGTAAGAATACACGCTTGCATGTTGCTGAAAGAGCCAGTGACCCCTGAAGGCGAAGTGTTCAACGAAACGCTGCTGCCCGGCAAATACATTGTAGGCAGCACCGAGTTAACACTCGATGAATTTGAAAAAGCCTGGACGTCGCTGTTTCTATGGATGAATGAAAACGGCTACCAATTCCGAAGGTCATTCCCTTACGAAATTTATTATAACAACTACAAGGAGCATCCGGAAGGAAAAACAAGGGTTGAATTTTACATTCCCATATTGTAAGCCAGACATAGCACTGATAATTGCCAACTCACCAATCAACTAATCAACTGATTCACTGCCATCACCGCCTTCTGTAATCTTTCATCATAATCACCACTTATCTCCATCCATGGTACGTGTTGCTGAATCAAAATGTCGCGATAAATATGGTATAGTTCCTGCCGGGGTTTTTCATCTGGATATTCTCTCAGTTCATCCTTCACCCATGGCAAGTCGGGTTTGCAAAGCAGATACAAATCATACGGCCGTTCGGCAATGCGGTTCAGTATCCAGGTGTGGCAATCGTTAAAAACATATTGGCTCCACACTTTCATCACCTGCATGTCGGTATCGAGAAAAAGCAGTTGACTGTCGACTGTTGATTGTTGACCGAGGATTTGCTTCTTCTCGTCAGCAGTAAACGATGAACGATAAACAGCATGCTGCGAATATTCTTCCTCCAACGCTACCTGTCCTTTCGCTATGGTCAGCAGGTCTTCATACTCATAATCCGTTCCGTTTGTCATCAGGTACTCACGTGCAAACTCAGGGCACCACTCAGTGTCAAAATGCTGCGCCAGCATTTCGCACAGTGTACTCTTGCCGGTGCTCTCCGGACCAATGATGACTACTTTTATAAGCATGGTGAATATTTAAACCACATAGGCACAAAGAAGACACAAAGTTCGCAAAGCAGCAATCATTTCTTTGTCCGATTTCGCCAGGGTCTTTGTTTACAGGTGGTTAAAAATTTTACCTTTCCTCTATGCTTCGGCATGGAATAATATGGCTGTTCCTGCTCAACACTACTGCACTTGCAGCGCAGCAGGATGTGGCGCTTTCGCGGCAATGCTCTGCCATTCGCGAAGTGATTTATCAATCGACACATAACCACTTTTCGGGATTGCTCGACAAGCAGGTTCGCAACAGCAGCGGCTACCAGGTCAACGGCATCTGGAAATTCAGCAACGAACACTACAGCACTACTTTTGAATGGCCCAATGCAAAGAGCAGCATCATTGAACATTCCACTGATGAACGTGATACCATCTTTACGGAAAGCTGGCAATACATTGCCACCTTTGAAACCATTGCCAACCCGTTGAATGCTGCACACTTCTTCAGCGAGGCCGTTGCTCAAATCAACAATTGCGTGTTACCTCTCACCGATAGCATCACCGTCAATCTGCAGCCCGTCGACCCAACAGAACTGCCTCCCACCAAACCCGACAACATGACTGAAGTGAAGCTGTTTTACCTGCCGCAGATACCCGGCAGCCTGGCCGAAACCAGCATCATGATTGGCATTGAAAGAATAAAGCAGGGCTACAGACCCATGCTGATGGTGGAAGTGCTGGAGCAGAAACGCAAATTGTAATTCGATTTATCACAAAAGATTTTTCTGTACCAACTTTGTTTCTTTTGTGGCTGCATTGTTAAGTAGCCCGTATGATGAACTAAAGAACAGCTTGCGCATTTTTTATGCCTGATGTATTCGCCTTTCTTCTCCACTCCACCAATCCCATTACGGCCAACACCAGCAGCACCATAAACTGAACACTGGTAAACACATAGCCTTTCACAAAATAGAGTGGTATACTCGCCACATTGGTGGCAATCCACCAATACCAGCTCTCTACTTTTTTCTTCGCCATCAACCACATGCCGGTGTAAGCTGTACTGCTGGCAAAGGCATCGGCCCATGGAATGGCTCCGGATGCAAATGATTGCTTCAACCAGCTAAGCGCTCCAAAAATGCCGACATAGAAAAATGCAAAAAACAATAGCTGTTGTATCCATTCCTTCCTGCTGCTGTACGTGATGTGCAGCACATGCTCATGGTGCGTATCAGTTTTTGCCCAGAGAATCCAGCCGTAAATGCTCATCACAGTGTAATAGAAATTCACGCTGGCTTCACCCAACAGGTGGCCTTTCACACTCAGGTAGATGTAGATGATGGTATTCACCAGGCCAACAGGATACACCAGAATATTTTCTTTCCGAGAAAAAAACACACTGGCAATGCCGGCAACAACGGCTACAAATTCGAGCAACGTGGTTTGGCGCAGACCATCAATAAATTGATTCAATATTTCATGCACGGGCTTCTTCCTTTTTCAAACAAGATTTTGGCCTGCCTGTGTATACAATGACACCTACAATCAGGAATTTGTACAATGCCAGTTGAACAACAGCTAAACTTAATGTCGTGTTTGCTTTGTGCAAATATCTTTGGTAAGAGCATTCCCCAAAAGGAATCATCTGGCTGCTATTTTCAAACCTCAAAAAGGCCAACAACTTTGGGCATGATGCGCTAAATTGTTAGTCCCACCAACCAAAGCATCTATGGAATTCGAAAAAATATTTGAGAACAACCGCCAATGGGTGGCAGAAAAGCTCGCTGTTGACAAAGACTATTTTGATAAACTGGCACTGGGGCAAAGCCCTTCCTTTTTGTACATAGGTTGTTCCGACAGCAGGGTCACAGCCGAAGAACTGATGGGCGTAAGCCCCGGCGAAGTTTTTGTACACCGCAATATTGCCAACCTGGTAGTGAGTACAGATAACAACATAAATGCTGTTGTACAATATGCAGTGGAATTCCTGCATGTAGAACACATTATTGTTTGCGGGCATTACGAATGCGGGGGCGTGAATGCCGCCATGAACCCCAGCGACATGGGGCAACTCAACAGTTGGCTGCAAGCCTTACGCGATGTGTACCGCATCCACCGCCATGAACTGGATGCCATACCCGATACCAAAAAACGCTTCGACCGACTGGTGGAGTTGAATGTAGAAGAGCAGTGCATCAACATCTTTAAAATAGACCATGTGCAGCGATCATGGGCCAAAACCGGAACCCCAGCATTCATGGCTGGGTGTTCGATGTGCGAAGCGGAAAGCTGATAGACCTTGCCCTGAATATGGACAAGATTTATAATGATTTGCGCAGCATTTACGAACTGAAGAAGGCCGATGAATAGCGTGATACTGAATGCGGAAGATTGCATAGTATTTCATCGGCGGCTGACAAACAGTTTGTACTTTGCTGGCCCAAAAATTTTACTATGAAAAGAAATGCAACAGCCGTTTGGAACGGTTCAGGCAAAGAAGGCGGCGGCCACCTGACTACCCAAAGTGGCGTATTGAGCCAAACACAATATTCCTTCAACAGCCGTTTTGCCGAAGGCATTGGCACCAACCCTGAAGAACTGGTAGCTGCGGCACATGCAGGCTGTTTTGCCATGAAGCTCAGCTTCATCATTGGCGAAATGGGCTTTACGCCTGAATCGCTCGATGCCCATTGCGAAGTAACTTTTGCCGATGGCAAAATTGCCAGCAGCCACCTGGTGGTAAAAGGCAAAGTACCTGGAGCTACTGCCGATCAGTTTGCTGAAGCCGTGAAGAATGCCGAACTGAATTGCCCCATTTCAAAATCATTGAATGTGGCCATCACTTCTGAAGCAATATTGCTGTAAAAGCATCTCAGTTATTTTATGAACGGCTTGCACCCCGCAGGCCGTTTTTTTATTTTACCCTTTCACCCAAAAAACAAAACAACATGACAACGCAAGAAGTTGCCAACAGATTTTATGAGTTGGCACAATCAGGCCAGTGGAATGTAATTCAGGATGAACTTTTTGCTCAAAATGCCAAAAGCATTGAACCGGCACACTCGCAAGGACTTCAAACGGTTGAAGGATTGGAAGCCATCAGGCAAAAAGGCGCCAATTTTGGCCAGATGGTAGAAGCAATGCACGGCGGTTACTGCTCAGCACCGGTGGTTGCAGGAAAGCATTTCAGCGTGGCAATGGGCATGGACGTGACCATGAAAGGAATGGGCCGCAGCCAAATGGATGAGATAGCTGTGTATGAAGTGAAGGATGGAAAAATAGTAACAGAACAATTCATCTATTGATACTCGTTTCGCTTCACCAGGTGTGAGGATTTAAAAATCCTCACATTTTTTTTGCCTCAGCCAACAGGTTGTCCAAATCCAGGCTGTGCGTGTACATGTTTAATGAACCGTCAGCATTCATCGGCCATTGTTCCCGGGGTTTATCCCAATAAAGTTCAACGCCGTTTCCATCAGGGTCATCCAGGTAAATGGCTTCGCTTACACCATGGTCGCTTGCACCGGTCAGCGGGTAGCCAGCAATCAGCAACTGGTTGACTGCCACAGCAAGGTCATGCCTGCTTGGAAAAAGAATGGCCGTATGAAATAATCCGGCACTGTGCAACGGGGCCGGCTTGCCGCCCTTGCTGTACCAGGTGTTGAGTCCAATGTGATGGTGATACCCGCCTGCGGAAATGAAGGCCGCCTGTTCCCCATACATCATCACCAATTCAAAACCCAATAGACCGCAGTAGAAATCAAGGGCACGCTGCAAATCGGCAACCTTTAAGTGCACATGGCCAATGCGTGTTTGAGCAGGAATAGTGTATGACATGAGATTCGTTTTGATAATTAATTATCCCTCTCGAAGGTACCCTGACCTTTCTACATTCAGCGGCCTTCTTTTTTGCGGCGTTTCAATACAAACCTTACTACCACCAGGGTCACAAGCAGCAAAACTACCAAGGGCAACCAGGAACCGACCTGGTATCCAATTTTGTAACCGGCGCTGGTTGTATCAACCTGAAGGAGTTTATTGCAATGCATGGCGGCAAAATAAAACACCTGCAGGAATTATCACTTGCAGGTGTTTGTATTATTGAAAGTTCTTTTTCTTATTCAGCATCAGCAACTACTTCCTGCACTTCAGGTATCATGCGTTTCATCATGCCTTCAATGCCGGCCTTCAGGGTTATCATACTGCTTGGGCAGCCGCTGCAGCTTCCCTGCAAGGCAAGGTTTACCACACCTTCACTGTAACTCTTGAACTGGATAGCGCCGCCATCCATTTCCACTGCAGGCTTCACATAGTTTTCGAGCAGTTCTTTAATGCGTTTTACCACATCATCGTCATCCGCATCTACCGTGTTGGATGCAGACTGTTGCTTCCTGCTTGTTATTTCATCTTCATTTACCACAACACCACCGTTTTCGAGGTATTCCTTCAAAAACTGCTTTACAGTGGGTATTACATCCATCCAGTCCTCGGTTTCAGATGTTTTAGTGAGTGTCACAAAATTGCTGGCAATGAACACACTCCTGATAAAGGGGAAAGTGAACAGTTCCTTTGCCAAGGGCGATGGTGTAGCGCTGGCCTCATCTGGAAAATCGATGCTTTTGCCCGGGTACAACAGTTTATTTGCCACAAACTTCATTGTCTCGGGATTGGGTGTCATTTCGGTATAAATGCTGATGACCGGGTTGCCTGTCTGTATCATAATTCAATATTGTAAATGAAAGTTGGAGCGGGTGTTACGCTGCTCAAACGGCAGCAAATGTAACAAGTTGCTGAAGGCAGCGGTTGCAAAGGCTTGTGAAGGTAGATGTCAGAACAGGGTTTTTTCCTTTATTCGAAAAATAGAATGACGTGAAATCAGCGGCTTTCGAACCCCTGGCTAATGAAAAGCCGGCTTCACCTGGTGACGCACCAATCTGCGCTTTTCCTGCTGATGGTATACCCAATTGCTGATGGCTGTACCCATAATGGCACCCATCACCACATCGCTGCCCCAATGCTTCTGTTGCTGCATGCGGCTGATGCCCACAGCAGATGCGCCGCCAAATGCCAGCACGCCAACCCACCACTTTTTGTGACTATGAAGAAAAAGCATGTTGGCTGTGCAAAATGCCATGGCCGTATGCCCACTGAAAAAACTCTGGTTGCCCCACCCGTTAATGGGGCCATACCACGCAAAAGCTCCTTCACCCGTTTCAGGGCGGGCACGGTGCGCAAGATTTTTGATAAAAAACGCCATTCCGCCGGTAAAAATCTGTGCCTGCAAATTGTCGAGACCGAAGTTGGAAATTTGGTGGTTGTGTGCCAATGAACCAACCAGTATTGCGCCACCGCTGATGCCTAATTGTACGGGCGCACCACCTGCAATTTCACCCGCTTTCCCAAAATTTTCAGCGAAAGTTGAATTCCAGTTGGCCGCAGGAATATTGATGGCCTCATCCAGTGTAACCATAGCACCGGTGAAGGCAATGAGGCCGCCTGCTGTTACCCATTGCTCACCATTCCATTTCAATGGCCTTTCCAAAAGTCCAATGCCATTGTACCAATAAGATGACAGGTAACTAACGGAGTCCGCCTTGCTGCGTTGCGCATTTGCGTGCATGAAACCTTGTGTCAGCAACAGGGCCAACAGCCAAAAAAGGGCAGGTATGCGAAGTGTAAATCGTTGACTCACAAACCCTAATATACAAGGTTGCGCATTACAAAGTGCAATAGCCCTTGTTTAAACAATTTTTCAATGGGTTTACCCTGCAATTTCCCGGGCGGCCATTTCAAATACTTTTTCCTTTTTGAAATTGTACCAAGGCTTCGGCATGGTCTTTTTCATGAGTGTATCAATGGTACGCATGCCAAAGAGGTTCCACACACCTTTCAGCTTGCCGCTAAGGCTTGGCTGCAAGGCTCGAAGGCTCATGGCAAAGCCACTGTCGAGGTATTCCATATGATGCCAGTAACCGCCGGGCATAAACAAAGTATCACCGTGTTCAAGCACCACTTCCATTCCTTCGGCTTTTGCCACAGCAGGAAATTCTTCAAAATTCAGTTTGCTTTTTTCGGGCATATAGTAATTGCTGAAATCCGCCAGGCTCAGCACTTCAAAAGGCTTTCGGTAAAGCTTGTGCTGCTCTTCAAATGGAAACAGCAACACCCTTTTGCGACCAACAAATTGTGTATGTAAAATATGACTGAGGTCAATGTCGAAATGCATGTGGGTAATGCTGCTGGCACCTCCCACAAACAACATCGGATACTTTTTCACAAAGCCCTTCATCAGGTGTTCGGGCCAGGCGAAATCATTGACTAATTGAGGTGCATGTTCAAAAATATTGAACAAAAAAATACGCCAGCCAGCTGGTCCACTGCTTATCATGTCAATGTATTCGCCAAAAGTTTTGTAGTCATCTGCAGTGTTGATAGGTGTATAAGCGTCGCTCTTCACATTGTTGTAAAGAGCCACCCTTTGCTCGCCAACCAGTTGCTTGAAATAGTCCCAGCTCCATTTGCTGTAAGCCGGCCAGTCTTTCGAAAGCTCCCGGATTACAACCGGCTTCATGGTATCATAATATTTTTTCTTGAAATCGGAAGGACTGATGGAGTTGACAACATCCACTGGCGACAATTTCATGGGTACTCTGTTTTGGCTGCAAAAGTAGTATTAAGCAATTGTTACGCCCAAGCATGTATTTGCCTGCAATATTCAGGCAGGCATGTACAGATGACGTAATTTTCCAGCCATGGCTATTCATGTACGCATACACCCCGTAAATCCTCAACCCAGGCTGATACAACAGGTAGTTCAATGCCTGATGCAGGACGGGGTTATC
>JBBIOQ010000113.1:0-3940 GCA_037443285.1 Sphingobacteriales bacterium | reverse complement strand
AGTATGCACAGCCGCATTGCATTGCAGCGTATTGCCCGCATCAAGCATTCCGACCCCTCCAAAGCACTGCTCAGCTTTGTATGCCACGATCTGAGCGACCTGAGCAAATACGCCCGCCAGTTGGATACGCCCACCTTTCGCTTGTTGAAACAACACTTGCCGGGTCCTTTCACCTTCATATTGCCTGCCAGTAAAGAAGTGCCCCGCATCATGCAGAGCAAGAAATCGACCATTGGCTTGCGGGTGCCCGATAACAAAATTTCCCAATCCATAGCTGAAGCCCTGGAACATCCTATTCTTTCGGCCTCGGTGCCGGCCGAAACACCCGAGGACCTTACCGATCCCGACCTCATTTACGAAAACTATGACCGCCTTGTGGACATGATTGTGGATGCCGGCCCCGGTGGCATCGAGCCATCCACCGTTGTAGATCTCACTGGCGAAGAACCGATACTGACCAGGTTGGGAAAAGGCGAATGGGTGGAATGAAACACAAAATGCGGGAGTTCAAAGTTTCAAGGATCAGAAATTCGATATCTAATGGCATGATTCGTTGCCACTTTCCTGCTTTCTTTTTTCTGTGAATTTCAACAAAGTTTATACTGCAACCAACAGGAAAAGCAGGATGTTTTTTCCTGCTTACCCAGTTACACCTATTCACTTAAAAATACAATGACTTGTGTCATCACGCTGCTAGTTTGCAGTACTGACCTTTAGCAATTCCTGATTTACAGATTTCCAAACCTTAAACCCAATTTTATGAAAAGTGATACCCGCAGGGTCATCCGCCGGATGAGCCTTTGGGTCAGTTTCATGGTTCTGACGATTGCTACCATTTTTGCCCAGGGCTTTTCGCCCCAAACACAAATACGCCTTCAAAAAGTGCTCGATGATTTACAGGTAAACGCAGCCAACCCGGTAGTAGGTGGCATTAGCGCTTGCATCAATGTAGATGGCCTTGCTGTATGGCAAGGCGCTTCGGGCTATGCTGCCCGCAACGTGGATGCAGATCTCAACTTGCTGCCAGGTGGCACGCCATTTACTACTTCCACACTTTCGCAGATGTACAGTGTTACCAAAACATTTACTGCTGCACTTACTATCGAACTTTCGAAGGACGGCTATTTCTCCCTGGACGACCCTGTCGTCAAATTTATTCCGTATCTCAGTGTCATTAATCCTGCATTGAATGGCAATGTTATCATCCGCCAGTTATTGGCACACGAAAGCGGTTATTCTGATTACACAGAAGAAATGATGATATTGATTTATGTAGCCGCACAGCCCACCAAGGTGTGGACTCCGTTTGAAATGCTTTCTCTTGTTCACCAGATAAACACCCCTGGTGCCGAACGCCGCTACTCCAGCACCAACTACATTTTGCTTGGCCAGATAATTGAAATGGTAACCGGCAAGCCCATGGAACAACACTACCGTGAAAGGTTTTTCATACCACTGGGTTTAAACACCATGTATCTCACCGTTCGCGAAAACAACACTACCGGTTTCCCACTGGCTGCCCCTCACGACAATTTCAGCTATTTCAACCCGGTATTGCAAATGACTGGTCAGCCTTTGTTCCCCAATTTTTACACCAACGTATCCAGGTTCCCGTTCACAGCCATTAATTCACTGGCTTTCACAGGTGGCGGCCTTGTTTCCAATGTTGGCCAACTTGCACAATGGGGAAATGCTTTGTTTGGCGGCCGTGCCACCAGGCAGTCAACCATTGACCTCATGATGAATTCCATTTCATCTACACCCGATGAAACAGGCGATTACCTTGGCTATGGTATATGGACAAATCACAGGATTAGCGAAACTGACTATTTCGTTGGCCACAATGGTCGTGCACCAGGTTATCGCGCAGTTATGTTTTATCAAACTGACAGGAAAATGACCATTGCAGTAATGACCAATTATTATGGCATTGACCCTTATGATATTGCCAAAGCACTGTATGAAGCACTGCCTAATTTCATAGGCGGCAATGAAAACAGGAAGGAAGCAAAAATCATTGTGTGCCACAATGGAAATGTGCAGATGGTTGCACGTGAAGCGGCTCCGTCACTCATAAGAAAAGGAGCTTATCTCGGTGCATGTGATCCTTTACCACCAGCAACAATTACGGCAATGAAATCATTCAAAGTGACCTCAGATTTCCGTGTATTTCCTAACCCCTTCCAAAACAATTGCAATATCAATTTTACAACCACACAAACAGGGCCTGTTACTGTCAAGCTACTCGACATGAATGGAAATGTGGTAGCAAGTTTGTTTAATGCAACAGTTGAAAAAGGAGTTCCTCATCAGCTACCAGTAGTTACCACCAGCCTGCCCGCAGGCACTTACACATGTGTGCTGCAAACACCTACAGGTGTTGAGCAACAACGCATTGTGTTGATGAAATAAGTAACACAACCGGATAGGTAAGCGTTTGCACACTCTACACGCTTACACATACGCCTGGCTGTGCAGCTCAATCAAGCAGCACCAGCCAGGCTTTTTTACCCCATTCTACGGTTCAAAAAGCGGTAGCTGGTTTGATTGAATATTGAAACTCTTGCGATGATAATCACTCAGGCCGTGTATTTCAATGGCACGCCTGTGCTCGGCAGTACCATAGCCTTTGTTCTGCTGCCAGTTGTAATGAGGAAAATGCAAGTGAATGTTTTCCATAAATTCATCGCGGTGTGTTTTCGCCAAAACACTTGCTGCGGCAATACTGGCATAAATGCCATCGCCTTTTATGATGCATTGGTGCGCTATCCCCTTCAAAGGCCTGAACCACTTGCCGTCAACCAATAGCATTTCGGGTTTGATAGAAAGCTGGTTCACCGCTGCATGCATTGCGTTGTAAGTGGCCTGCAAAATATTTACGCGATCTATTTCATCATGATCCGCCGAAGCAACTGCCCAGGCCAGGGCCTCTGCTTCAATGATGGGCCTCAGCAGGTTGCGATCCTTTTCACTCATTTGTTTACTATCATTGAGCAGCGGATGTTTGAAAGTGGGTGGAAGGATGACGGCAGCAGCAAACACAGGCCCGGCATAGCAGCCACGGCCGGCCTCATCAATTCCGGCTTCCATTAAACCCTTTTTGTAATAGCTGCGCAACATGTGCAATAATACGGCCACAAAATTTCCGATTCTTCAACAATAGCTGTGGCTGAATTGTGCACACTACCTTTGCCCGCCAAACAACAAAGTGGAAGATGGATGTGATAGCAGGTGGAATTGAATGGCAGCAGCAGCGCAACAACCGAATGGTAGCATTTTGGCTGATGGCCGGCGTGATAATGACCGTGGTGCAAATTGCGCTGGGAGGCATTACCCGCCTCACCGGCAGCGGCCTCAGCATTACCGAATGGGATGTGGTGACCGGTGCCTTGCCCCCGTTGAATGATGCGCAATGGATGGCCGAATTTGAAAAATACAAAGGCACGCCTCAGTTCAGGTTGCTCAACACCGATTTCACGCTTTCCGATTTTAAATCCATTTTCTTCTGGGAATGGTTTCACCGTCTTTGGGCTCGGTTGATTGGGTTGGTATTTGCGGTTGGTTTTGCCTGGTTCATTGTAAAAAAGAAATTCCAGCCCAGCATGGTGAAACCGCTGGTCATCCTCTTCATACTGGGTGGGCTGCAGGGTTTTGTAGGTTGGATAATGGTTGCCAGCGGCCTCACCGGCGACGCTATTTATGTAAGACCAACCCGCCTTGCTTTGCATTTTGTTTTTGCCCTTGGATTGCTCAGTTATACCTATTGGTTTGCCCTGTTGCTGCGCATCCCGTTCAAAGAAAGAATACTAAACCATCGACTGCGCAACCTGGCAATTACCATCATTTTGCTACTGGCTTTACAACTGTTGTATGGAGCCCTGATGGCAGGTCACAAAGCTGCTTCGGCTGCCCCTACCTGGCCGAGCATCAACGGCGCATT
>JBBIOQ010000112.1:4306-13327 GCA_037443285.1 Sphingobacteriales bacterium | reverse complement strand
AGCACGCCAATGCCTGCTGTACCAGCCACCAGGTTTTTTATCAATTTCCTTCGTGTTGATTTCATGATTGAAAATTATGCGGTTTGAAGAACGGGTTTCCTACGATTGCGCATATACACAAAAAGCAAAATGAATGCGACTGACAACGCAATTGGAATCATCATCGTTGCATTAATTATTTCAGGGCCTGCAGCCGATTTTGCTGTATTCAGCGCATTCGCCATTTCAGTGCCGGGAGCCGCTTCCATGTATGTCTTGAGGTCGGTGCCTGCAGGCAATTTCTCCTGAAGAATTTCATCATAGTGCCTTCCCATCAACATCATGTAAATGCTTACGGCAAACATGCCTGCGCCGCCCATGAGATTAATACCTACCGCGCCGGTTTTAGGCAGGTTTTCTGCTACAAACCCTAGCATGGTTGGCCAGAAATAACATACGCCCATACCAAACACTAGTGCACCGGCAAAAATCATATTACCTGTTGTGTGGCCCAGCAGGTACAGGCCACAGGTGGCAAGCATAGCAGAGATAACCAGTACACCCTGTGGCGAAAGTTTGTGCACTACGGGTTCGGCAAGTCCACGCCCTACTACCATTACACCGGTTGTAAGTGTAAGTATCAGCAGCGCATTGTCTGTTACATTGCGAAGCAACACATCAATCCACTGACCGGTAAACAACTCAGTAATGGCCGTGCCGAACATGCAGACGATCATGAAGATGAAAAGAGGGCTTGCCAGGCTCTTGTACATTTCTTTTGTAGAAACTCCGCTTGCCACTCTTTCTGTCACCGGAAATTCAAGTTTTGAAAACAGGAAACCATACAGCAGTGTTGGAATAATCATCAGGCCCACCTGCACCTGCCAGCTTACGCCCACTTTACTGAGGAAGAAAACAATCAACGTGCCAATAACAATTCCACCCGGAAACCATAAATGAAAATGATTGAGTTTGGTGGTTTTGTCATTTGGGTACAACGAAGCCACCAACGGATTACAGGCAGCTTCCACCGTTCCATTTGCAATACCAATGAGAAGCGTGGATATAAAAAGTGGCCAGAAACCATTTGCAAAAATGGTAAGCAGAATACCGGCAAGATGAAAGAGAAAAGCAGCAACGAGTAGTTTTTTCATGCCGATAATATCCACCACCATGCCGCCAAGAACCACTGCCAGCGGAAAGCCCCAGAATGCAGTGGCAGCAATGCTTCCAAGTTGCGCTTTATCGAGATGAAATTGGTCGCCCAGCGTGTTCAATATTCCGGCCCTGATGCCGAATGATAACGAGGTAACTAATAATGCTAAACAACTGGCAACAAAGAGTTGCTTCTTTTTCAGAGTGGCAGGCATACGTTTGGATTAATGAAAGGTTTAAAAGTAGGGATTAATACAAACCACCAAAGGGTAAGTTTCCACACCATACCGACCATTCCGACTTTGGCAGAATAAAACAAAAAAATTAAAAATGACTTTGTACCTGCTGTTCTTCTTTTCTTATTTCTGGTTACATGAATCGCCTATTTTTAATGCTCTGAAATTTTCCAAAACGATTCCTGATGGGCGCCATTGAAATCAAAAAGAATGCGAAGCAATACGATGCCGTAATTGTTGGCTCCGGTGCTGGTGGTGGAATGGCTGCCTATGTGTTGGCCAATGCAGGATTAAAAGTTTGTTTGCTGGAAGCAGGGCCCGATTATGATCCTGCAAAAAATGTAAACCAACTGAAGAATCCGTGGGATTCGCCACGCCGCGGAGCCAGCACCAAATTCAGGCCATTTGGCGATTTTGATGCCAGCTACTGGGGCTGGCAAATCGATGGCGAACCCTACACGAAAGCCGAGGGCACCAGTTGGGATTGGTGGCGTTCACGAATGGTAGGTGGAAGAACCAACCATTGGGGGCGTATTTCATTGCGGTTTGGCCCACGTGATTTTAAAAGAAGAAGTGTGGATGGCCTTGGCGATGATTGGCCCATCAGCTATGATGATGTAAAACCGTTTTACGATAGAATTGATAAGCTGATTGGCATTTTTGGAACCAACGAAGGTTTGGAAAACGACCCCGACGGTATATTTCTTCCGCCCCCCAAACCAAGACTGCATGAATTGTTCTTGAAGAAAGCAGCTGCTACCGCAGGTGTGCCTGTCATACCTTCAAGGCTTTCTATTCTTACGCAAAAAATAAACGACAAAAGAGGTGCATGCTTTTACTGTGCCCAATGCAACCGGGGTTGCCAGATTTATGGCGACTTTTCTTCTTCCTCAGTGCTGGTGAAACCTGCTGTTGAAAGCGGCAATGTGGACCTCGTTGTAAATGCCATGGCACGTGAAGTGATCACAGATAAAGAAGGTAAGGCCACAGGTATTTCATATGTAGACAAAGAAACATTGCAGGAATATCAGGTTAGCGGGCGTGCTGTTATACTTGCCGCAAGCGCCTGCGAAAGTGCCAGGTTGTTACTCAATTCAAAAAGTCCGCGCCATCCCAATGGGCTGGCAAACAACAGCGGTGTAGTTGGGCGTTACCTGCACGATTCTACAGGCGCTGCTATGGGAGGTGTTCTTCCACATCTCTTCGACAGAAAACGTTACAATGAGGATGGCGTAGGCAATATGCATGTTTACACGCCATGGTGGGGCGATAACAGGAAGCTCGATTTTCCCAGAGGCTACCACATTGAATATTGGGGTGGCATGCAGCAACCAGCCTATGGCTTTGGTTGGGGAATAGAAGGACTCAATGGAAAATTTGTAGTGAAAGGGCAGCAAAAGGAAGCTGGTGGTTACGGCAAATCACTGAAAGAAGATTTCCGCTTTTTCTATGGTGCAGGCATAGGCATGGCAGGAAGGGGAGAAGCCATTCCGCGCTATGACAATTTCTGCGAAATTGATCCCAATGTGGTTGATAAATATGGCATACCTGTTTTAAAGTTCAATGTGAAATGGAGTGATTACGAAATAAAACAGGCAAAGCACATGAAGGAGACTTTCAAGGAAATCATGCATAACATGGGTGCAGTGATAACTTGGGGTGCCGATGATGACGCAAGTAATAACTACGGGCTTGAATCGCCTGGTAAAATAATTCATGAAGCCGGTACAGTTCGGATGGGAAGCGATGCAAAATCATCGGCGCTTAATAAGTGGAACCAGGCGCATGACTGTAAAAACCTGTTCGTAGTGGATGGCGGAGCATTCACTTCACAGGCCGATAAAAACATAACCTGGACCATTCTTGCACTCAGCATGCGTGCCAGCGAATACCTGATTGATGAAATGAAAAAACGGAATATCTAATTTTTCTGGGCAAGCCTTATAACAACCTACAAACAAGAAACTTCAAACTCCTTTTATGGACAGAAGAAAATCATTGAAAGCACTTGCTTTGGGAACTTTGAGTACCTCAGTTCTCTTAGATGCCTGCAAGCCTTCGTCGGAAAAGGCGAATACGGAATTGAAAACTGCGAGTGCAGATGCTTTTTCGTACGACCGCATGAAGGAAGAGAAAGAACACGATGCAAAGTTGATGCAGGAAAAATATTTCACTGTCGCTGAAATGGCAACTATCACTGTGCTTGCTGATATCATAATTCCTGCAGATGAAGTGAGCGGTAGTGCATCGCAGGCAGGAGTGCCGGCTTTCATCGAATTCATTGTGAAGGATATGCCGGAACATCAAACACCCATGCGGGGCGGACTGCGCTGGCTCGATTTGTATTGCCTGAAGCAATACGGAAAAGCATTTGCCGATTGCAGTTCCGAACAGCAAATAGAAGTAGTGGATGCCATAGCTTACCCAAAAAAGGCAAAGCCTGAAATGGCACAAGGAGTCGCTTTCTTTTCACTGATGCGCAACTTAACAGCCAGCGGTTTCTATACTTCCGAAATGGGTGTGAAAGATATCGGGTATGCAGGCAATCAACCCAATCAATGGAATGGTGTGCCCGATGAAGTGCTGAAGCAGTATGGCGTTGCATACACGGAGAAGGAACTGAATGAATGCGTGAAGTTTGGATAAGGGAAAGCGAAATAAGAAATAAGAAATAAGGAATAAGAAATTAAATCATATCGCATCACCAAATTTGTGAACTCTGGAACTTTCTGACTTTTGAACTCTTCATAATCATTGCCATGTCAAAAAAATCATCGAGAAGAAAATTTATTACCAACACTGCGCTTGCCGGTGCAGGCTTTTTCATTGTACCACGCCATGTGTTGGGCCGTGGATTTGTTGCACCCAGCGATAAGCTGAACATAGCAGGCATTGGTGCCGGCGGCAAGGGACAGAGCGACCTTTCAGAATTTGCCAAGAGCGCCAAGGCCAACATCGTTGCCCTGGTTGATGTGGATGAAAAGCAGGCTGCCACATCTGTCAAGAACTTTCCCAAGGCAAAGTACTACCACGACTTCGCGAAATGCTGGAGAAGGAAAAGAACAACATCGATGCAGTATCCGTTTCAACGCCCGATAATACACATGCTGTAGCTGCTATGGCTGCCATGCAGTTAGGAAAGCATGTGTATGTGCAAAAACCGTTGACACACGACATCTATGAAGCACGCATGCTAACCGAGGCTGCAAAGCGCTACAAAGTAGTTACCCAAATGGGCAACCAGGGGGGCAGCGGCAATGGTGTTCGTATCATGCAGGAATGGGTGAAGGCTGGCTTGATTGGCGATGTAACCAAAGTAAATGCATGGACCAACCGGCCAGTGTGGCCGCAGGGTATTCCAACACCAACCGGCCAGCACGAAGTGCCGGCAAATTTCAAATGGGACCTGTGGCTTGGGCCTGCAAAATGGACAGAATACAATCCTGCTTATCATCCTTTCAACTGGCGCGGATGGTGGGCTTTTGGCACAGGTGCTCTGGGCGATATGGCCTGCCATATTCTTGACCCGGCTTATCGTATTCTGCCTATCCTTTATCCGAATGAAGTGGAGTGTAGTGTTCCCAACCAGTTCACGGCTGCGTGGACAGAGGCTGGCTATACAGACAGTTGTCCACCTGCTTCCATTATCCATCTCAACTATCCAAGAACAGCCGGCAAAGGAAATATCAAAGTCACCTGGATGGATGGCGGACTCTTACCAGAAAGGCCCGATGAACTTTTGCCGGACGAACCAATGGGCAACTGGGATGGAGGCATTTTGTTCATTGGTGAGAAAGGTAAAATACTTGCCGATTGTTATGGCGCTAATCCCCGCCTGTTGCCCACCACACGCATGAAAACCGAAACATTGCCTGCCCCAACCATAGCTCGGGTGCCGGAAGGGCATTATGTTCAGTGGGTAAATGCGTGTATGGCTGGATATGGAAATGCCAAAACAAGTTCTTCTTTCGACTATGCCGGTCCTTTTACGGAAAGCATACTGATTGCCAATCTTGCCATCAGAAGTTGGATGACCAAGAATCCTGCTTTGAAAGGATGGGAAGATAAATACCTCGGCAGGAAGAAATTATTGTGGGATGCCACCAATATGCGCATCACCAATTTCAACGATGCCAACCAATATGTAAAACGTGAATACAGGGCAGGCTGGAGTTTAGGAGTCTGAGGCTGAAGGAACAGCTTCTGCTTCTCAATGGGGAATCGTTGTTTCATTTTCAAATTCCCAAATTTTCAAATTCATAGAAATGAAAAACAGGCGATTGAGATATGGCATGGTAGGTGGTGGTCCTGGCGCTTTTATTGGCGCTGTACATCGCATAGCTGCTGCCATGGATGGTGAAATAGAATTGACCTGCGGCGCTTTCAGCAGCAATCCCGATAAATCGTTTGAAGCCGGCGCTGCATTGCATTTACCTGCACATAAAGTGTATCGCAATTTCAGCGAAATGATCGAGACAGAGAAGGAGCAACCGGCAGAACACCGGATGGATTTCGTGAGTATCGTTACACCTAACCATGTGCATTTTGAGCCCGCCAAAATGGCCATGGAAAATGGTTTCTCCGTTGTACTCGACAAGCCCATGACGCTTACGTTGAAAGAGGCGAAAGAACTGGAGCGGGTGGCCAATGAAACAGGGCAATTGTTTTGCCTCACACATACCTACGGTGGTTATCCCATGGTGAAGCAGGCAAGGCAAATGGTGCAGAGCGGAGTGTTTGGGGAAATAAGAAAGATTTATGTTGAATATCCGCAGGGATGGCTGAGTACGTTTTTGGAAAGCAGTCACCAGAAGCAGGCAGAATGGCGCACCGATCCAGCACGCAGCGGCATTGCCGGTTGCATGGGTGACATTGGCACACATGCATTCAACATGGCAGAGTATGTAAGTGGCCTGCAGGTGACGCAAATCTGTGCTTCGTTGGAAACAGTTGTTGCCGGAAGAAAACTTGATGACGATGGAGCTGTTTTGTTGAAATTCAACAACGGCGCAACGGGCGTATTGATGGCTACGCAGGTTGCGGCCGGCGAAGAAAACAATATCAGGGTGCGGGTTTACGGCGAAAAAGGAGGCCTTGAATGGCAGCAGGAAGACTGTAATTCGCTTAAGGTAAAATGGCTCGACAAGCCAGCCCAGGTTTACCGTACCGGAACGGGCTATTTGTCAAAAATTGCTACACACAATTCACGTACACCTGCAGGCCATCCCGAAGGATACCTCGAAGCATTTGCCAATCACTACAGGAATTTTGCATTGTGTTTAAGAGCACGCATTAACGGAGAATTGCCGCAGGAAGAATGGCTCGATTTTCCAGGTGTAGAAGATGGAGTGAGGGGCATGGCATTTATTGAAAACGTGGTGGCTGCTTCGAAGAGTGAAATGAAATGGTGGGATTTTGTGGTGTGACAAGGCTAAGAAAATGATTCAAAGCATCAAAATGATAATCAACAAAATCCGATCGGTGTGCTTCTCCACTAATCACAAACTAAATATGCCTCAACCATGACTACAATAAAGGGTCCCGCAATTTTCTTGGCGCAGTTTATGGGCGATAACCCGCCATTCAATGACCTGAAAACCATTTGCCAATGGGCAAGAGGATTAGGCTTTGAAGGGGTTCAATTACCTACATGGGATAGTCGTTGTATTGATTTGCAACTTGCTGCAGAAAGCAAAACCTATGCCGATGAATTGAATGGACTTGTAAACGAATGCGGTCTTTCCATCACTGAATTGTCAACGCACCTGCAAGGTCAATTGGTGGCCGTCAATCCAGCATATGACACATTATTCGATGGCTTTGCTCCGGATGAGGTAAAGGGAAACCCGAAAGCAAGAACGGCGTGGGCTGTGCAACAGTTGAAATATGCAGCTAAGGCATCTCAAAACCTCGGGTTGAATGCACATGCTACCTTCAGTGGTGCATTACTCTGGCACACCGTTTATCCATGGCCACAGCGGCCCGCAGGTCTTGTTGAAACAGGCTTCAAAGAACTCGCCAATCGCTGGCTGCCCATTCTCAATTATTTCGATGAATGTGGTGTAGATGTATGTTATGAAATTCATCCGGGCGAAGACCTGCACGATGGTATTACCTATGAAATGTTTTTAGAGCAGGTAAACAATCATGCGAGGGCTTGCCTGTTGTATGATCCATCGCATTTTGTTTTGCAATGCCTCGATTACCTGCAGTACATCGATAATTACCATGAGCGGATCAGGATGTTTCATGTAAAAGATGCTGAGTTTAACCCAACAGGCAAACAAGGCGTTTATGGTGGCTATCAAAGCTGGGTAAACCGTGCAGGCCGTTTCAGAAGCCTTGGCGATGGGCAGGTTGATTTCAAATCCATCTTCAGCAAATTAGCTGCCTATGATTTCAAAGGGTGGGCAGTGATGGAATGGGAATGTTGCCTCAAACATCCTGAGGATGGTGCAAGGGAAGGAGCGCTGTTCATTCAAGACCAAATCATCCGCGTCACCGAAAAAGCTTTTGATGATTTTGCAGCTGGTGGCAGCAATGAACAACTGAACAGGCAAATATTGGGCATTGCCGGCTGACGAATAAATGACCATTTTCATCCGTAACCATGTGTCCGGAAATCTATCATCTTTGTAAACTATTATTTTAAACAATCCCTAATTATTTATTTATGAAAAAGTTTTTATTGCCATTGGCATTTGCAGCATTGCTGGCAGCCTGTGGAGGAAATGAACAGCAAAGTAACTCAGCAACATCGGCTGAACCCGCTAAGGAAGACATCAGCAAAAATCCTGATTACCAAAAGGGCCTGGCTTTGATTGCAAAATCAGATTGCCTCACCTGCCATAAAGTGAATGAAAAGTCCACCGGACCAGCCTACAAAGATGTGGCAGCCCGTTATGCAAACGCAGCCGATACAACCATTGAGCGTATCACTAATCACATTATTAAAGGTGGTTCAGGTCAATGGGGTGCTGTGCCAATGACGCCTCACCCAACATTAGCGGTTGATGATGTGAAGCAAATGATTAAGTACGTGCTGCTGCTCAATAAACAATAAATAATTTCTATGAAGCAGTATGCATTTTTGCTATTTGTCCTGTTCCTCGTTTCTTCAGAAATGTTGTTTGCCAAAGGAAAGAAAGGATGGATAAAATTATTTGACGGGAAGACCACTTCAGGTTGGCATTCGTATAACAAGACCAGTGTTGGCAGTGCCTGGAAAGTGGAAGATGGAGCCCTTCATCTTGACGCCACGCATAAAGATGCAGCCAACAAATACGATGGGGGCGACCTTACAACCAATGATGAGTTCAATAATTTTCACCTGAAATTGGAATGGAAGGTATCACCCGGAGCCAACAGCGGCATAATTTTCCTGGTGCATGAAAGTGAACAATATGATCATTCCTACCTGACGGGTCCTGAAATGCAGGTCATTGACAATGATGGACACTCCGATGGGAAAATTCGCAAACACCGCGCAGGCGACCTGTATGACCTTGTTGCATGCAGTGAAGAAACGGTGAAGCCGGTGGGCGAATGGAACCTTGCGGAAATCATTGTAAACAAAGGCTCCATTGAACTCAGGCTGAATGGTAAAACGGTGGTCAATACCACCTATGGCGATGAGCATTGGAAAGCCCTG
>JBBIOQ010000112.1:0-4279 GCA_037443285.1 Sphingobacteriales bacterium | reverse complement strand
AGAGCATGCCGGCTTTTGGTACATTTTCAAGCGGTAAAATTTCATTACAGGATCATGGCAACGATGTATGGTTCAGAAACATTGAAATCAAGAAACTTTGATACCAAAAGAAAATAAGTAAAGGCGCCATAAAGGCGCCTTTCTTTTTTGTTATTAGTATTAGATTTTTTTTGACCTTGATGTCCAAACTAACGAAGGGGAAGCAACAGGAGTTTTCTGTTATTTGATTACCCGTGTAACCAATGTGAATTTCTACACCAGGTTCTGCTTCACATAGCTGAAGCATTTTTCAATGCTGTCGTAAGGCGAGTAGTCATAATTTTCCTGCTCCACAAAAAAGTATTCGAGTCCTGATACTTTCTGTTTGGCGAAAATGGATTTGAAATCAATGCTACCCTTGCCAACTTCAGTTTGCGCATTCCTGTTATTCTTGTCCATGTCTTTTACATGCCACATGGTAATACGCCCGGGGTTCTTTTCGATCATGTCAATTGGATTCAGGCCCGCATTTACCACCCAGTAAATATCCATTTCCATTTTCACCAGGGCAGGGTCAGTTTCGCTCAACAATATATCATAGCCTGTTGTATCACCAAGCTTGCCAAATTCAAATGCGTGATTGTGGTAGGCGAAGTTCATTCCTCCGGCTTTGCTAATCTCTCCTGCTTTATTGAGGCGTGCTGCAATTTTCTTGTAGTCATCAGCTGTCTTCCTGTACTTTTCATCGAGGTGTGGAACAACCATGTATTTGTGTTGCATGATGGCAGCATCATCAGTTGCTTTCTTCCAAGCGTCATCGTCGCCTTTGTACAAAAAATCATCAATTCCCAAATGTGCGCTTGGGCTGCTGAGATTATACTGCTTCAACAAAGCTGCCATTGTTTTGGTATCCTGGCCAAAATAGCTGCCTTTCTTGTAGTCAAACATTTCTACCGTTTGATAACCAACCTTCGACAACTTGGAAAGCACAGATTCAATGCCCATTTCTCTCACTTCGTAGCGAACTGTGTATAGCTGAATGCCGATTTTCATTTTATCTGGTTCAAAAGCAAGAGCCGGTTTAATGGCTGCTGCAGTTGCTGCTAAGGCAGCCTGTTTAACAAAGAGTCTTCTTTTCATCGAGTAGTTTCAGAATCGTTGATGGGTGAAAACTAAATGTAAGTAACATTTCAATGCACTGTTATTAGCCCGGCAGACATTTTGATGAAGCACCGGAAATTGAAAATGCTATTTTCCAAAGACCTTCTTAAGTAAATCAGTCGTCTGTGCTGCCGGATTTTTCCGGATCGTTTTTTCTTCTTCGCCTAACTGGTAAAATATGCCGGCAAGTGCTTTCTCAGTTGCATAGGCACTGAGGTCGGGATTCACTTTTTTGGAAGCTAACCGGTTGTAGTTGGTGAATACCGTATTCCAGTATTTGGTAGCGTTCACCTTCTGGAGCGATTTTTCAATGACCGGTCTAAATGCTGTCGTTAATGAGTCGGTAGTTTTGCTACGCAGGTAAACGGTGGCAGCAGTATCTGCACCACGCAGGATGCTCCATGCATCATCAATGGTCATTTTTTTGATAGCATTAATAAAGATTGGAGCAGCCGATTTAGCTGCATCTTCTGCAGCCCTGTTGATGCACAGGATTGCATCGTCCACCATTTTTCCCATGCCGAGCGAACGCATGGTTTTTTCAACACTGGCTGCTTCAGGCGGCAACAGGATTTTGATGGCTGCATTGGTAAAAAAACCGTCCACCGCCGATAGTTTGCTGCCGCTTTTTTCTGCGCCAATTTCAAGCGCCTGCTTAAGCCCGTCAGTCACTTCTGTGGTGCTCAGTGTTCCGTTCTTTGTCTGGTTCAAAATATTCTTTAGCTCATTGCTTGTCTTGCTACTGTCCTTACCTTTTTTTCCAAACAATTCTTTCATAGTTTGTGCTTGCACTGAAACACTATTCATGGCAACAACCAGGCAAATAAAAAGGAATCGCATATTTTTCTTCTTGTGATGGTAAAGATGCAGGCAGGTTTGATCACCACTGTTCAATTTAACAATCATAAAAATGACACATACAGTTTCCATATGGGAAAAAGAAGGCTGGCTTGGCAAGGTGGATGTGTTGGTAGCTGGCGGCGGTTTGTTAGGACTGTGGACAGCTTACGAATTAATAAAACGAAAACCCGGAACGCGGATTCTTTTGCTTGAGCAGTCTGCAATTCCAATGGGTGCTTCTACCCGCAATGCCGGCTTCGCATGCTTTGGCAGTCCAACAGAATTGATGCACGATGCTGCAACTATTGGAGTGGATGCCATGCTGGAAATTGTGGAAATGCGGTTTCACGGAATCAGAAAAATTCTAAATGTTCTTGGTGAAGATGCAGTAGAATATGATCCTGTTGGTGGCTTTGAATGTTTGGACAAACTGCCAGAAAATTTTGGTGATCGGTTGCAGCAATTGAATGCAAGGCTTGCACCCATCCTGAATACTCAGGAAACATTTTCTGATGCATCGAACAAAATGAAAGACTTTGGCCTGGAGGGTTTTGAGGCAATGTTTGAAAACAAAATGGAAGGGGGGGTACACAGCGGGCATATGGTGCTTGCACTTGCAAAACTGGTACAGCAAATGGGTGTAACTGTATTGTATGGAGTTGGCGTAGAAGAATGGGAGCAGGTGAAAGGGGCAGTAGTTGTTCGTACAAAAGACGGCAGTGCATTGCTGGCAAAAAAACTGGTACTTGCTACCAATGCATTTCTTTCCGGGCAGTTGAGGGAACTAAACATACTGCCTGCACGTGGCCAGGTATTATTGACTAAACCTATTGAAGGGCTTGCCCTGAAAGGGACTTTTCATTTTGACGAAGGATTTTATTATTGGCGAAACCTCGGTAACAGAGTGTTGCTTGGAGGGGCCCGCAACAAAGACTTCCAAGGTGAGCAGATCATTGATTTTGCTACCACCGAAATTATCCAAAATGCATTGGAAGCGTTTTTAGCCCAGCATATGCCAGCTGTTTTCAATGACAGGAATATGGAGGAAATGATTGAGATGCGCTGGAGCGGTATAATGGCCATGAGTTCCAACAAAAAACCTGTGCTGAAGGAAATAGAGAAAGGGGTTTGGGCTGCCATGAGTTGCAATGGAATGGGTGTTGCCCTTTCACCCATATTTGGCGAAGTGGTTGCGGAAGCTGTATTAACAAGCTGATCAAAAGCGGCTGACTATCTTTGGCACCCATGAAAACCATGCAACGTTTTTTTTATTGGAGTGCAGTTGTTTTAATGATTTCATCGTGTTCGCCAGCACCTGAACCGGGCACAGGGTCCAGCACCGAAACCACTGAGACTTCACCGACATCTATTAGCTACCAGGTGGTAAAGGAATATCCGCACGATGCCAAAGCATTTACACAGGGACTGGTTGTATACAAGAATAATTTGCTGGAAGGTACAGGCCAATATGGCGAAAGCAATGTGCGTAGGGTAGACATCACCACAGGAAAGGTGTTGCAGCAAACCAGCAATACAAAAGACATTTTTGGTGAGGGCATCACAATACTGAATGGAAAACTCTACCAGCTTACCTGGCAAAATAATAAAGGCTATGTGTACGATGCTGCATCACTAAAACTGGAGAGGGAATTTCCGGTGAACACTGAAGGTTGGGGCCTCACCAACAACGGTAAAGAACTCATCCTGAGCGATGGCAGCAGCAATTTATATTTTCTCGATCCACTGACACTGAAAGAAACACACCGCTTGGGTGTATTTGATAACATGGGCCCAAAGGCCAATATCAACGAACTGGAATTTATCCATGGCTTCGTTTACGGCAATGTGTGGCAAACTGATTACATCATTAAAATAGACCCTGCATCCGGCAAAATTGTGGGCAGGGCAGACCTTGGCGATTTAAGGGGCAAAACCGGCATACCGGCCAACGGAACTGCTGAGGGTAGCCCCGATGTGCTCAACGGCATTGCTTGGGACAGCACAAGCAACAAAATTTATATCACCGGCAAGTACTGGCCCAAATTGTTTGAAGTGAAGCTGGATAATTGAGATAACCGTCTTGCTGCCACTTTCAACCAAAAAATCATTTATTTGCAGCCGTTTTGGTCCGGTAGCTAAGCTGGACAGAGCATCCCGACTATAAGTCGGGAAGGTCATTGGGGAATGAGTAAAATATTTGGTCCGGTAGCTCAGTTGGATAGAGCATCCCGACTATAAGTCGGGAAGGTCATTGAAGAATATGTTGAAATATTTGGTCCGGTAGCTCAGTTGGATAGAG
>JBBIOQ010000111.1:0-13401 GCA_037443285.1 Sphingobacteriales bacterium | reverse complement strand
AGCAACAGCAGGGTGGAAATAACAAGTGGTGCTACCACTACCAACACTCTGGGGAATTTCGAAATCCATTTTGCAGCAATCCCCGACAAAAGCATCGACAGAAACTTAGCCCCAGCCTTTGATTATGTAATTGAAACTTCGGTAACTGATATTAATGGCGAAAGCCACGACCAGAAATTAACAACATCTATCGGCTACCGGTCATTGGTCGTAAACATCAATATGCCGGGAGGTGTGTTTCAGAAATCAACTTCGATCAAGCCGTTTGCTGTCCATCTCACCAACCTGAACAACCAGCCACAACAGGCCGCAGTAAGTTTGCAATTGTTCCCTTTGCAATCGCCTCAGAGGCTTGTTCGGAATCGCTTTTGGCCACAGCCCGACACTGCGGTGATGACAAAAGAGGCCTTCCTGAAAGATTTTCCTTACGATGAATTTGAAAACGAAACTGATTACAGAACCTGGGCAAGAGGAAATTCAATTTGGCAAAATGCATTGAATGCAAATGATAAAAAAGATTCTCTTTCATTACCATCAAATTTGATAGCAGGCTGGTACATGCTTGAAGCTACTTCGAAAGACAAGAATGGCGAGATGGTAAAAGCCATCAACTATTTTTCAGTGTACAATCAGCAGCAGATTCCAGCCATAGCCTATTCTTTCGAACCCATTACCTGGCAGGTAGTTGAACCTGGTGAAAAGGCCGGATTCATTTATGGAACTTCTGCCGATAAGGCTTTTGTGATTCAGCAAACTGTAAAACAAAGTGACAAAGAAGCACAATACGATTTTCAAACAGTAAGCAAAGGCATTCATCCTTACAGTTTTGATGCCGCAGAAAATGACCGTGGTGGTTACGTGGTGAACCGGTTCTTTGTAATGAACAATCGCACTTACAGTATGCAATGGCACGTTAGTGTACCATGGAGCAACAAAGAATTGCAGGTAGAACTAAAAACTTTCCGCAACAAACTTTTGCCGGGACAGCAGGAAACATGGTCGGTAAAAATCACTGGTTCAAAAAAGGAATTAGTGGCTTCCGAAATGCTGGCATCCATGTACGATGCATCGCTCGACCAGATATATGGTCACAGTTGGCAAAAACCTTACCTGTGGCCGGTTTACAGCTACCCTGCTCCATGGCAAAGCAACAGCAATTTTTCATTGCGAAGCAGCGATAGTTATTTTGTGCCTAAGCCGTATAATAATTTTGACAAGCGTTATGATCAGTTGCTAACAATTTCGGGCCTTCGTGCCAGGAATATCAGGGTAAGAGGTGCAAACTCTATAGCGCCCAATGCCCTCGAAGGAAAGGCGACAGGCGTTGCAGTAACCGAGGATTACGATAAGCTATTTACAAAATCTGCCTTGAACGAAGTAGTGGTTGCAGGTTATAGCACAAAGAAAAAAACGAATGGCGATGGTTTGGTTGAGGTTGAAAAGGAAGAGGAAAAACCACTTGACAATAATGCTGTAAACATTCGTAAAGATTTCCGCGAAACTGCATTCTTCTACCCTGCATTGCGAACTGATGAAAAAGGAGAAATCAGTTTTGAATTCACCATGCCCGAAGCACTTACACAATGGAAATTGCAGTTGCTGGCATATTCAAAAGAACTGGCATTCGGCATGAAGGAAGCAATTACCATCACCCAAAAAGATTTGATGGTACAACCCAATGCACCTCGCTTTTTCAGGCAGGGCGATAAGTTGGAATTGGTTTCAAAAGTGGTAAATCTTTCTTCGAAAGAAATCACAGGTGTGGCTACCCTTGAATTGCTCAATGCAACTACTATGCAGCCTGTTGATGGCTGGCTGCACAATATTTTTCCTCAGCAATATTTTACCGTTGCTGCAGGGCAAAGTGGAGCAGTGAAATTTCCCATCGAAATTCCTGAGCAATACAATGATGCACTTGTGTATCACATTACTGCAAAGGCTGCCAACCTGAGCGACGGCGAGGAAATGGCCTTACCGGTGCTGAGCAACAGAATGCTGGTTACAGAAACATTTCCCATCAATTTGCGAAATCTGCAATCCAAAAGTTTCAAATGGGAAAAACTAATCAATAGTGGCAGTAGTCCAACACTTCAACACCAGGCAGTTACAGTGGAGTTTACCACCAATCCCATTTGGTATGCTGTACAGTCGCTGCCTTACATCATGGAATATCCTTATGATTGTGCAGAGCAAACCTGGAATCGTTTTTACGCAAATGAGCTTGCAGCGCACATTGTGCAAAACATGCCAAAAGTGAAAGCCGTTTTTGAGCAATGGAAAAATGCGGATACATCAGCGCTTATTTCCAACCTTTATAAGAATCAGCAACTGAAATCAGTACTGCTGGAAGAAACACCATGGGTATTGCAGGCCAAAAATGAAACGGAACAAAAGAAACGAATTGCATTGCTATTCGATCTACTGCGCATGAACCAGGAAGCAGAAAAGAGTTTGGCAAAACTTGAAGAACTGCAAAGCACCAATGGTGGATTTGTTTGGTTCAAGGGAGGCCCCGACGACAGGTACATTACCCAATACATTGTCACAGGCATAGGGCATCTCAAAAAACTGGATGCCTGGCCCGATGCATATAAACAACGCCTCAGCCTCATCAGCAAAAAAGCTATTTCTTATCTCGACGACAGGCTTAAAGATGATTACGACTGGCTCATCAAACAAAAGGCTGACTTGACCAAAAACCAACTCTCATCCATTGCTGTTCAGTATTTATACATGCGCAGTTTTTTTGGCAATGAAGTGTTGCAGAAAAAAGCAACATTGGATGCGTACAATTTCTATACAAAGCAGGCCAGGCAATACTGGACTAGCCGCAGCAAATATGAGCAAGGCATGATTGCATTATTTCTCAACAGAACGAATGAATCAACCATTGCTAAATCCATCATCAGGTCATTGGCCGAAAACGCTATTCAATCAGATGAATTCGGTATGTATTGGAAGGAATACAACAATCCATCATACTACTGGTGGCAGGCTCCTATTGAAAGCCATGCATTGCTTACAGAAGCTTTCGCAGAAATTAATAGTGATGTGATGCAAGTCAACGATTTGAAAACATGGTTGTTGAAACAAAAACAAACCACCAACTGGAAAACTACCAAGGCAACTGCTGATGCATGTTATGCATTACTGATGTTGGGCAGCAATTGGATTGAAAACGAGCAACAGGTTGAAATAAGCATGGGAAGTTGGAAAACCAACAACAGCCATGGTGAAGCAGGAACAGGCTATTTCACAAGCACACTTAGCGGAGAAAAAGTGAATGCTGATATGGGCAACATTTCCGTGAAAATGAAACAAACTGCAGGTGATAGACAAAGCAGGGCGGGAAATACGGCATGGGGTGCAGCCTACTGGCAATATTTTGAAAACCTGGATAACATTACAGCTGCAGCATCTCCGTTGGTTTTGAAAAAACAGTTGTTCTTGGTTGGTAATACAGCTACAGGCAAAATGCTGACGGCTATTACATCAGAAACCACCCTAAAGCCTGGCGACAAAATCGTTTCGCGAATTGAAATAAAAACCGACAGGCAAATGGAGTATGTGCACCTGAAAGACATGCGTGCTGCTTGTCTTGAACCTACACAGGCATTAAGTGGTTATAACTTTTCCGGTGGCCTTGGCTATTACCAAAGCATACGCGATGCAAGCATGAATTTCTTCATCAGTTATTTGCCCAAGGGAACGTGGATGATTGAATATGAAATGGTAGTAACGCACAGTGGTGAATTCAGTAATGGCATTTCTACTATTCAATGCATGTATGCGCCAGAGTTTGCGGCGCACAGCCAGGGAACAAAACTGGTTGTGCAAAATGAAAACAACTGATGTGTTTGATTGGAAAATCAGTTGATTAAATTCGTAACAGGAAATTCATGAACCGCAAAAAATTCATCAAAGGCTTACTGGCAACTGCCGGCAGTACATTGCTGGTTAATCAATTGCTGGCCGGCACAGACCCATCTTTACGAGGCCTGGTGCCTCAGCCACCGTTACTTCTTCCCGGGGATATTATTGGCATCACATGCCCGGCAAACCCTATGGAACTGAAGGAGATGCTAAATACCCAAAGGCTGTTGCAGATGTGGGGTTTCAAAATTTGTGTGGGTAATACAGTGGGCCAGCAATGGGAACGATTTGGTGGTAGTGATGCCGAACGCACTGCCGATTTGCAACTCATGCTCAACGATCCTTCCATCAAAGCAATTTTGTTTGCGAGAGGTGGCTATGGTGCGATGCGCATTGTTGACCGTGTTGATTGGTCGGCATTTCAGCAATCACCCAAATGGCTTGTTGGTTTCAGCGACATGACAGCCATCCATTGTCATGTACATACGCTTTTTGGCATTCCCACACTTCATGCCGAAATGGCCAGTGGATTCAAACAACAGGAAACCATCAGCACACGAAGCATCAGGTATTTGCTTTCGGGAAATAGGATAGAATACACCGCACCTGCATTTGGTCAAAACCGAAAAGGAACAGCACAGGGTATTTTAGTGGGTGGCAATCTCAGCCTGATTTGTGCCATGCTTGGAAGTAAAAGTGAACTTCAAACCGAAGGAAAAATTCTGTTCATCGAAGAGGTGAATGAATTTAAATATACGCTTGACCGCATGATGATGAGCCTGAAACGCAGCGGCAAACTTAGCAACCTTGCAGGGCTGATTATTGGTGGCGTTACTGCTACAAGAGCCGACAATGAAATGACCTTCCCCATGAGTGTGGAAGAAATAATTTCTGAAAAAGTACAGGAATACAACTACCCCATTTGTTTTGGATTTCCTGCCGGGCATGTTCCAAACAATTATGCACTCAAATTGGGCGTGCCACACCACCTGCAAATTGAAAGCACTGGTTCCTTTCTCAGAGAAATAATTGCGCCTTCAGTAGTTCCACCTGTGCAGCCCATTGAAGACAGCACAAACAATAACCTGATGTTTGGGCACTTGCCGGTTAACGGGTAATAATTACTTTGCCGTTACATTAATGTTTCATATGCCTAAGAAAATAAAGGTGCCCCCCTACCTGAAAAAAAATGATACGATTGCCATTGTTTGCCCCGCCGGTGCCATGCCCGCAAAGAAGGCAGCAAAATGCATCGAAACATTACAGCAATGGGGCTACCACGTGAAAGCGGGCAAAACACTGGGCCAACATTTTCACTATTTCTCAGGTACAGATGAGCAAAGGCTGAACGACCTTCAACAAATGCTGGACGATCCAACAGTGCATGCAATATTGTGTGGCCGCGGCGGATACGGCACTTCCCGCATTATTGACAAACTTGACTGGAAGAAATTCCGGAAGCATCCCAAATGGATTATCGGTTTCAGCGATATAACAGTGCTGCACAGTTTCCTTTTTACAAAATTGAATTACGCTTCTTTGCATGCACCCATGGCCAATGCCTTTAACGAGGATGGTTGGAAATCACCCTATGTGTTTTCATTAAAAAATGCATTGGCCGGAAAAAAGAACAGGTACAAAGTTGCTCCACATCCGCTCAATCGAAAGGGAACGGCCCGCGGCTTGCTGCTTGGTGGCAACCTCAGCTTGCTGGTTCATCAACTGGGAACAGCTTCAGACATCAACATGAAAGATGCAATCCTTTTTATTGAAGACATCAGCGAATACCTCTACCACATCGACCGAATGCTGGTGCAACTGAATCGTGCAGGAAAACTAAAACAGCTTGCCGGCCTCGTAGTTGGTGGCTTTACAGACATGAAAGACACATCTACGCCGTTCGGAAAGACAATTGATGAAATTATTTACGCAAGTGTGCAGGACTATCCTTTCCCGGTTTGTTTTGGATTCCCGGTGAGTCATGAAAAAGAAAACATGGCCCTGAAAATAGGCATGCCCTATGAAATGAGGGTTGGGAAAACCGTTACGCTCAAAGAAATCTGAAGAGACTCAGTAAAAGAAACTAAACACGGTAGCACACAGCGTTGATATTCATACCTGCTCCTACAGAAGCAAACATGATCACATCACCTTCATTTATTTCGTGGCCTACATGTTCTCCTTTCAAAACCATATGATACAATGTTGGAATGGTGGCTACTGAACTATTGCCTAGTTCCTGAATGCTCATTGGCATAATATCGGCAGGCGCATCCTTGATATCATACAAACGGTATAAACGTTTAATGATCCCTTCATCCATTTTCTCATTGGCCTGGTGAATGAAAATCTTTTTTATATCCTTAATGCCAACTCCGCTCTTTTCGAGGCAATCTTTCATGGCCTGAGGCACATGTTGCATGGCGTATTCATAAACTTTTCGGCCTTTCATTTTAATGTAACGTACACGTGGATCGCTACCGGGGAAAAAAGATTTTCCCATGTACAGGTAGTAAGCTTCATCCAGGGTATGCGAAGCCACGCTGGCACTTAGAAGACCAGGTCCGTTTTCATCAACTTCTTTGTACTCCATTACACATGCGCCGGCTCCATCGCTGAAAATCATGCTATCGCGGTCGTACACATCAATCACACGGCTGAGTGTTTCTGTTCCAATCACCAGGGCTTTTTTGGCAATGCCTGCCTTGAAAAAAGCGTCAGCCTGAATGACACCCTGCAGCCAACCAGGGCATCCAAATATCAAATCGTAAGGAACACAGGCAGGATTCTTGATGCCCATGGCATTCTTTACCCGGCTGGCAATGGCTGGCAACACATCGGTTTGAATGGTGTGCTTCAGCACGTTTCCGAAGTTGTGCGCTACAATAATCTGGTCGATAGTTTCAGGGTCGACACCGCTGTTTTCAATAGCCTCACGTGCAGCAATAATGGCCATATCACTGTTGTTCATATCCTCACCAGCATAGCGGCGTTCTTCAATACCGGTTATTTCCTGGAACTTATTTACTACTTCGAGTGGTGGCGTGGTAATACGATGATGATGTTCGTCGTAAAAATTATGAACCGTGAAATCTAGGTTGTTTTTTATGTTATCCGGGATGTATGCCCCGGTACCTGTGATGACTGACCTGAATACACTCATAATTTGCTTTTGAAATTTGCGCTAAGCTACCTTAAAATAGAAATCGAAATGCAAAAACATAGCTCCATTTCCGTTCATCCTAACACTGAACATGTCATTTCACAATTCAGCACCGTCAGATTATTTTCCTGCGGACAAAGCACCAGTTACAGGGTGGTTTAAATAGTACTCCTTTGTCAACCCCACCAGTGAAAACTGCATCATCTTCTGATCTACCTTAACCACTTTGCGATGGATGCGTTCGCTTGCCAGCCATCCTTCGCCTTCTGCTGAAAAACAAACCGATTCCAACTGGCTGGTTTCTAAAACCGGCGGCAAGGATATTGTTCGCTTATTGCCCGATTCAAAAAACATATCACTTTGACCAAATCCAAACACAAGCCACAAGGCACATCGTCCACCCAAAGTGTAAGAGGTCAATATCAATTCATCATCACCCCAGCTATCAGCGCCGGTAATGATGAAATTGTCAGTTTGCATACTGTCAAGCCTGCCCGCTACATAATTACCGGGCAATGCAGGCAATTGATAATGAACCGTATAATCGCCAATCCAGTTTTTGGTAAAGAGGTGCAATTGTCCGTGTAAATAAACGATGGCTTCACAATCAAATCTTGTGTGATTGTCTTTTTGTGCAGCAAAGTCAGTTTGGTCAGCATATGAAAATTGAATGCGTTCAATTTGGTCTGGGGCAATCACTACTGTATCGCCAGTTGGAATTGCTGCTTTGGGAACTTTGTAAATAACCAGGTCTTTGCGGTTGCCGCTGCTGTTGTTTCCAATATCAGCTACATAAAAATTAAGGCTGTCCTGGGTTATGTCTTCCCAATCGATATTGGTAGTGCCCTGCAAAACAATAACCTGCTTCACTTTTGCTGTTGCAGTATCCACCACAAAAAGTTCATTTTCGTTGCCACCATCATTCAACATGACCAACTTGCCATCCCAATACACCATGCCGCTTACCTCCTTCAGATCCTTTGGCAATTTCTTTTCATTCAATGGACTGTAACTGGTTCGTTTGTATTTGCATGAACCTTCATTTATTTGAGCATTCTTATTGAAGTTCTCAGCAGCAGGGTCTGTGCAGCCCGCATTTTGCGCATTGCTTTTCCATGCAAATGATAGCATGAGCAAAAATGTCAAAACAATCTTGGGCATGGTCGGCTCAGCAATTGTTTGAGTTGGATGAATGGAAGATTTTTTGTCAGGTTCAAAATTCAGGAATACCTGTCAATAAAAAAGCCTCAACAGGTTTGCACATACCGGCAATTGTTGAGGCCTTCCGTTAGTTAAGAATCAATTAATCTAGTGATTCCATTATTAAGTTGAGGTCATGCCCCATCTTATCTCTTTTTGTCATCAGGTATTGATGGTTATGCGGATTTGGTAAAACCTCCAGTGGCACAGTTTCTACAATTTCCAATCCATATCCCATTAATCCAACCCGCTTCTTAGGATTGTTCGTCATCAGGCGCAGTTTGGTGACACCCAGGTGGCGAAGTATTTGGGCGCCCACTCCGTAATCACGGGCATCGGCAGGCAAACCAAGCATCAGATTTGCTTCCATCGTATCGGCGCCTTCTTCCTGCAGTTTGTAGGCTTTCAGTTTGTTTACAAGGCCTATACCTCTTCCCTCCTGGTTCATGTAAAGGATTACACCCTTACCCTCCTGTTGTACCTTTTGCAGGGCGCATATCAGTTGGTCACCGCAATCGCAACGGAGGCTTCCAAGTATGTCACCTGTGAAACAACTGCTATGCACTCTCACCAAAACCGGTTCATCCTTCTTCCATTCGCCTTTCATGATTGCAAGGTGTTCCATATCGTTGCTTTTGTCACGAAAAGCAATCATTTTGAAATTTCCCATTTTGGTAGGCATGTCAACCCGCACTATTTCTTCAATGAGCGAGTCTTGCTTCAGCCTGTATTCAATCAGGTCCTTAATGGAAATGATTTTCAGATTCCATTGGATAGCTATGTCCTGCAGTTGGGGCAGGCGTGCCATAGTGCCGTCCTCATTCATTATTTCAACCAGCACACCTGCAGGTTCAAAACCAGCAAGCCGGGCCAGGTCGCTGGCCGCTTCGGTATGGCCAGAGCGGCGCAAAACACCTCCTGGTTTGGCAATGAGTGGAAAGATGTGACCGGGTCTACCTAAATCTGCGGGCCTTGTTTTGGGATTAATCAGGGCCTGAATGGTTTTGGCCCTGTCGTGTACGGATATCCCTGTACTTGTTTCCGAACTGACCAGGTCGACCGACACCGTAAAAGCAGTTTCGTGGAGAGAAGTATTGGATGAAACCATAGGAGCAAGATCCAACTCGGCGCAGCGCTCTGCAGTAAGCGCAGCACACACTAGTCCGCGACCATACCTGGTCATGAAATTGATGATTTCAGGGGTGGTCGTCCGGGCTGCACAAATAAAGTCACCTTCATTTTCCCTGTCCTCATCATCCACCACAATTACCAATTTTCCAAGGCGGATGTCCTCAATCGCACTTTCAATAGAGTCGAGCATGTTTTCAATTGAGTGGCAAAAATACAATCACCCTGCTATTTTGTTCGGATTAAGTGATTCTTGTAATTATTTGAAAGGAAATGAATTGTTAACAATAATCGAATTATAATTTCAACCGTTCACCTTTCTTTGCACCATAAACTAAACTGCATGAGTATGTTGAGAAAATTACTCCAGCTAATGACCGTATTGGCATTGGCATTGGTGAGTAACTATGCCCTTAGCCAGGTTACCACCAGTTCAATTACCGGCACAGTTCGCGACCCTAAAGGCCAGCCTCTTGAAGGAGCCAGCATTAAGGCAACGCACCAACCTTCTGGTACTGTTTATTCTACAGTTTCCATCAAAGGCGGCACATTTATCATTGCCGGCATGCGTTCTGGCGGGCCTTACAAGGTTGATATAACTTTTACCGGTTTTTCAAGTGCATCCTTTGAAAACATCACGCTTATTCTTGGTGAACAATTCAACATAGTTGCCGACCTCAAAGAAGGAGGCAATGAATTGGAAACAGTAGTGGTAACAGGTGCCAGGAGCAAAGGTGCTGTGGATAAAACGGGTGCATCAACCAACATCAACAACCGCACCATTACTGCCATGCCTTCTATCTCACGCAGCCTCACCGATTTTACCAGGCTTACACCTCAGTCGAATGGCAACAGCTTTGGTGGTCGTGATAACCGCTACAACAACATACAGGTGGATGGCGCCAACCTTAACAACAACTTTGGACTCAGCAGCGACCCTCTTCCTGGTGGCGGCAACCAGCCTATTTCGCTTGATGCTATCGAAGAAGTTTCGGTAAATATTGCTCCTTATGACGTACGCCAGTCTGGTTTCACAGGCGCAGGTATCAACGCTATCACAAAGAGCGGAACCAACAAGTTCAAGGGTTCTGCCTATACCTATTTCAAAGATGAAAGTTTCAACGGTGCCCGTGTGGGTGACGTGAAACTGGGTGCTCAGCAAGCTACTCAGAGCAATATCTGGGGTGCAACCCTTGGCGGACCCATTATCAAAAACAAACTATTCTTCTTTGGCTCTTACGAATATGAAAGAAGAAGTTTCCCCGGGGTTCAGTGGTCTCCTAAAGGTGGCTCCGGGGTTGGTAACATTTCCAACATCCCTGCCGATACCCTCAAGCGTTTCTCAGACTTCTTGAAAAGCAAGTATGGGTATGATACCGGTCCATATGACAACTTCCCCAACTTCTCTGCTCAAAACACCAAGATTCTTGGACGTGTAGACTGGAACATCAGCACCAAACATAAACTTACTGTGAAATACAGTGCTCTGAACAGCACCAACGATGTGCAGTTGAATGCTACCAGTACACCCAATGGGGCCGTTACAGGATTACAATCCCGTTTTGGTCAAAACGGTATGTCGTATGCCAACAGCAACTATGGCTTTGAGGACATTGTGAAAAACGGAACGGGCGAATTGAACAGCCGCTTCAACAGCAAATTCAGCAACCAATTACTGGGCTATTATACTGATATCAGCGCAGTACGTACCTACCCTAATACCCTGTTCCCTTTTATTGACATCAGGAATGCTCTTGGCCCCAATACATCTGCAAACATTAGTGCAGGTACAGATCCTTTTACACCAAACAACATTGTGAAGAACAAGATTTATGGTGTAACAGACAACGTAACCTATTATGCCGGCAAACATACCATCACAGGTGGTGTTTCCTATGAGTACCAGGACATTGGAAACATGTTTATGCCAGGTGTTCACAGCTATTATGCATACAACTCGCTGCAGGATTTCATTGACAACAAGGCACCTATTGCTTATTCACTCACCTACTCTCTGGTCCCTGGCAAATCTGCCATTTTTGCTTCACAGGTGCAGGTGGCACAATGGGGTTTCTATGCACAGGATGAATGGGTTGTCAATCGCAAATTCAAACTGACCGGAGGCATTCGTGTGGACAAATTCAGTTTCCCGACTATTCCTCTCGAGAACCCTGCCATTACAGCACTTAACCTGTATGATGCAAACGGACAAATCACCCATTACAAGAACACTGTGCTTCCCAGCACTAAGGCCTATATTTCTCCACGTGTTGGTTTCAGGTATGATGTTTATGGCAACAAGAGCCTCATCATCCGCGGTGGTACAGGTGTGTTTACCGGACGTATGCCATTTGTTTGGTTGACCAACATCACCCAAAACAGCGGCATGTACCAATATGGTGCCATTGTAAACACAAGTGCTGACCTGGCTCGTTTCACCTTCAACCCCGACCCAACGTATCATCTGAAGCGTGGTGATGTGAAATTGCCAACAACTGCCGGCACCTCCGTTCCCAGCAACCTGGTACTCAGTGATCCTAATTTCAGGTTCCCTCAATTGTGGCGTACTAATTTGGCCGCTGACAAAGATTTGGGCAAAGGCTGGATGCTGACGTTTGAGGGCATAGTTGGCAAGGACCTCAACGCAGTAAGAATGCGCAATGCAAACCAGAATCCACCCAACGGTTACTTGAGCGGTACTGATACCCGTATGCGCTACCTGGCTTCTGCCGACCGCAGGTTAAACTCTTCTGTTTCGGGCTCAGCCATTGTACTTGAAAACACCAACAAGGGCATGCAGCTAAACCTTACAGCTCAGATCACCAAAACCTTCTCCAAAGGATTCTTTGGAACCCTGGCATATACTTACAACCAAGCTGTTGATGTTACGCCCAACCCAGGTTCTACGGCCAACTCTGTTTGGAACGGCAACCCAACGCATGGCACTCAAAACGACCTGGAAATTGGCGCTGCACCCAACTCAGTACCTCACAGGATTGTTGGAGCATTATCTTACCGTAAGGAATATATCAAACACCTAGCTTCCACCATTTCTGTATATTATGAAGGTCAGAATTCCGGCAGGTTTAGCTACGTAGCCAGCGGCGATATCAACAATGATGGCAACAGCGGTTCGGACCTGATTTATATTCCGAAAAGTGCCAGCGAAATCACTTTCGTGACCGCCACTTATGGTACCAACACTTTCACTCCTGCCCAGCAAGCCGCAGCCTTTGATGCTTACATCAACCAGGACAAATACCTGAGCAAGCGTCGTGGTACTTATGCTGAAAGAAATGGCGCTTTGATGCCATGGTACAACAGGCTCGATTTCAAGTTTACGCAAGACATCTTTACCAACTTTAAGAATACCAAACATTCACTGCAGTTCACTGCTGACATTTTCAACTTTGCCAATATGTTGAATCGTGACTGGGGTGTTCGTAAGTTGTTCATTCAAAACCAGGTGCTGGTGGCCGCAGGTACCAACTCTGCAGGTGTACCTACTTACCGCATGAACCAAAACAACAACCAGTTGCTTACAACTACGTTTAAAGACAACGTTTCAACTACCAGTACGTGGAGCATGCAGATTGGTTTCCGCTACCTGTTTAACTAACCAAACAGTTATTGATAACATAAAAAAAGGTTGTTCCAAATGGAACAACCTTTTTTATTTGACCTGAAAGAAATTCAGAAAATGCAATGTATAATGATGGTCACTTTTTAGCCTCTTTCGCCCAGGTATCCTTCAGCGTTACTGTTCGGTTAAACACCAGTTTATTTTCCGAAGTATGCACTGAATCGATTGTGAAATAACCTTTGCGAATAAACTGGAAATGCTCACCCGGCAAGGCTTTCAGTAATTCAGGTTCAATGTAGGCATGGTCAATAATCTGCAAGCTGTCGGGATTAATGTATGATTTGAAATCACCTTCTTCACTGCCCGGATCCTCCACCTTAAACAACCTGTCGTATTGCCTTATTTCAGCCACCACTGCATGAAAGCTGGTCATGTCATAAGCTTGCATCTCAGT
>JBBIOQ010000110.1:0-13436 GCA_037443285.1 Sphingobacteriales bacterium | reverse complement strand
CCGCACTCCTGCACGCATGTTTACCTATGCATCCACTGCAGTTGAAAGAGGACTTAAGGTAATTATTGCCGGTGCGGGTGGAGCTGCACATTTACCGGGCATGGTTGCATCCATCACCTCACTTCCTGTAATAGGCGTTCCTATCAAATCGTCCAATTCAATTGATGGTTGGGATTCGGTGCTTTCCATATTACAAATGCCCAATGGCATACCTGTGGCTACAGTTGCGTTGAATGCAGCAAAGAATGCTGGCATACTTGCTGCAACTATTATCGGAAGCTTCAATAATACAATTGGAGAAAAGGTAAGGGGTTATAAAAAGGACCTTGAGTCCGCTGTTCTGGCAAAGGTTGATGCGGTAAAGCAATCAGGCCAGCCAAATGAATTTGACAAATAAAATACAGCAATTCTGTTATCAGCCCATTTTTCAGGATGGTAATTCCAATACTGTGAATTGGCCTTCCAGGGTGGCACTTGAGTCGTAGAGCATATCAATCATGTTATCGCCATAAAGAGCATAGTATGGCATAAAGTTGGCAATTCGTTCTTGCAGTCCACCTTTTGGGAACAGCCTGTTTTTCAGTCTTGTGATTGCACGTCCTTCGTCCTCCAGTTTTTTCCGTGCGGCATTTCTGATTTTCTTATCGAGGTTGCGAATATTTTTGAGCGCCTGTGTATGCAGGGCGGCCACATGTGCATGCAAAGTAGAATCAACAGCCGCAGCCTTTTGCTGCAGTGAACCGTAAAATTCAAACAACTGCTTTTCTTCCGCCTGCATGTCAAGCACAGCTAATTTGTTTTTTACAACCTGTTCATCGAGCAGCCGCAATTCAGATTTGAAAAGGTCGTGCGGCTTGAGAGAAAGTTTTTTAATAGCCTGCTTGTCTTTTTCACTGAGCAGTAGGAATGAATTGCGCAACAACAAAACAGGATATGGAACACCTGCTGCTTCAAATACGCTTTTCAATTCGAGCCAGTAAGCCAGTTCTCCCCCACCGCCAACAAATGCTACATCGGGCAATACCGTTGATTGAAACAATCCACGAAGAATAACATTGGCACTGAATACTTCCGGATGAATTTCAGAAAGTTGTTTGATTTCATTTTCTGTAAAAGACAAGTTCAGAGCCCTTACTACCCAACTATTCCCATCTTTCTCAATTCTTTCCCTCCTGCCATCTGCATCTAAATAAAACAGGTTAATGTCGCGGCCTGTTACCTGTATTTTGTAGTCTTGTGCCGATAGTTGTCGAATGGTTTCATTCACCAATGGCTGTGAAAAATTTCCGCTCAATTCACGCTGAACAATAGGCTTAAATGCCTTTTTGAGCAAAGCATTGTCCGGAATGAGCACCAACAATCCATACCGGCTAAACAATTCGTTGACCAGGTAGAAAGTAGCTTCCTGTATGTTCTTGTGTTTCAGGTAAGCGTTGCGGCAAAGTTCCAGCATTTCCACACCGTGAGGCAGGTGTGCAAACTGGCCTTCAAGCCGGTCAATCATTTTATCAAATCCCTTTGTGTGCATTCTGCCTACCGCACCTTGCTGGTCAGTAGACCATTCAATTTTTTCGTCATCAAGGTAAAAGTGACCGAGTTCATCGAGGTCTGCATCTTCGCTACCCATATAATAGACAGGTACAAATCTGCTGGCCGGCAACTGCTCATTCAGATATTCAGCAAGCTTAATTGCATGCAGAATTTTGTAAATGAAATAAAGCGGCCCGGTAAAAATATTGGGCTGATGTGCGGTAGTAATGGTGAAAGTGTTTTCACTTAACAATGCAGTTATGTTTTCAATCTGCTTGTTAGAAGCATCATAGCCGGCATACTGTTCACGCAATACTGTAACCAATAATTCCCGTGGTTGGTTGAATTGCCTTCTTGCTGCAATGGCTTGCTGAATCCCATTGATGTTTGGAGCAAAGGCATAGAATGATGCAAGATTCTTATCTCCGTGCAAATAATCGAGCACAGTTTTGCCAAACGCATTTGTCGATTCGTATGGCAACCGTTCGTATTGTTGTTTCATATCCAATCCGGAAAAATAGCTTATTTATTAAGAGCCTTACATGAATCATTCTACTACATCGCCTTCCAGGTCGTAGTCGTATGCCTTTGTTATTTTAACCATCACAAAATCACCGGGTTTCAATACACGATTGGAATGTACAACTACCTCGTTATCCACTTCCACACTGTCAAACTCTGTACGGCCCAGGTAGCGGCCAGCTTCCTTTTTGTCAATAAGAACTTTGAAAGTTTTTCCAATTTTCTCCCTGTTCTTTTCGTAGCTTATTTCCTGCTGCACTTCCATTATTTCCTGCGCCCTGGCCTGTTTTTCATCAGCAGGTATGTCATCTGCTAAATGATATGCCGATGTGCCCTCTTCATGACTGTAGGTGAAAATACCAACACGGTCAAAACGCATTTTCTCCAAAAAGGTTTTTAATTCTTCCACATCGTCACGTGTTTCTCCCGGAAAACCGGCAATCAGCGTGGTGCGCAAACATATTTCGGGCAATCTTGAACGGATTTCTGCAACAAGCGTTTCCATCTCTTCGCGGGATATCTGCCTGCGCATGGCATCCAGCATACGGTTGCTTGCATGTTGCAAAGGCATATCCAGGTAATTGCAGATGTTCGGCCTCGCCTTCATCACATCAATTATCTCCAGGGGGAATTTTGAAGGATAAGCATAATGCAGTCTTATCCATTCAAGTCCTTTTACATCGGCCAGCCTGTTCAGCAATTCAGGCAATGCACGTTGCTTGTAGATATCGAGGCCATAATATGTGAGTTCCTGTGCAATCAGCATCACTTCTTTCACACCTTTTTTCACCAATGCTTCAGCTTCCTTCACCAATTCATCAATGGGCCTGCTCACATGTGTACCACGCATAAGAGGTATGGCACAAAAGGCACAGGTACGGTTGCAGCCTTCGCTGATTTTCATATAGGCATAATGCTTCGGCGTGCTCAGCATCCGCTCCCCCAACAGTTCGCTCTTGTAGTCAGCGTTGAATTGCTTCAGCATCAACGGCAGTTCCATAGTACCAAACCAGGCATCTACTTCGGGAATCTCTTCCGCCAACTGGTCGCGATATCGTTCGCTGAGACAGCCGGTCACATACACCTTGTCCAACCTGCCTTTTTTCTTGTATTCCACCTGCTGCAGTATGGTATTTACACTTTCTTCCTTGGCTTTGTCAATGAATCCACAGGTGTTCACCACAACAATATTATGGTCCAGTTTGGCCGATTCGTGTTGCACATCAATCTGGTTGGCGTGCAATTGTCCTCCCAGCATTTCACTATCCACCAGGTTTTTACTGCACCCCAGCGTTATAATGTTTACTTTATTACGGCCAAGCGATTTTGATTTCATAGGGCGCAAAGGTAACACCACCTGCCTTTCAGCAGTATCCGAAGTATTGTAGCAGGGAATTTTGAGGAAGTTTTAGTGGAATCAATATTTTCGCAGCCGCAACAACATAAAAAGTTGCCAAAATTCATTGCTTACTAACTGCCGTTCTTCGTTTGAAATTGGCAATTATCTGCAAGAAACAAAACAAAAAATATTGACACTATGCTGTTCAGATGGGAAGACAAGTCTCACTTATGGGTCATGGTTATTATGCTCTGTTTTTCAGCCATTGGCTCTATTGTTATTAATCAAACCACCATTACAGGCGACAAAAAGCTGAAAATCCTGCGTTTTATTAAAGGCGTCAACTTCCTGATTTTCGTGCCAGGCAGTTTGTATGAAATTGTGGTAAACGCATTAGGCATTTCATCACTAGAATATGTGAAAATGGAAAATGCCATGTGGAGATTTTGCTACATTTTGGGAGGTATTACAACGCTTCTTGTGGCCCTGCTCAGCATTTTTCCAAAAACAGGAGAAGGACTCCAACTCATCAAGCGCAAGTCTATCACATCCTCGAAATACCAATATATATTCCGGACACTTCGTGGTTCATTTATGGCCATCATGGTACTCATTATAATTAGCTTTTGGATGGTATATGTATTCTCATAGCCTTTCATCATATCATAAGAAATAAAAAAGAGGAAGCCTTCAACCAGCTTCCTCTTTGCTTTATAATATTTCAGTTGAAATTCTTATTGCAGGCTCAGCAACGCGTCTTTGATACGCGTGAAGCCTTTCTGTATATCGGCGCGGCTGGCAGCATAACTGATGCGAATGCAGTTGGGCTCGCCAAATGCAGCACCAGTAACCGTACTTACCAATCCTTTTTCAAGCAGGTACATACACAATGCATCTGCATCGGGAATAACAGTATCGCCAGCCTTTTTTCCGAAGTAATAACTTACATCAGGAAATACATAGAAAGCACCAGCAGGCTTATCAATTCTAATGTTTGGGATATCAGCCAACAGGCCCATCACCATTTTGCGGCGCTCCGCAAACTCTTTCACCATTTCAACAGTCGGCGTCATATCACCACGCAATGCTTCAACGGCACCCTGCTGGGTTACAGCGTTTGCCCCGCTGGTCATTTGCCCCTGGATCTTGTCGCAGGCCTTCACCAAATCCACATTTGAACAAGCAATGTATCCAAGACGATAACCGGTCATGGCATATCCTTTGCTAAGGCCATTTACAATTATCACCCTGTCTTTGATGTTGCTGAATTGTGCTATGGATTCATGCTTACCAACATAATTGGTGTATTCGTAAATCTCATCGCTCATTATCCAAACATGCGGGTGGCGGCTGAAAACCTCAGCCAGGCCAGCAAGTTCTTCTTTTGAATAAACGGTGCCCGTTGGGTTGTTGGGCGAGGAGAACATGAACAATTTAGTTTTTGGAGTAATGGCTGCCTCCAGCTGTTCAGGCGAAATTTTGAAGCCAGATTCGAGCGAAGTTCTTACGAGGATGGGAGTTGCCTCGGCCAACCTTACCACTTCGCTGTAACTAACCCAGTAGGGAGTGGGAATAATTACTTCATCACCAGCTTCAACAGTGGCAAGAACCAGGTTGGCAATGCTTTGCTTTGCACCTGTGCTTACCAGTGTATGTTCAGGTTTATAGTCGAGGTTGTTGTCGCGTTTGAGTTTGAAACAAATGGCTTCACGCAGTTCAGGATAGCCTGCTACAGGAGGATAATGCGAAAAGTTATTGTTGACTGCATTAATCAACGCTGCCTTAATATGGTCAGGGGTGTCAAAATCAGGTTCACCCAGGCTTAAGCCCACCACGTCATGGCCTTGTGCCCTTAATTCACGGGCCAGTTTGGCCATTTTCAGAGTTTCGGGCTCATTAAATCGCTGAAGTCTGCTCGCAAGTTTCATAATCAGTATTGTAGAATTTTCTTTTTATTTCGGCCGCAAAAGTAGCTCAATCGACTATGCTGAATGCAAGAAAACCTCTAAACATTTCAACAGTTTCTTGAAAACCATCTACAAAAAAGGTGGCGAATTTAAGTAATGTATCAACCGTACTTCGGAAGCTTAGTGAACATAATCATACCGGAAGGATGACAAATCGGGCTTGTATTTCTTTGGCCTTGAACATTCATAGTTGTAAATAACCCTGCCGAGGTTTTTCATAAATGGCAGGCTAATGGTTTCATAGTCATATTTATCATCATTCAGAATTCCATCTTCGTTGGAATACAACACTGCCGACAAAATGAACTCAACCTTGTTTTTGAAATCGGCAAAGTAGGCGCCATCAACCAGGAAGCCATAGGCATCGCCCACCTTGTTGAAAATCCTGATCTTAGGTGAAACCTCCGCATTCTTTTCGCTTCCGTAGTAAAGGAACTTGACATAGTTGGGCCAGTATTCAGCCGAATCGTAATGAGGATACATGCTCTCTTGTGGCTTCATACTCATGTACTTACGGAGAAAATTGTAGTCCTCGCCAGTGAGGTTGAGTTTTTGATTGGCAGGCTGCGATTCAGGAAACATGACCCATTGTACCAATTGGTGCAAGTAATTAAGATTCCACCGGTTTTTTTTACTGAAATCAAGCGGCTTTTTCACCAGGCTATCTCCCTTCAGAAAACCCTCGCCAATGCTGTCTTTTCTAATTTCATAGGGCATTTTCGAAATCCTGGTTGGCTGTTCGAATAGTACGTTTCCTTCAGCATCAAGGAACTTGATGCCATTCGTAGTGCGGTTCTCAGTTTCGGTTAAAATCGTGTTGAGCCGGTGAATAATCTGGGCATCGCGAAATCCCAACTGGCGGAGGCGTTGGTTCAATCCCTCCTGCCCTAGCAATTCGTAAATCCGGTTGAATGCATCGTTGTCACTCACCAGCAAAATCCTCCGAACGTAATTTGCTACTGAAGGACGGCCACCATCATTGGTAGAGTCAAAAAGGATTGGCTTTTCACCTTCACGAACAGCCTCGGTTATCATGGTGGTATTCTTACTAACCTTTTTGTTTTTCAGATTGTTAAGGTATTCAAGAGCTAATACTGAACCCGGCAGTTTTACAGTGCTTGCAGGATAGAAATAACCAGTGCCGACATGAAAATAATGATGATGAAAAGTGGGTTGATTCTTGCGGTCGCGGTCTATTTGCGTGTAAATAATCTGAAGTCGGTATTTGTCAGGCTTTGAAATGACAGGCTCAAACAGTGTCCTATTGGCATTGATAATTTCCCACAAAAGCTTTGAATCAGGTGGTGTTGCGGTTGCCAGCAGGTTGATTGCCGGATTTGCGTTCCTGTTCTGACCAGGCGCATTCATTGCCATGGCGAAGGCGAAAAAAGTGATAAGGAAAATGAGTAGCAGTTGCTTCATAATTTAATCCGAGATTGAAACAAAAAAAGGTATCCGGTTAAGGATTTGCCGGCGCCAGCCTTCCCCCGCCGCTGAAGTATTTTTTCCAATAGTCTTCGGACAGGTTACTGACTATCACCCCTCGCCGCGTAGTTGCGTGAACAAAGTACCCATTCCATAAATAAATGCCGGCGTGCCCGGTTTCTTTTGTATTGATATTGAAAAAGACAAGGTCACCTTCCTGCAATTGCTCCATGGCAATAGGCACTGCCGTTTTCTTCATCTCTGCCGTGGTTCGCGGTGGCTTGTGTTGAAAAACTACCGGGTAAATGCTGCAAATCAACCCACTGCAATCAGTTCCGGCGTGAGATTGTCCGCCAAACTGGTAAGCCGTTCCCACCCATTGTTCTACCTGTTTCAATAGTATTGGGTTTGCATTTGCAGGAACCCAAATTCCTAAAAGTGAATCATAAACTGAATCAGCGGTTTGCTCATTCTTTTGTTTTGTGGTGGCAGGAGGTTTGCCGCTCTTCTTCGAAGAACTGCAAGCTCCCACCAACATTGACCCTAGGATGACAATATAGCTAATGTGCCAGGCTCGCATACTTGCAATAATAGAATGTTCCTAACCCTGCCGGAAGACTAAGTTTTGCAGCATTGTGCAATCAGAATAATAATCCGGGTGGCATCGGCTTCTGAATCACCTATGGCATTGGTGGCAATACTTCTTCACCAAATAACAGCCTTGTTCTGAGCATTTTGGCCTAAAATATTACAAGGCTATGCCCTATCTGTACGCTAACATGTATGGGACATTCACACCCAGTTAAAATGATTGCCAAAGGCAATTTTCCCCGCCATGTGCAAAACATGGCAATGAGCCGCCAATTCCCCTATTTTTGCGGCCCATTATAAATCTGGATAATTCTGTTTGTATGCAAATGAAAGGACTGGTGCGGGTTTTCGCCGTACTCATGATCATCTTTAGCCTGTACCAGCTGTCATTCACCTGGTTCGTTGGCGGTCATGAAAAGAAGATGAAGGAAAAAGCTGAAAAGCAGGTGAAAGCAGTAATGCCGGCTGCCGCAGTGAAATATCCCAATAACAAGGAGTTGCAGGCACTTTACCAGGACAGCTTTAATAGCGCTGTTCAGGGTCGCTATCAGCGCCTGATTGACAGTACCAGCCAGCAAAAAATCACCTGGTGGGGTTTCAACTACAAAGAAGCCAAAGATCAGGAAGCAAAACTGGGATTGGACCTGCAAGGTGGTATGAACGTAACACTGGAAGTTGGGATGGCCGACCTTCTGCGGTCGCTTAGTGGCTACAGTGCCGACAAAGCATTCAACGAAGCACTGGCCAAAGCAGTGGCACAAAAGGCAACCACTGGCCTGGATATGATTGACCTTTTTGTACAGAACTATCGTGCTGTAGCACCAAGCAATAAACTGGCACCGCTGTTTGTAAGTAACAGTAACAAACGCATCACCTTCGAAAGCAGCGATGATGCAGTTATCAACTACCTGCGCAGTGAGTCGGATGTGGCTTTTACCAACACCTACAATATTCTTCGCAATCGTATCGACCGTTTTGGGGTAGCCTCTCCCACTATCAACCCCGACAAGGTGAAGAAAATTATCACCGTTGAGTTGGCTGGAATTACCGACCGTGAAAGGGTTCGCAAATACCTTCAGAGTTCGGCCAACCTCCAGTTTTTTGAACTGTACAATGCCAATGAAATTTTCCAAAGCCTCCAAACTGGTGAAAAAGCATTGGCATCGGTTTTGAAAGGTGAAAATCCCGCCGATTCTTTGATTGCAAAAGCTGATTCAGTCAAACAGAAGAAGGATACTACCGCCGCTGCATTTGCCAAAAACAATCCTATCCTCAGCCTCTTTGTTCAAATCTATCAGCCCCAGCAGGACGCTTCGGGCAAAATGGTATTCCCGAGTGCTTTTGGTGTAGTTCAGATTAAGGATACCGGCATTTTGGGTGAACGTTTGCGCAACCCGATTGTGGCAAACCAACTGCCTTCCAACCTGAAGTTTGCCTTTGGTTACACTGGTGGCGACAACGAGAAAAACAGTGGGTTCCTTGCTGTATATGCACTGAAATCTGTTGATGGCATCCGTGCCAAACTGGAAGGTGAACATGTAAGCGACGCTGCACAGGATTTTGACGAAAGAGGTCGCGTTGCCATTAAGATGAACATGGATAATGTAGGTAGCCGCATTTGGGCAAAAATGACCGAAGAGAATGTGGGTAAAGGCATTGCCATTGTACTGGATGACTTTGTATACACTGCGCCTACTGTGAATGGTGTTATCCCTAACGGCAACTCAGAAATAACCGGTTCTTTTGAAGTGAAGGAAGCACAGGATATGGCTGAAATGCTGAAAAGCGGCAAATTGCCTGCACCTGCTAAAATCGTACAGGAACAAGTGGTTGGTCCAACACTTGGACAGGAAGCAGTACACGGAGGCTCACTGGCATTCCTGATAAGTTTTGCGGTCATCTTCACATTCATGTTGCTTTACTACAACAATAGCGGTTGGATTGCCAACATATCACTCATTCTGAACTTGCTGTTCACCATTTCCATTCTTACGGCAATGGGTGCCACCTTTACAGCAGCAGGTATTGCGGGTTTGGTACTTACCATTGGTATGGCGGTTGACACCAACGTAATTATATTTGAACGGATTAAGGAGGAACTTACCTGGGGCAGAAACTACCAGACGGCCGTTGCAAATGGATACCGCCGTTCATTGGCACCTGTGCTCGATGCCCACGTAACCACCTTCCTTACAGCTGCTATATTGTATTACTTCGGTTTGGGCCCGGTTCGTGGTTTTGCCTATGTTCAAATGTGGGGCATTGTACTTAACCTTTTCTGTGGCATCCTCATCAGCCGTACGCTTACCGATTGGTTCACCAACAAGAAGCACCACCTGGAGTACTTTACTACCATTGGCAAACGCGTTTTCCAACACGCTCAGTTCAAATTTATTGAGTTCAGGAAATATACGTATATCATCTCCATAGGTGTATTGATACTGGGTATTTCCGCCATCTTCTATGGTTTTGATGAAGGTGTGGAATTCAAAGGTGGGCGCAGTTATACCATTCGTTTCGACAAGCCCATGAAGAATGATGAAGTACGCGACCAACTGAAAAATGTGTTTGGCGAATACCCGATTATCAAAACCATTGGTAGCAGCAGCCAGCTCAACATTACAACTTCATACAAAATTGAAGAATTGGGTGCCAACGTCGATAGCACTGTAGAGCGTACCCTTTATACAGGTTTGAACAAGTTCCTGCCGCAGGGGTTGGGTTTCGAAGAGTTTGACAAGAATTACAAGGTAGGTTCACAAACCGTTTTGCCAACTATATCAGAAGACCTGAAGCGTGGTGCTATCTTTGCCACCATTTTCTCCATGCTGATTATTGTGGGCTACATCTTCATCCGTTTCCGCGACTGGCGTTACAGCGTTGGTACCATTGTATCATTGCTTCACGACGTATTGGTTACCCTTGCAGTATTCAGTTTCTTACGCAAAGTGGTACCCTTCCCACTTGAAATCGACCAGCACTTCATTGCTGCGGTGCTTACCGTGATTGGCTTCTCTATGAATGACACCATCATTGTATTTGACCGTATCAGGGAAAACAGTAATCACATGCGTGCTGCCGACAATGGCACTATCATCAACAAATCTGTAAACGATACCCTGAGCCGTACCATCATGACATCACTTACAGTGTTCCTCACAATCCTCATCCTGTTTATTGTAGGTGGCGAGGTGACACGTGGTTTTGCATTTGCTATGCTTATTGGTGTTGTCACCGGCACTTATTCATCCATTTTTGTTGCTGCTCCAATCCTGGTTGACTTTGCAAAAGGTCGTCATCTTGGGGAAACAGAACTCATCGGAGGCAAGCACCCTGCACCGGCTGCAGCGCCAGCAAAAAAGTGAAAATAAAATCCGGATAAATCAAATAGAAGGCCATCCTTTTCGGGATGGCTTTTTATTTTTAAATACCATTGTGAATGGAAAATGATAAATGACACTTATCAAATTTTGTACGATCATAATAGCCTAACTTGTACTAAAACAAAAAGAAGATTTTATGCCATATAAGATTGTAGAAATTGAAGGAATTGGTGAAACTTATGGAGCTAAGCTTAACCACGAGGGCGTTTTTACTACATCGGATCTGCTTGAAAAATGCGCTAATAAAAAAGGCAGGGAAACCATGTCCTCCTTGACGCATATTCCTGAATCATTAATTCTCACATGGGTAAATCATGCCGACCTGATGCGCATAAAGGGAATTGGCCCACAAATCAGCGAGTTGCTGGAGGCCTCAGGTGTTGATAGCGTCCCCGAATTGAAATTGCGTAATACTGAAAACCTTCATAAGAAGATGATGCAGGTAAATGAGCAGTATGGCTTGTCTGGCAAAGTTCCTTCAGAGAACGAACTTCATGAAATGATTGAAGAAGCTAAAATGCTTGAGCCGAAAGTAGCCCACTAACTAAAAGATTAGTTACCTGTATTGGAGATAAAGAGGTTGGCCCCTGCCGTTACTGTTATTGATTTATTGTTGGCTTGCAGTGAACGGCACCATGTCATTTTATCAATCACAATATCATTAACCAGTTCAACATCAGTAGCGTAATCAGGCACCTTTCCGCTTGCCCATACCATAGGGTCATTCCAATAACCATTTTTCACACTAATGGCTTTGGGATAGAATTCAATGACGAATGTGCCCAAAGTATTGCTTGTATGTTTTGGCAAAACCGGAGTTGTTCCTTTTGTTGGGGCCGCAGTCGTCAGCTTCATATTGAGGGCAAGGCTTGCACCACTGTAAATGCCTTTGGCAACCGGTTTTTTCATGGAATTCTGAACATCAAAAATGCAATACGAATATCCCAGAAATTCACTGAAATCATCTTGAAGTATGACTGAATCCAGCGCCTGGTAATTCATGACTGTCACCATGAACCTGCTGGTATTGTATTTGTTGCGGCGGTTGTATACAAAATTTTGTGTTGGGGCGCTTTGAATGAATACACTGTTGGAATCAATGCCATAACCACTTTTCCATGCAGCAAAACTCATTCCTGAAAAGGGGGTGTTATAATCTGGCTGGCTGATATGATACGTATTGCTGTCCCAATTTCTAAATGGCATGGCGCCGGTAGCCACAGAGAGCACATCTCGGTTGAAAACACTATTTGCCCTGTAGGAATAAATAAAATTGTGTACAAACCTTCCACTGTCCCACTTGTGCATCACCATGGGCAAAGGATCGCCGTACAGATGGTTGTTGCTGAAGGAAAGAAACTTGTCAGTAAGTGTTTCATCCTGGTACCCAAGTTCAGTGTTTTCGCGGAAGTCATCATATTGCCAGTATGCCGGGTCTGTATTATCTGTTGTATCGCGGTAAAGCACATTGTTTTGAATGTACAGTCCGTCCACACGTGTTGCATCGGGTGTCGCATCCGTTTTGCCATTGGTTTCGCCCCCTGCCACAATGTTTCGGCGTCTTGCCTGCCCTGGACGGGTGAGTGCCCCCGAGTTGAATATTGTTGTGCTATCAATAATCAACCCTTTGAGTTTGTTGGCACTGGCGTAAAACTGAACACCCATGCTGAAATTTGTAAAGATGAAGCTGTTGCGAATTGCCTTGGGCCTTGAAGCATCAGTATTCTGCACATACAGGTTGGGACCGTGCCCTCTGTCCAAAGTAGTGAAGCCATTGTAATAAATGGCACAGCCGTATACTTCGGCATCAAGCGAGGAAGACCAATAACCGATGCCATTACCCGGCAGGTCATGAATTTCGCAGTTTATCAGTTTGTCTCCAACGCCAAAAACATCCACACCGGTAGCTTGGTGTATGTCAGTAGCAGTACTTGCATTTGCTCCGTTGGAAACCCTGGTAGGTGAGGAATTGGTAATCTCGATTCCCATGAAATAGCAGTATGCACCATTTATGGTAAGGGTAACCACTGAGTTCAGCAAGCCGGTGTAGGCATCCAGTACCGGTCTTTCGCCCGGAAAGGCCATAATCCATATTGGATTGGCAGCAGTGCCGTTCAGGTTACAGGTAAATAGGCCTTTATAGGTCCCACCACGCAACCACAAGGTATCGCCAGGCTTTACTATTGAAGATGGTTTGCGCAGTGCAGTATCGAGTGACCACGGTTGGTCAAAAGTGCCAGAATTGGTGATGGTACCGTTGGTGGCCACATACCAAACCTTTGCCGACACCTCTTGCAAGGTGAAGATTTGTAGTGCAATAATTACAATTGTCAAAAACGACAAATACTTCATAAACAATGTATGTTTAGCCACTTCTCAATGGAAGCAACAATACCAGCCAGATTGTTTTGAAGGTTGTAGGGGGTTGAAATTCCCCCCGGTAAGGAGGGCTAGCTTAGTAAACGTCAGGCTTTTGATTGGAGGATACCAATGGTGGTTGGCTAGCTCCTGCAAAAATTAAAGTTACAACAAATATTATTCTGCAAAGCAATTACAAGGCAAGTAACAAACGATGCCGAGGTTGTTTTAGTGCATTTGGATTTTGTTTTTTTGGATAGCCATTGAAAAGGGAAAGCAATGAACAAACCAACAATATGCACACCTAAGCGCTATTACTGA
>JBBIOQ010000109.1:0-13497 GCA_037443285.1 Sphingobacteriales bacterium | reverse complement strand
ACTAATATTGGCAACGCCCGATTTTCCCTGCTTGGTAGTAATGAGAATGACGCCATTGTTTGCCCTGGCTCCGTAAATAGCAGTAGCTGCTGCGTCTTTCAACAATTCGATAGAAGCAATGTCTTCACTGGCGAGGTCGTTGAAGGCACGAATGACTCCATCCACTACTACTAAGGGAGCACCCGGCGTATTGATAGAGGCCCCGCCACGCAATAGTATAAGTGGCGTTGCACCCGGCTGCCCGCTGGCATTCACTACCTGCAAGCCTGATACGGTACCCTGCAAAGCCGAACCAATATTGGCCCTTGGTTGCGTTGCCAGCACTTCTTTATCGAGTTTGGCAATTGCGGTGGTTACGCTTCGTCTTGTTTGCGTACCGTAGCCCACTACTACCACTTCGCCAAGTTTGGAAGACTCATGTTTCAATACAATATCATAGGTAATGGCTGTTCCTATCACTATTTCCTGGCTGGCAAAACCTGTGTAGCTGACAACGAGCACGTCACCAACATTGGCCTGGATGGAATACTGGCCCTCGATACCCGTTTGGGTGCCCACTGTTTTGCCCTTAATAGTGATACTAACTCCGGCCATGGGTTTGCCTTCATCCTCTGAAGTAACCCTGCCTGAAATAGTTGTTGCCTGCGACCAGGCACCCATTGAAGTAAGAAAGCAAGCAACCAGTAGCCATACTTTCAGATAAGCAGATTTCATGATAAAATTTGTTTGTTTTGCATTATGTATTACATAATAAAAGTAGAATGCGGTATCTTTACTTCCAAATAAATTTTTTCAGAATTCTAATAGCCTGATTTTTAAGGGCTTCCGAAGAGGAGGAATTTTCAGGTTTGAACCATCGATATTTAGTTCGACATAATTTTGTACACCATGAGCGCAATAATCGAAGGATTGAAGAACGTTGACACCAGCAGCCTGGTAGACCGCGTGGAGGCCAATCTTGTGCAGCTTCTGCAGGACAAACAACTGAAAGTGGGCGATTCCATTCCCAAGGAAATAGAACTGGCTGAAGCCCTGGGGGTAAGCAGAACAGTAATCAGGGAAGCGCTGCTCCGCCTAAGGATGATGGGCCTTGTGGAAAGCAAGAAAAAGAAGGGAGCTGTCATCACCAGCCCCGACATTTTTGGAGTTATCAGCCGCAGCATGAGCCCACACATACTTTCGCAGGATACCCTTCGGGAAATGTTTGAGCTAAGGCTGGTGCTTGAAATAGGCATGGCCGACCTGCTTTACCACCGCATCACCCCTGAAGACTTGAGAGAACTGAAGGAAATTGTAAGCAACGAACCACCACTATCGAAGCACCACTTATTTAATATTGAGCACGAAATCAGGTTTCATGGTAAACTCTATGAGATCACCGGGAACGAAACCCTAAAAAAGTTTCAGAAAATGTTGCTGCCCATTTTTGATTATGTGCATCACAGCGGGCTGCTAAAGAACCAACACATGCTAAAAACCTTTGTTTCGCATGGCGAACTGGTGAGCATACTTGAAAACGGCACCCCGGAGGAATTCCGAAACGGCATGCGGCATCATTTGGAAAACCACTTCCTGCGCATTTTCAATAATAGCTGAGCCATTGGAAAAAAAAGTGTTTCAGAATGACTGTTCCATCTGCATGCACAACTGATTGACATTTGTTCATGGCAAATTTGTTCACCAAAAAGAACGACCCTTACAGCCTGCAGCGTTTCGTAACTGCTCAAAATGCAGTGTACAAAGATGTTGTCAATGAATTGCAACACGGTAGAAAACAATCGCACTGGATGTGGTTCATCTTTCCGCAATTGGCAGGACTTGGTCACAGCTCCACTGCAAAATATTATGCCATCAGTAACCTGGAAGAAGCCGTAGCTTATTTGGCTAACGAAACATTAGGGCCAAGATTAATTGAATGCTCTGGCATTCTGCTACATCATCACAACAAGACTGCTGAAGAAATATTTGGCTTGACTGATGCAAGAAAACTGCGCAGCTGCTTGACTTTGTTCAGCCTGGCTTCGCCCGGTAATAAAACATACCAACAAGTGCTGGATCATTTTTTTGATGGAAAGAAAGACCAACTGACTTTGAAGTTGCTTAGATGAATGAGACTGAGATTAATTCATCGCATCAAACAATGTAAACGCAAAGGCCTTTAGCACCATGTGCGCCAATTACAAGGCTTTGTTCAATGTCGGCAGTCTTGGAAGGACCGGCAATGAAAACACCAAAGCCCGTATCGATTTTTCCCAGCCTTGCGTATGCATGGTGCATGGTAGCAACAATATTTTCCTTTTTAACTACTATGACAAGCTGTTCGCAGATAAAAGGCAGCAGTCGCACTTTCATGAGTTGATCATCCACCCAAATGGAACCGTTTTCAGCTACGGGCACGCCCCCATTCATATACAACTTGCTGAGTTTGCTGAGTTCTGCAGGCGTTGAAGGAATGGCTTGCTCACCGGCATTTGCGTCCAGCAGGTTGATGACAAAATTTCCAGCACTTTTTTCCGCAGCGATTTCTTCATCCAATTGACTGATGTTTTCCAGCATCACCACACTACCTCCAATGCTTTCGAGCACTGTTCTGAATTGCTGCACGAGGTCATCATAAGATATCACTTCATTCAAATCAATTTCTGGCAATGCCACCAGAGCAGGTTTGCTGGCCGCCACAGCTTTTAGTATTTGCGCTTTTGAATTACTCATGATGTTCAATTCTTTTCTTGCTGGTTTTGTAAATACCAATCGCGGAAACTTTGCTTCGGAGGAGCAGGCATTTCGCGTTGTTTATACCAGGGGTTCAGTTTGTTGTTTACCAAAAACGGCAGATTGCGCATCACCCAACGGCCCGCCTTTCCGCTGAAGCGGTAAATGCCGGGTCGGGCCAACACAAACGCCATGCCCTGCATGCTCACTTTTTTTATGAATGAAACATGACCCTGCTTCGCTATCTCCTGCCGCCACTTCCACAACTGTTCGTGAATATTAATCTTGACGGGGCACACATTGCTGCAGCTTCCGCATAGTGTAGATGCAAAGGGCAAATCGGAATAGGCTTTAATATCAAAGCCAGGATTCAGGATGGAACCAATTGGTCCGGCTACTGCAGTGTGATAGCTGTAACCACCACTACGCCTGAATACAGGACAAGTATTGAAACATGCAGCACAACGAATGCATTTGAGTGAATTCCTAAAATCGGGCAGGCCGAGTTGCTTGCTGCGACCATTGTCGACTATCACAAAATGCATTTGCTGGCCTGGCCGCGGTTTCATGAAATGACTGGAGTACGTTGTGATTGGCTGGCCCGTGGCGCTGCGTGCAAGAAGTCGCAGAAATACGGCAAGGTGTTTAGTCTTTGGAATTATTTTTTCGATGCCCATGCATGCAATGTGAATGCCTGCTGCATGCACACCCATGTCTGCGTTGCCTTCGTTGGTGCACACTACCACTGCTCCACTTTCTGCCACAGCAAAATTGACCCCCGTGATTGCCACTTCCGATTCAACAAACTTGTTGCGCAGGTGAACCCTTGCAGCCGCTGTCAGGTATTGCGGATCGTTATTGCCTTTTTCTGTTTGCAGGTGTTCATGAAAGGTTTCGCTAACATCCGACTTCTTCAGGTGAATAGCCGGTAACACAATGTGGCTGGGCGGTTCCTTTCGAAACTGCACAATCCTTTCGCCCAAATCTGTATCAACCACTTCTACTCCCTGGTCCTGTAAAAAATGATTGAGATGGCATTCTTCCGTGAGCATGCTTTTGCTCTTCACAATCCTGCTCAGCTTGTTTTCCCTGATGATGCCTAACACAATCTGGTTGTGCTCTTCGGCATTGGCTGCCCAGTGCACTTTTACACCATTTGCAACAGCCTGCTCTTCAAATTGATTGAGGTAAAAATCCAGGTTGGAGAGTGAATGATTTTTGATCTGCGATGCCCATTCACGCAACTTCTCCCATTCGGGCAAGCTATGCGCCGACTTATCACGCTTCTGGCGTACAAACCACAATGTTTCATTGTGCCAGTCGGTTCTTGGTTCATTGCTGATAAATGCTTCAGATAACGCGGCATGGTTTTTCATTGCACTTGCTTCATTTGTTCATGCGCTATTAAATGACCATAATAAAATGGAACTCCGAAAGCGCCGGAATATTTTCAATTATTTGCGTTCAATATTTCTGCGATGTGAATGGTTTTTATCCGGCTTTTGTTGCGCTTTAAAATGCCTTCCATGTGCATGAGGCAACTCACATCAACACCGGTAATAAAGTCCACATCATTTGCTGCATGATCAGCCACCCTGTCCTTTCCCATCTTCACACTCACTGCTTCTTCAAACACACAGAAAGTGCCGCCAAATCCGCAACATTCATCCACATGCGATGGCTTTCGAAGTTCAATGCCTTTCACCATTCCCAATAATTTTTCAGGCTTGGAGAAAGCAGGCTCAACTCTTTCACTCATCGATGAAAGATGCAGGCCCCGTTGGCCATGGCAGCTGTTGTGTAATCCAACTTTGTGCGGAAAGGAAGCATTCAATTGCTGCACCTTCAATACATCCAAAAGAAATTCGGTGAGTTCGTAAACCGATGACCTTATTTTTTTTGCGGCCGATGGCCTTGCATCATCGTGCAGATGATCCTTCACATGCAACACGCAACTGCCCGATGGTCCTACGATGTAATCAAAGCCTTCAAAATTGGAAACGAAGTTTTTGTCGCAGCCGCCTTCAACATGTGAAAACCCGCTGTTAGCCATCGGCTGACCACAACAGGTTTGATTCAGCGGAAAAGAGACTTCGCAACCCAGTTTTTCCAATAATTGCAAAGTGGCAATACCCACCTGCGGATAAAACTGGTCAATGTAACAGGGAATAAACAGACCTACTTTCATATCAAGGTGCATAGCATTTTTCTACGCTACAATGCCGACGCAAAGCTAATTGTTTTGATGGCTGCCAATTATTGAAAAAACTCACCAATCAGGCCCTCGTCACCGGGCTGTACCGGCCGCATTCCTGAACATAAATAGGGCAAAGCCTGCATCTGTTTGTCACCGCCTGCACCCACGTTGGCCACAGCGGGAGCGCTGCCGCAGCGGGCCAAGAACAGTAACAGTGATAAAACTCGGCAGTACAAGAACAAGAAAGCATTCTTGCCAATTGAACCCGGTTGAAATCCGGCTTTGCCAGCATGTCTTCACAGCCCTGTGAAACGGCTGATTAAAGTTCATTCAGTCACCATGCCGGCCAACCGATGGCGGCGGAATTATTGATCCTTGAAATTGATGCTAAAAATTAACCAGGCTATCCATGATACAGCAATAATGATTGCAACGGTTAGGGGAAACCAAAAGGCGAGAAAAGCACACACCGTGTATAAGGCAAACGCGTAATAACTTTTTGTTGTCGCATCGCGAATACCCTGCATTGCCTTCTCATTTTTTACTAATGGATTGGCCTGGTTCAAGGCTGTCCGGCCCATCAGATTCCAGGCAATGGCCTGCAAGGCACAAACAGCACTGTACAAAACAACGGCAGGCGCAGCATGGTCACTCAAAACAAATTCGCCCAGCAAGGAAGTCGGGAATGGAATAATAACGACAGTCAGGAGCAAAAACACATTTGCATAAATAAAGGGTGGCGATGATTTCTGCACAAACTTGAGAATGCCATGATGGTTAACCCAGGTAATGACGATGATTATAAAGCTTAGCAGAAAGGCGAAGATACCCGGAGTGAGATGCCCAAGGGCCAGCCAAAGATCATCCGTGGTCTGAATGCTCCCAGGTGAAGGAAGTTTGACATCAATAATCAACAGGGTGGCAGCTATTGCAAAAACTCCATCGCAAAAGGCTTCTAATCTTGCATTCATGCGGTTTGAGATTAAATGATGATGACGACTGACTTTCGGTGGCGAAGATTGGAGATGCGCTGCCCGTGAAGCGCTTTACAAATATCTCCTTTGAAAAAGGCTGATGAAGTTATAAACCAAAGTTGAGAATTGAAAGTGGCGCCCGAACCACTGATGATGTTTGCTCTCAGTTGATGTTACATTGTCCAACCCTGTCTTAGCAAATACTGTTGTTGTGCGTTCGTTTTTTGATCATTTATTTTCTTTTACGGTGATATAAAAGTTTCTGTCAACCTGAAACTTTTTTGAACTGATTGCAGAAGCTTTATAAGTTTTCCATTGTGTTGACGGAAAAATGAATTGGTAGTTTTTGCCATCAAAGGTTATCCTTACAGGCATCGAAAAATCCTGTATGCAGTTTTCCCAACGATACTTGAATATGCTATCCTGAAAAGAGTAGCTAAGTGTGGGCACTTGGATTGTTTTTAAGTATTGGTCAAAGACCTTTGTAAAATCCCTTTTTGTATAGCGATTGAAAAAAATCAATACTTCAGGTGTACTAACTGTCTGATGATAAAACTCCTTACTCAATCCTGTCAAAACCTCTTTAAACAATGCATCCCCAATTATTTGTCTTATCATGTGAAGCAGGGCACTTCCTTTATAATATTGGTCTGGGGTATTAGTACCCAAAACAGGCTCGTCGTTTTTTATTCTTTTCCATGTCCCAACTGCATAATCGTTACCTGCTTCAACACCAAAAACATAAGATGTATAAAGTGTTTCCAGATACTTCGTAAAGCCTTCGTGTAGCCAGCTGTCGCCACCAGTATTTGCGGTAAGACTATTGCCAAACCATTCGTGACCGCTTTCATGCACAAGGATAAAGTCGAATTTAAGGCCCCAGCCACTTTTTGAAATAATGTCTTTCCCCTTTAGACCATTTTGAAACCCGTTGCCATATGCCAATGCACTTTGGTGTTCCATGCCATCCATAGGAGCTTCCACCAATTTATAACTGTCCTCACAAAATGGGTAAGGCCCAGCCCAATATTCGAAAGCTCTTAGCATCGTATCAGTTTGTTTAAAATGTTTTTTTGCCTTAGCAAGGTTATAATCCAATACCCAATAATCACAATCGAGGTTTCCCTTTAATCCAGCAAAGTTTTCGTGCCAAGTAACATATTTTCCAATGTAGGGTATAATGTTGTAGTTGTTAATTGGGTTTACCACCTTCCATGTATAAGTAGTCGTACCCTTTTTGTTATTTAATTTTTTTTCGAGTCTGCCGTTGGCAATTGCTGTTAGTGTATCAGGGACTGTGATGCTGAATGAAATACCATTATCAGGTTCATCATATAAAACATCTTTGCAAGGCAACCAGATGCTTGCCCCGGAACCCTCACAAGCAACACTAATAAATGGTCGCCCATTTAAATCTTTAGCCCATATCCACCCATTGTCATAGGGTGGCTTTAATGATTCTTTCGGCACTCCTTCAAACTGAATTGAAATTGTTTGATGCTCACCTGCTTTAATAACTTTTGGAAAAACTACAAGGTAAGTGGCTTCTTTACTGTGTTTAAAAACAAGGCTTTTGTCTTTCCACCTAACACTGGTAATTCGCATAGGATTTTGCAAGTCAATTTGCAGTATCGTATCGGACTGTAAAGCGGAAAATGTTATGCTGTTCGTTCCAGTGATATATTTTCTTTCATAATCAGGTGTAATATCAATATTGTAATATAATAAGTTCCACCACTTTTGTTCTTGCTGAACACTGCCAGGAGCCGTTTCCTTATTGCGCTGCTTCTTTGTTGAAAGAGTTTGCGCATGTAACAAAATTGACAAAAATAGTCCGACCAACGTAAGTTTAAATTGTTTAATAGCCATTATAATTTAAAGGAGAAAAGGGGAAATTTATTTGCTTAACGATTACAAGGACTGTGTCAGATGACGCACAACGTTTCGGGGCTTGGCGATGGCAGGCATTACGAAGCACTAAACTGTCGGCAAGCACAAATGTAAATAGAAAGCACAACCGTTCAATTACGCACAGTCCGCCCGCTATCGCTAAGCCCATGTTAGCGGCTGTTATTCTGTCATTCGTCATAGTGTCGTAGGTAAATTGTTGCAATGTCAGTTGTCAGCATTTTTAAGTTGCTGTCAATTCTTATTTGGTCATAGGTAAAGTCTTTAACACTTGCACTGCCGTGTGTCCACTCAACACCAGAAGTCCAATTGGTCGGATTTCTATTGTCGCTAAAGACTGCCGAAGCGTATGAATGAACTCTCCATTGCTTTGATGCACCAGCTAAACCTTTTCTTGCAAAGTCGCTGTCGCCACCGCTGCTACCAAAGCCGTGAATTACTCCGATTATAAAGTCGCAGTTGGTTTCGTTAGCAAGTTTGAATTTTGAAATACCAAAGGTGTCATTGCAAACAGCCAAATACGGTCGTTTACCTTTTATGAGAAAGTGTCGTTGCTTATTATGTTCAAGAGCAAAAGCGGTGTCAGCTAAATGAATGTTATTGTTCATATGATGAAACTTGCGAGCAATTGCGATAATACCTGTCTTATTAATTGTCAAACCAAGTTGGTCAATTTTATTTACACCGTCAAGTCTGCCGTCAATGCCGAAACAGATGAAAAGATTGTCATTGTATTTTTTAATTAATGTGGTTATTGTCTGCTCAGTTTTATCAAATATTGTTTCTGGTCGTCTGCTTTTACAATTCAAAAAACCTGCTGGTAAAACGAGAATGTCTGTGTCCTTGCTTAATTGAGAGAGAATAGTTGAGAGTAACTTGATTTTGTCAGAGTTGGCGATGTCGTCCCAATTGTCTGAGGGAATTTGAATTAGTGCGGTGCAAATACTAATTGATTTTACTTTAGGTTTTGTTGCGGGCAAAGGCTTACTACCCTCACGAATAGTAAAGCCCAAAGTCGTGAGAAAACTGTTAGTCTCATCACCACCGTTAAATTGAGAAGGTTCAAGCTCTCTTCCTGTGGCAATTTTTGTCGCAATTGATAGAACGTATTTAGGTGGGTAGGACTTGTCGTTATGATACAAATTGTATTTAGTCGCACGTCTGTTTGAGGGAACTCCATTTTTGTCAATGAAGATTAACGCCTCTATAATGTCTTGTTTATTTACTTGTCGGTTTACCATGTGGTGTGTGTCGTTCTAATAGCCGCTAACTCAAAAATATGCGAATGTTTTCCGATTTTCCCAATGACGCTATTTTTCATAAAGCCTTCCTATTCTTTGCGTTATAAAATATTGCGTCATTGGTTTGGAATGACGCAAATACAACTGCTTTAACCCTCGCTGTTCGCCATTTGAAATGGCGAATAGCACACGTGAGAACAGAAGCCATACCAGGCAACATCTTCGTTTGAAATTTCAATGGAAAGTAGCAGCAGTTTTACCTACTGCAAATCATTTTAGTGTGCTTTTCATTTTGACATATTCCAGTTTGTTTATGCCAACGGAATCCTTGGCCGCAAACTTCAACTGGCTGAAGGCTTCATTGGGAAAAAATACCGAAGTCATTACCGTCAGTCCGTCATCAGCAAACAACTCAATAGAACCAACATCCACTACCAACGTTAGTTTAATGGATTGGCTGTTCCTAAATCTTGGCGCATGATAAACAGCACCAAAGTCCTTATAAAAATCAACCTTACCGGAATGGCTGCGGTCGATAAAAAAATTGTTCTGTTGCTTGTTATACCCAACCACCAATTCTTCGCCCTGCATATTGGCTAACCGAATGGCAAAGTCTTTTGCCTCCCATGTTTCGATGTTGATGCGACAAGGCAACTCCATCTTGCCGATTTTATCACTAAAATCAACCGTTCCCTGCGTTTCATTTGCGCTCAACAATACAGGCTTCGTTTGAATGGCATTCATTTCAACTACCGGCAGCGATGACACAAATACATTGTCCCCTGAATGCACCAATTTCAATGCTCGTGGCAGCGTCATTGCATTGCGCCATGCCATAGTTGGCAATTGGTTTGCATACAGCCAATTGCTCATCCATCCCAGAAAGAGTACTCTGTTTCCGGTATTCGACCAGGTAACACCGGCATATTCATCGGGCCCGAAATCGAGCCATTTGGTTGCTGTTTGCTGGGTAACAAATTCATGTCCATTGAAATCACCTAGGAAATATTGCGTTGCTGAGCCACCATTTGGCCCACCCGGATTTACATTCACTATAAGCATCCATACTTTTTTGCCATTGTCATTCAATGGCACCAAATCAGGGCATTCCCACACGCCGCCATGTGACCCCAGCGTTTTTCCAAAATCACTTTCACGCTTCCAGTTTCTAAGGTCCGGCGATGAATAGAAAGTAATGCAATCCTTTGTTGCAAGGGTCATAACCCATTTATGCTGCGGAGCAAACAAAATCACTTTGGGATCGCGGAAATCGGTGATACCCGGGTTCTTCAACACAGGATTGCCGGCATATTTTTTCCATGATTTTCCGCTGTCGGTGCTGAAGGCAAGGCTTTGATACTGGAAATCATTCCTGCCCGATTCCATTTTATCGTTGTGGTGGGTAAAAATTGCCACCAACGGGGGCCTGCCGTTAATCCCGAACCCGGAACTGTTTTGTTTGTCCAGTACCGCACTGCCGGAAAAAATCATTCCTAGCGAATCCGGATAAAGTGCAATGGGTTGCTCCTGCCAATGCATCATGTCGGTACTTGTAGCATGCCCCCAGTGCATAGGCCCCCAAACGCTGCTGAAGGGATGATATTGAAAAAACATGTGGTAGACGCCGGCGTAATACACCATTCCGTTTGGATCGTTTATCCAATGGGATGCCGGCGAAAAATGAATACGTGGCCGATACAGTTGTTCTTCGCCTGACTGCAGGCCCTGTGCCTGAACAGGGTTCAACTGGAATTGTACAATGGAATAAACCAGCAGGCAAATTATCCGGTACCGCTTCATAACAGGTGAATGTAGGATGCTGAAATGACTAGAAATACTTTATGAATGTAAGCTTTGACCTTCGTTCATTTCATGATTCAGAAAACACACCAAAAAAATAGGTGTTTACCGGAATAGCGAGGATACATAATAAAAAAATCGCCGCAAATGTTGATTTACAGCGATTTCATTTTGTGCAACCAGCCAGCAGCTGCAGATGCAGAGAGGAAGGGATTCGAACCCTTAAATATTATCTTTTTTGATAATTTTCTGAAACCCTTATCCACATTGAATTTCATTACACGTATTATATCTTTACCTACTTCATCCATCCACCTGAAATTGAAATGTCTCCAAAATTACACCTAGCGAGTCAAATAGCTTAAACAAAGGTACAAGATTCGTTACAAATCACATTTTTTAGACTCCTCGCCCATGCTAACTAGACCCATGCATGCGCTGAAACCCAATATGAACAAGGGTTTTCAGCAAAGGAAGCAATTATTGCCCTGCTCTCCTGCCAAAAGCTTTCCTGCCCCATTTCCAAAAACACCACTGATACTAATATTATCATTAATAATCACGCATTTATAAATTATAAATCATACATACTTATCTTTTTTTATATATTCTACGGTGCTATCGTTTCTATAAATACCCTGTAACCATTTTACGTAAAGGCTTTATAGCCTTTAATAATTGATTTTCCATGAACCTATTTATTTGATAGGTTTGCTAATTAATTTATATATATTATGACAAATCAAGAATATGAAAACCTGCAGAGTCAAATTGATAAAGCAGATAAACCTGGCCAACTAATCAATTTAGCCAGGCAGTCATTCAAACTGACCATTCTAACTTTTTCGCCGGAAGGCCTACTTACCGAAAAGGACCTGCATGACCGCGCTTTCCGCGACGAAAAGATTCTAGTCACTTCAGTAACGGATGTGTTTGACAGCATCCCATGTTTATTTAATTATTGTGAGAAGGTTATAGAGCGCACGAATGAAATGGTTGCTATTCAAATGAATCAAACCAGCACCGACTGGTTGCAGTTAGCAAAGGACATTTCAGATATCCTGCCGGAATTGGAATTGCTGGTTGCTTATCACAACCTGGAAGGCCGGTTTGGTTTTGCAGGCCATTTTGATCTCATCCTGAAGTGTCGGACGACCGACAGCCCGGAGCCGGTGACCATCCCCTTTCACTACCTTGAATTAAATGAAACCCAACAGGCTGAGATGCGGGAACTCTTCCAAATTCGGATGGAGTTTTTCCGGCAGCTGCATAAGATGCTTTCGAATATGCAACTGCAGGCTAATCTGAAGCTAATGCAAAACTCCCAATTTCAACTGGCTCATGAGAAGGGGAAATTTCTTGCCTGCTCAATCTGGCTCGCCTTGACCGAATCCAAAGGATGGCTGGACCTTAATGATGAACAGAAAGTGTTATTTGGCCACAAGCTATTCAACCTCTTTGGATTGAAGTTCACACACCATGCTAAAACAAAAAGAGACATACTCAAAAGGCAACAACCAGCAAAGGAACTTAATTCACTTGTTGAATTCATTGAACAACGATCCGAAAGCCATAAGCGCGTTATACAAAAAAAACTAAAAAGAAAGAAAATAAGTGAGAGAAATTGAGCATTTTCTTGTGCTCAAAACATAGTAATCATTCAGTGCCACTGTCAGAACCTTTGACAAATATTTTATATGAACACTGAAAAATTTCACCGCCACCCTGATTACGAGCAATTCCTCAGGGAAATTGAGCAAATTGTAGCAGATGTCAAAAGGCCCGCCAATGAAGTCATCCTTGACGAAGTCGATTTTATCAAGAAGCTCAGGATTTCAAAAAGACTTGCCAGCTATTTGCGGGTAAAAGGCTTAATCACCTATTCAAAAGTGGGTGGCAAGATTTACTATCGGCTTTCAGATATTTTGAAAATGTTGGACAACCACGAAGTGAAGGCAATGATTGATCGGCGCAAGACGAAATGGAAATAAGACTAAGAGCCGGGTGGTGTCAACTACGAAGTTTCTTTCGTGAGTATTTCGGACCCAACTGACCACCCTGTTTCACGGCAAATTGACCAGGGTATTTCGCGGTGAACTGACCACTCTGTTTCACAGTCAACTTACCAGGGGTGATAGATAAGTAGCGGGTTATTTCACAGCCAACTGACCACCCCCTTACATGAAGAATCGGCATGTTTTTGTGTTTTTCCGTATTCGTGCTTTGTGTAAAAGCAAAACACGGATATGGCTAATCAACCAAAAAGCATGCACCAGATAAAACAATTACTGGAACACCTTCACCGGGGCAGCAGCATCAGCAAGATTGCCAGGATGATGTATATGTCGCGCAATACGGTAAAAGGTTACCGGGCGCAATTTTGCGCCACCGGCATGGTATATTCCGACCTGCTTGGCTGTAGCGAGGCGGAGCTAATAGCGATGATCAAACAGGCGCCTCCTTTGCTGCCGGATCAGCAGGAAAAACGACTCAAAGGCATCACGCCTTTGCTCAGCTATTTTCAATCAGAACTACTCAAAAAAGGCGTCACCAAACAGTTACTCTGGCAGGAGTATTTGAAAGATTTTCCGGATGGTTACCGTATAGTATTCCCCAAAATTCAGACCATCGGGTTAGTTAACAATTTCGATTAATTTAAACCCCG
>JBBIOQ010000108.1:0-13692 GCA_037443285.1 Sphingobacteriales bacterium | reverse complement strand
TCTATAAGACCTTTTATGTACCGAACAATGCAGTGCTGAGCATTGCCGGTGACATAAAAGGTCTTATAGAAATTTACAAACTCATCCAGTTTTGCTGCGTTCAAATGGTCCATGCTGCCAATGGGAACCCACCTGTAAGGATGCACTTTGAAAGCACGCTTGAAGACATTTTCGAGAAAAGTGCCGTAGGGTTGGTTGTCTACACGCTGGCGCTTTTCTTCCTTCACAACCTGCCTTTGTGTTTCCACACCAACAGTTTCAATTTTAGCATGCATCATCCTTTCGCTTTCCAGCCACAGACCAAGGTCCAGTTGATTGCTGGGCAACAAATCATAATAGAAAGTGCGGTCCTGCGTCGTATTTGCATTGTTATCGCCACCGGCATTGGTAATGTATTTGTCAAATTCGCCACGCTTCACATTATCTGAGCCCTCAAACAAAAGGTGTTCAAAAAAATGGGCGAAACCTGTGCGGGTCGAATCCTCATTTTTTGAGCCAACATGATACAAAACAGAAACCGCAACCAACGGCACCGTTTTGTCCTGGTGCAATATCACTTTCAGGCCATTGGGCAGTGTGTATTTTTCAAATTGGATGTTGGGAGCCTGGGCAAAACAGGCGGTTGCAACCAGCACAAATGCCGATGCAATCCTGAATCTGAGTCTTAGCATTATTGAAGTTTATGGTTTTGTGAAAAACGCTGATATAGGCGAAAATTAGCAAGTGCAGAGGTAAATAAAACTGAGGTGGTTTCAAAAACATTTACATTAACGGCCTATTCAAAATCATTACTACATATGAACAGGAAAATCTTTTGGGGACTTAGCTTTTCAATGATTGCGTTCCATGTATTTGGACAGGGCGATTCAGCAAGGCTGAAGGCATTATCTGATGAAATAATGCTACATGGTACAGCTTATGAAAACCTTCGCTTTTTGTGTAAGCAGGTTGGCCCAAGGCTCAGCGGGTCGTCGCAGGCAGAAAAAGCGGTACAGGAAACGGCCCGTATGCTTCGTGAAGCCGGTGCCGATACTGTGTACTTGCAGCCCTGCATGGTGCCACATTGGGTAAGAGGCGAAAAAGAACAAGGCATTGTGTATTATGGCTCCAAACAAAAACCCCTGAATATTTGTGCTTTGGGCATGAGCGTTGGCACACCGGGCAAAGGCATTAAGACAAGTGTGATTGAAGTGGGCAGTTTTGATGAACTGAACAAACTCAGTGATGAAGCGGTGAAAGGAAAGATTGTTTTCTTTAATTACCACATGCGCCCCGATTTGATAGAAGGAGGTTACGGCGATGCTGTACGTTATCGCGGAGGTGGACCATCGGCAGCAGCAAAAAAAGGTGCTGTGGCCATCATCATTCGCAGTGTGACACATGCACTTGACAACAACCCGCATACAGGTTCAACTCATTACGATTCGGGGGTGGTCAAAATTCCGGCATTTGCCTGCAGTACTATGGATGCCGATTGGCTGAGTGCCCAACTCAAGCAGCAGGAGCCATTATCGCTATTCCTAAAAAGCAACTGCCAGCAGCTACCTGATGTGCAGAGCTACAATGTGGTGGGCGAAATTCGTGGCAGCGAGAAGCCCGAAGAAATCATTACAGCCGGTGGCCACCTCGATAGCTGGGACCTTGCTGAAGGCGCTCATGACGACGGTACAGGATGTATGCAAAGCATCGAAGTCATCAGGGTCATCAAAGCGCTGGGTTGGAAACCCAAATGCACCATAAGAGTTGTCATGTTTATGAATGAGGAAAACGGGCTTCGCGGCGGTACCGCCTATGCAGAATTTGCACACAAAAACAATGAGCATCACATTTTTGCCATTGAAAGCGATGCGGGTGGATTTGGTGTACAGGCTATTGGTGTAAGCGGAAATGCAGAACAATATGCCAAAGCCAAAGCCTGGCAACCACTTTTTCGTCCATACAATATATATGAGATAAGCCCGGCCGGCGGCGGAGCCGATATTGGACCACTGCATTCACAGGGCACAGTGATGAGCAGTGTGAACCCCAACAGCCAGCGGTATTTTGACCATCATCATGCGCCCAATGATGTATTTGAGGCAGTGAACAAACGTGAACTTGAAATGGGAGCTTTTGGCATGGCTGCCATGTGCTGGCTGGTAAGCGAACATGGTATGTAGTCTTACCCGAATGCATCCATCGTTGTTGCCCACTGGCAACTTCATAAAAATGAAAAAGGCTTCGTGCGTTCCTCGAAGCCTTTTTTCATTTAACCCTGAAACAAACCATTCCGCGTCGAATGATCAAAAGAGACATTGATCACGGAAGAATATTTTGAGTGTGACTGGTGCTTATACCCTTGCACACTTGTATTTTTTGTTGCCTCTTTTCGCTTTTACTTCCCGCCAGTTCAGGTACGGAAGCCTGTACCTGGGGTCTGATAAGTACAACCGCCACCTCCAGAAAGCCAGGGGATTTTTTGAAAAGCCCCGGTAGATAGTTGTATCGTACTTTAAGGAATCCGGCAGGCATTCGGCAGGAACAGTTCCTATCCGTTCCGGATGATTGAGTACATGATTTTCAAAGAAGTCTTCCTGTGTCGACCAACTAGCACTTTGGTTGGTGTAGATGTAGTGATTGTTGTCAATCACTGACCTTAGAACCAAGTCTACCGGTTTTATGTTAGATACTATCACGAGTATCGCTCCGGCCACCAGCCACTTTTTTCCGCTTGCCAACATGGGAAAAAACAAATGGGTTAGTAAGTAAAATTCAAATGGTAAGTGTTTCTACATAGGCCTCAATTACGTTGAACTAATGGGTGGTAAAGAATTTTAAATGGGTAGTAAGAAAAAATGGGTTAGTAAGTACCTAAAAATTTATGGTTAGTAACAAGCGCCATTGCTTTGTGGTGCATTTTTTACAACACCTGTTTCAATACTGGGTGCGAGTGAGGGGTTGTAGTTCTGCTGGTTTACAAGGAATTTGTAAACTCCGTTTGGCGACCATTGGATATCAACAACCTCAAGTGGATTCAGTGGGTTGATACCTACTGTTACTTCAGAACCGATAGTGCCAGGTTTTACTGCATTTATAGAACTCCCTACAAAATTGGCACAGTTGAAACCATCAATTTCATACCTGTAGGTAGAATTCATCTGAAGTTGATATAGCAGGCTTCTAAAATCAGTGGAATTAAAATTGTTCAATGTAAGGCTGGCATTGTATTCATGATAATGTCCTGGAGAAACTGCATCGTCAGCTATTTTACTATCCACAGGTTGCAGAGTCAGGCTTTTGTAGCCAGTGGCAGGGTAAAAGCCAAGTACCTGGGTAATAGACTGGCTACCGTTGGTCTTTGTCAAACCAAAGAAAACGTGTCCGACGCTAAGTCCAGTTGCGCCTATGTTAACTAGTGAATTTGGATTGGCATCAACAGGAATATCCACCATTACTTTTACACTATAACTGGCCCCCTGATCAGGAATACTATTGAAGCAATTGAGATACTTGCTGATGTCTACTCCAACTGCGTCTGGCGATTCATCCATTTCCCATTCAATCACTTCGTAGCCACCAGTTCCCGAACCGCCGCCATCAGTCGACAAAGGGTCCAGATACTCCAGGTATTGGGTATCGCCTCCAGAACCACCACCATCTAGGCCCAGAGTGCCAGCCAGCATATAGGCACTGCTGCTGCTCATATCCACAGAATATGTTCCCCCATCACTGTAAGTTCCGACTATGGTAACCATCGGAAGTGTTCCACCAGGCCCAACCAGTGATTGAGGTTTCACCTTTCTTAGTGGGGTGGTTGTGGATGAGCTTCTAGTATCGCGAAGGTCGTAAACCCTGGTACGGCCATTCTTCAAATCCATATTTACTATATATACTGGCAATGCCAGGTTGATAGCATTTACTTCATATTGAATTTCATTTCTAAAAAATGAAGTGGGCTTGCCATTTAAGTCAACATTGACCAACACAAACTTCAAGGACCTTGAACGCTTGGCAGTCAATGAACTAAGCGCACCTGTTTGTTCCATCCCGGCCTGACCTTCTTTCTGAAGATCACTTTTTACAGTTTCGAACTCACTTCCGCGGTAAGCAATCTTATAGGCAAAAGTTTCGCCATTATTACTTAACCCAACTGCGTTGTCCCAGTTCAGTTCATTATATTCCGATGCCGAAAGCACGGTGGTCAGTTCAGATTTAATAGTAGCTATATCCTTTTTCTTGTTGCCCTGCTCTTGTATAAACCCGTCTTTTTGACACGCCGACGCCAGCACGACCAACAGTACGATGTAGGTAAATTTATGCATGGCTGAAATTTTGATACCTCAAAGCAAAGCCAGAATTGCTATTCGACTATTTGACAAATGTCAAAATCGTTGAACAAACACCGGTTTTGCCCCAGTTTTTTTGGGAAAATCTCCTCTTTCTAGGGTTAGAAGGTCATTTTCAACCATAAAAACGATAGCTAAACATCAATATTGTGCCATTAACGTGTTCATTTTGAGATTCCTTTCGAGGTAATTTCAGCCAAAGTCATTCATAATCATTGCTCAGTTCCCATTCAATAAGGGACAAACCAGTGCGCTGGTCGTTTTTGTCGGCAAGAGGATTGTAATACCGCACCCCAGATTTCCTGTAGATTTTATAAAGGGAGTTTGGCCCCGGTTTATTTTCAAGGCCCAGAACACTGGCAAGAATATAGGTATTGGTACCGACCAACGCATTCGCCTTCGTCTTTTCAGAGCCAATTTCAGTAGAAGGGCCAATGAACGTGACCAATGGAACCTGCTCCAGCAATTGGATTAACATAGCATCTTTCGGCGGGTGGCCTTGTCCAGCAATTTGCTTCCGGGTATCGTATTCAAGCACTTCACCGGTAATGTAATTGTAGTTTGATATTTTGGAAGGAAACCTGGTACCCAATAGCCATTCATACGAAACCCGGTCTTTATTTACCCCACACACTTTCCCATCAATAACTGAAATAATCAGGAAATTGTATTCCTCATCGGCTACATTATTGAAGGGAATTTTGTAGGTGGCAAATCCTTCGTTTATTTCAATAGTAGTGAAATGGCTCCAATCTAAACCGGCAAGTGTTTCCGGGCCAACAATATTCTTGATGTATCCGTGAACCTTTATTTGTTCCGGAACCTCGGGTGTGTTAAGTAGTTCTTTGTGGCAGGCAACAGACAGGAATAGAAAGAAGACAATGGCCAGTCTCTGCATGTGTGATTAATTTTTCTCAAAGCAAGGAAGAATATCTTTCGAAAAATTTGAGAAAAATCAAAATCGCATGAAATCCACTTGCGAAATGTCAAAATCGTAAAACCACAATTGAGAAAAATCAAATTTTCCCGGAGCGGATGCGGCTGAGCGTTTCAAGATTTACTCCAAGAAAGGTTGCAATGTCACCCACCCTGGCACGCCGCAAAATATCAGGGTGCTTGTCAAGAAGATATAGGTATTTTTCCTTTGATGTTCTTTTCCGCAGCATATACAAACGTTCTTCGCTCATTACATAATACTTTTCTGTAAGTACCCTGCCGCAGATATTGAACTCGGGATAATGACGATATGCATATTGCAGGTCATTGTAATTTATCTGGTGAACAGTCAATGGTTCCAGTGCCTCAATGCATTCGTAGGAAGGCTTTTGAGTGAAAAAACTTTCTACTGAAATAATGACATCACCCTCCTTCATAAACCAGGACGTGATTTTTTCATTATCCTTAAAATAATAGGATCGCACCATTCCCTTTTCTATAAACGCAATATTGTTGGCCACCTGGCCCTCGTGCAGCAGCAAGTCTCCTGAATCGTAATTCTTAGTTTCCAGCTTTTCGGCCAGAAACTGCATTAGTTCATCAGAAAGAGGTACAATAGATTGTAAGAGGACAACAAGTGAATTGACCATAATCGAGTTTTCTTATCACGCTTTGAAGAAATGGCATTTACCAAAGAGACCTGCACCCATCAATGCTCAAACCAAACGTTCGCTTAAGTTCTATGTTGTATTCGGGCTTCTATATTCTTTTTGGGGTTGCTTTCCGTAAAAATAGAGAGTTCCTTTCTTTAAAACTCGCATCCGAATCATTCTATTGTTAAACCTTTCCCCAAACGCTTCAGGTATCCGTTTAGAGTTTTGGAATCCACCTTCAACATTTTGAATTGGCCGGCATCCACAACAATTACATTGCCTGCCGTGAAAGTTGGTGCCTGGGGCACGAAAGCGGTTATCGAACCATCTTCCTTTTCATCCACAATGTAGGCTGGTTGCCAATAGTCCTGAATCTTAACAAGGCAGGTTCTAAAAACTTCTTCTTGAGGGCCCATTCCAACTTTAGTTACTGTTTGCTTTTTAATGTCAGTATAGCCGGGTATAAACGAAGACAGCTTTTCATCGAGCCAATCACTTATCCTTTTGAAAGCCGGAAGCCTCACTAAAAAGCCAGCAAGGATGCAGAAAAAAAGAAAGACAAGAATAGCCATTACCGCATCGCCGCTGTTACCAAGCATTGTGTCAATCCTGATTAGCTTTGAAACCTTGGCACCAATTTTCATGAGGTTGCCCCAAAATTTACCTACCACTGCCAATGTGATTAGTATGGGCATTATAAAAATGAACCCTGTAATAATATGGCGCCGTATTGAATGGTATGTACTTTTCATTAATCACCTCTTGTTTAGTTACTCTCTAAGTTCGGTTAATTTTTATTGAGATGCTTTTAACTTGTCTCAAACTATTTTTACGCCAAACACTTGTTTATCCATGGTTCGATTTTTCAGAACTGCCATTGTATCTGCTGGTTTGTGCTTATTTGTTTTTGTTGGTGGTTTAGCCCAATCTGCCGCCAGCAAGCAAACTGCCGGTTACAATATTCCTATACAAATTAAGCCCTACAAAAACCAGTGGGTTTACCTTGCCTACTACTATGGCAGCATTAAAGCCCTTGCCGACAGCGCCTACCTGAACCCCGAAAGCAAGGGGATATTCAAAGGCTCAAAAGCATTGCCACAGGGGGTTTACATCATTGCATCTCCTTCAAAAACCATTTTGGTAGAAATGTTGATGGGCAAAGACCAGGATTACTCCATTGTGTTCGACACCACCAATATTGATGGTACCCTGAAATATGCCGGCAGCCCCGACAATGACCAGTTTTTGGCATATACCAGTTACATAGCGCCACGAGCCCGAAAAATTGATTCACTGCGGAAGCAAATGGATACAGCCGCCGAAGCCAACAAAGCCCATTATCGTAATCAGATGCAACAGCCCAACTTCGAAATTGCTAATTACCGCAAGAAGGTAATGCAACAATATCCGGAGTCAATGCTGGGCATTCTCTTCAACGCCATGAAGGAAATCGAATTGCCTCCCGATTTGCGCAAACCTGTAACCCACGAGGATTCGGTGAAGCAGTACAGGTATGCCAAGGAACATTATTGGGATGGAGTAGATTTTATGGATGGGCGTTTGGTACGCACTCCCGTTTTTGAAAACAAAATGGATGACTACCTCCAAAACTGGGTAGCACCTGCACCTGACAGTGTGATATATGAATTCAACTGGATGATTGCCTTGGGCCGCAACGATGCAGATATGTTCAAATACCTCATTGGCTATTTTGTTGATCACTACATGTATCCAAAAATCATGGGCCAGGACAAGGTGTTTTTGCATGTTTATCAGCAATACCTCGCCGGCGACAAACCAAAAGTGGATTGGCTGAATGAAAAGCAAATGAAAATCATTCGCGAAAGGGCCTATATGCTAATGGCCAACCAGATTGGCGCCAAAGCCTGGAATATGGAATTGCCCGACACAGGCGGAAAAATCAACAGCCTTTACAACCTGAAGGCCACCTATACCGTAGTGGCATTTTGGGATGTACATTGCGGTAAATGCAGGGAAGAAATTCCAAGAATGGACACTATATACCGTACAGACTGGAAGGGGCACGATGTAAAAATTTATGCGGTAATGGTGAACGAAGCCAGTATTGCCGACTGGAAGCCCTATATAAATGAACATTGTGCAGGATGGACACATGTACATCAAACCGATGCTATGAGAGCCGCAGAAGAAAAGGAAGGTAAGCCCAACTTCAGGCAACTTTATGATATGCGCAGCACGCCAACACTTTTCCTGCTTGACAAAGACAAAAACATCATTGCAAAAAACCTGTCACTGAATGACCTCGATAAAATTCTCAAACAAAAATTTGCGCAATAAAACGCATCACCACATTTTTTCTGCGTTGCTCCTGGCGAATTGCGTTATTGCCTCACTGTCGGCAACCTCGCAAACATTGTTCACCTACGGCAAATACGCAGTTTCTAAAACTGAATTTCTAACTGCCTTCGACAAAAATCCGCCGGCCACCAACAGAAAGAAAGCAATGGAGGAATACCAGCCGCTTTTTATCAATTATAAACTGAAGGTGCAGGACGGATACGATAAGAGAATGGATACATTGCCTAACCAGGTGGCCGAACTATTCAATTACCGGCAACAATTGGAAGAAAGTTTTCTTTCGCAACAGGCGAACACAGACAAAATGGTGAAAGAAGCTTACGAGAGAAGCAGGAAGGATATATTGTTAGGGCATTTATTCATTGCCTTTGATGCCAATGACAGTGCATCTGTTCTAAACGCATCTGCAAGGGCCGGGGATGCACTGAGCCAATTGAAAGCTGGCAAACCATTTGAAACGGTAGTGCCGCTGTTTTCATCGGACCCCGAAACGGTTTCGACAAAAGGAAAAGTAGGTTGGATCACGGTTTTCAATCTGCCCTATGTGTTTGAAACTGCAGTGTACAATACACCAAAAAATGGATATACACCTGTAATAAAAGGTTCTAATGGGTTCCATATTTTCAAAAACATGGACGAACGCCCCTCACCGGGTCGTGTACGAGTAGCTCAAATTCTTATCTGGCAAGCTGCAAATGGCGGAGATCCTCAAAAAAGTGCGTCAAAAAAACTTGCCGATTCTCTTTATTCTGCTTTGCAGAAAGGAGCGCCATTTGATCAACTTGCACTACAATTCAGCAACGACCGCAGCTCCTTTGGCGCAGGTGGCTTGCTGCCGGAGTTTGGTGTTGGCGAATACGACCCCGAATTTGAAGCCAACGCATTTGCTTTACAAAAACCGGGCGATATCTGCAGGCCATTTCAAACGTCGTATGGTTGGCATATACTGAAGTTAGTAGGCAAACAAGCGATACCTGATGTTAACAATGACCCCGATGCCCTGATGATCCTGAAACAAAAGGTGGAAAATGATAACAGGGCCAAACAGGCCAGGGAAAACTTCCTGAAACAACAACTTGACAAAATGGGTTACAAGCAGGGAACCTACAAGCAGGAAGATCTTTGGACGTTTACCGATTCTGCATTGCACAATGTGCCCGCCAAAGGCATTATGGTACAAAACAAAACATTCTTGTTTTCTGTGGGTACAGAAAAAGTGCTTGCTGAGAACTGGGTGCTTTACCTGCGTGGCATCAACAATGGCGCCAATGCGTTTGGCCGAAATTCATACCCGGTTCTTTGGGATCAATATGTATTGCAAACCACCAACAATTATTACCGTGAGAACCTTGAGCAGTATGAGCCAACATTCAAAGCACAGTTGAAGGAGTTTAAGGATGCCAACCTGTTGTTTGAAGCCATGGACCAGAAAGTTTGGTCGAAAGCTGCGGCCGACACAGCCGGCCTTCGGAAATATTACATGTCACATGCAGGTAAGTATGTTTGGCAGGCAGGCGCAACAGCCTTAATTGTAAGTGCCAGCGACTCTTCTGCAATCGTAATGTTCAGAAATAAACTACTGGCAAATGCCCAACAATGGAAAACATTGGCCGATGTCTACAAAGCAACCATTGTAGCCGACAGTAGCAGGTTTGAATATTCGCAATTGCCAGGAAACAACGGCCAATTACCGGTTGCAGGTTCAGCCACAGCGCTAACCAAAAACGCATTGGACAACAGTTTTTCCTTTGCCTATATTTTTCAGTTGAAGCCTTCAGGAGATGTTCGATCTTTTGATGAAGCAAGAGGTTGGGTAATTAACGACTACCAGCAGGTATTGGAAGAAAAGTGGGTGCAGCAATTACGCAAAAAGTATCCCGTGAAAATCAATGATGGAATCTGGCAACAGGTCCTCAAGGTTAATTAATGTGAATAAATCAAATTATCAATAAACTATGTTGCACTTCATCGTCTAACCTTTCTAAAACATTTTAGCCATGAAGACTTTGAAAGCCCTTTTGCTACTTTTTGGAGTAGTTTTTTCGATTAGTGCATTTGCGCAGGATGCACCACGCCAGCCCATGACCGTACCTGAAAGGGTAAACAGAACCATTGAGCGCCTGAAACCCGAACTGAATCTCACCGAGCAGCAAGTGAAAGACATCACGCCCATTTACACCGAATTCTACACCAAAATGGACAGCCTGAGAGCCGGTGGTGAAAGGCCAACTCCAGAACAACGGGAAAAACTCATAGGCGGACGTGATGAAAAGCTGAAAAAAGCCATTACTGAAGAACAGTTTAAGAAACTAAAAGAACTGGAAGCACAAATGCGCCAACAAGGACCTCCAAAACCTAATAATTAGTTCACAGAAAAGCCCGGTTTTCCGGGCTTTTTTTTTACCCTTATTGCTGAAATGTGGGAATGAAATAATGAACAATTCTACCTACTTTTTCATCACAAAAAACACCACTATGAAACACGCCATTAGTTGGTTTGAAATTCCAACCCTCGACCTGGAAAGAGCACAGCAATTCTATGAATCCATATTTCAGTTCAAAATGACGAACCTCGATTTTCCGAATTTCAAAATGCGCATTTTTCCTGTTGATGATCCGAATGACAAGGATTCTATAAGTGGCGCATTAACTTTTGCCCCCGATTACAATCAGCCACATGCAAACGGTACCATCGTTTACCTCAATGCTAATCCCGATGTGCAATTGGTGCTTGACCGCGTAGAAGAAGCAGGGGGAAAAGTGGTAGTACCCAAAACACTTATCAGTGATACCAATGGATATATGGGATTATTTATTGATACAGAAGGAAACCGTGTTGCCCTGCATTCTATTCCTGCCCAATAATACATTTTTGCAATTGAAATCTTGATGGTAAAAACTGCATGGATGGATCTATGAAGAACAGACTGCATCCAATGATAAAATAACCTGACATTTCAGGCATTTCAATTATTTTCAATTTGTAGAAGCGTGATGGAAGTTTGCATATGATGCCTGCGTAAGCAACGCATACATCGAGCATTTGTTTCTCTCAATTACATCCTGTTTACAGACCAAAGCAATTACGATGGATAAGTCAGTAAAATTCTGGTGGTATGCCATGGCCTTTGTTCAATTGCTAACTGCGTTATTGCACTGCCTGAGTTTTCTAACCAGTCCGCAAGGTTCCAACGAAACCGAAATGGAACTTATCAACCTGATGACAACTTACAAATTGGACATGGGTGCTGGCTTCAGACCCACCATGTATCACCTGTACACTGCCATGAGTGCCTGTTTTGCATTGCTGTGCGTCTTTGGCGGATGGTTGAACCTCTTCCTTTGGAATCAACGGGTAAGCTCATCCACGCTGCGGGGAATAGCAGCCATGAATGTGGTCATTTTCGGCATTTGCTTTTTGATGATGGCATTATTCACATTTCTTCCCTCCATCATTCTTACCGGGCTCATCTGGCTATTTGGTATTGGGGCCTATTTTGCAGCAAGTCGCAGGTAGAAAAAGCCAAGAACTTTGTGCTGCACGCCGCACAGATGGAACGGCCTTTTTACAAAATTCAAACGGAGTGCAATGCCCAAGTGATTTTGTCCATGTTGGAATAAGTCGTTAGGCTTTTAATTCCAACATTGGATCGTTAAACGCCATAAACTATATGCAAAAAACCCTTTCATAGAACATTCTAAATCTCAGGTTTCCTACAAACTGATTCCTTTGGCCAATGCGCCGTAGGCAATGGCGCACATTTCATCTTTTTCGTTGTACAATTCCACCTGGCCAAAAATGCGGTTGCCCACCACCTTTTGGGTAAATGCCACTGCCTTCAGGCTGGGGGTACGAAATGGTTTCAGGTAGTGCACATTGAGTTGTGCGGTAGCGGTCATGCCGTCTTTGTAATGCAGCAGGCCCAACAGGCCAAGGGCCAGGTCGGCCATGGCAGCAATAACACCTCCATTTACCGCATCCGATCCAATGCCGCCGGCATGATGCGGCTGCAGTTCGTCAATAACAGCCACCGGGCGTTCGGGATTGGACAAGTCGATGCGGGCACCCATGTACTGCAGCTGCACCGATTTGTTGAAAATTTGTTCCAGTTCTTTCCATTTGCCACGCACGGCAAGGTCGCGGTATTTGTAGAGTTCGGTAAGGTTCATGACGAGCTATCTTGGGTTTAAAGATAGGGTTGGAGCAACAAACCCACGGGTGGTTTGTTACAAATGCAGTATGAGACATAATTTTCTATTGAAAATTGCGGTATAATTGACAATTATAATCTTTAAATAATTACCTTAGTGTAACTATTACACATTAGAGGCCTGCCAACACTCTGACCCCGAACCCCTTCGAACAGTTGAATTACTTACTTACCCCCTAGGATTCCGGCATTTTTTTTAATACAACGATTGGTGCGAAACCACCAAGAATTGCTGCCACAATGGGTAGACAACTGAGACATATCCTGATGTGCCTTGCTGTAATAGCGGGGGTGGAGGGGTATGGGCAGAATGCAATTGTTGGATCTGGATTTTCCAGTGGTTGGGGAGGAGCATGCGGCTCAAATGCAAACTTTGCCTTTTTTTCTCCAGGAGCAGGGACAAGCTATACATCTGGAACATTAACCCCAAATGGAACCGGAACCCAATACTGGAGACTTGGAATTGACTGGGGCGGAACAGTCAAACAAGTTAACAACGGAAGTTCTGGCGATGTTTCTGTATCACCCAACAACAAGTACTCAATCAATTCGAACTGCACGACCACTGGAGCCCTTTATTTTTTTGTGGGGACCGCATCCAACCGCTACATTTTCAAAACGAGAGATGCAGGGCCGACGCCGAATGGTGATTGGATCTTCTTTGAACTCTCAGGCTCTCCTGCAACTGTAGCTTCTGTTGCTCAAACCCCTGCTGCTAGTAATGTTTACCAAGGTCAATCTGTAACGGTTACAGCAAACTTAAGTGGGAGTTTTCCTGTTGGACAAAGTGCTTATCTAAGATATTCAACAGACAACTTCTCCACTTCAACAATAATTTCAATGACAGGAAGCGGCACTTCCTACAACGCAACAATCCCAACACAACCATCAGGAACAAGCGTAAAATACTATGTTTTTACCTCCGGTAACGGTTTAACTATACCACCAAACGATGCCGACCTAGTTACCATCAATTTGAACAACAACAGCGGGGCTAATTATTCATATAGTGTACTAGATGGTTATTTGAGCAACCAATCAGGTAATTGGAGCACCGGTTCTTCATGGGTTGGTGGTATTGTTCCACCTTCTGGTGCCAATGTGATTATACAAAATGGGCATAGCATCACACTAGACATGTCCACAACACTGTCCAGTCTTACAATCAACAATGGGGGCTCTTTTGCAGCAAGTGATGCGACTACAAGAACAATGACAATTTCAAAT
>JBBIOQ010000107.1:0-13777 GCA_037443285.1 Sphingobacteriales bacterium | reverse complement strand
CATACGATATGCCCGGCGATGCAGTGGATGGCATGCATCCCGAAAGCGTGCATGAAGCAGTAGAGCGTGCAGTAAAGCGTGCCCGTGAAGGTGGTGGACCAACCCTGCTCGAAATGAAAACCTATCGTTACAAAGGCCACTCCATTAGCGACCCGCAGAAATACCGCACCAAAGAAGAAGTGGAAGAGTACAAACAGCGCGACCCCATTGAGCAAATACTTGAAACGATTAAGGCTGATAACCTGGCTACCGAAGAAGAACTCGAAGCTGTTCACAACCGTGTGGACGCCATTGTAGAGGACTCGGTGCGCTTTGCAGAAGAAAGTCCATGGCCCAATGATGATGAAGTATTGAAAGATGTGTATGCTGTAGATGAACCCGAATTTTTTGTAAACGATTAATCCTTAAAACAGACCTCGAAAAGTCAGAATTATAAAAACCAATCATGGCGAAAGAAAAGAATATCCAGTTTGAAGAAGTAAAGGCAGGCGATGATGCATCGCAGGTGATAGCACGTGCAAAAGGTTTCTGGGAAAAATTCAGCAAACCCATCATTTATGTAGGCGGTGCATTGATTGTAATACTGGGCGCATACTATGGCTATAAAAAACTGTATGCTGAACCTCGCGAAGAAAAAGCTGCCGATGCCATTTGGCATGCACAGCAATATTTTGCACAAGACAGCCTTGCGCTTGCACTCAATGGCGATGGACAATTTGCAGGATTTGAAAAGGTGGCTAAGAACTATTCAGGTACTAAGGCAGGAAATCTTGCAAAGTTTTATGCAGGTGTTTGTGCGCTGCGCCTCAATGATTTCAAAAAAGCTGAAACATACCTGAAAGATTTCAAAACAGATTCCAAAGAAATTCAGGCCATTGCTTACAGCCGTTTGGCCGATGTGTATGCCGAATTGGGAAAAAAGAGCGAAGCCGTAGATATGTACGTGAAAGCTGGTCATTATTTTCCTGAGCAGGAAGGCCTCTGCGCTGAAAACCTTTTCAGGGCTGCCATGCTGAGCGAAACATTAGGTAAGAATGATGATGCCATCAAGTACTACAAGGAAATCAAAGAGAAATATCCAAAAACCGATCGCGGATACCAGGTAGACAAATACCTGGCACGCCTTGGTTCGGTAGATTAAGTGAAAATACTTTTTCAGTTAAGAAGCGGCCTTGAAAAGGGTCGCTATTTTTGTTTCAACTAATTTGATAGGAATGGCCAGCCAAGGAAATGAAGAAATGCTGAAACATTTACCGCAGGTTGCTCATGGCAACCTTAAAGTGGTAATCGTGAAAACAGAATGGAATGCTTTCGTGACGAACGAACTTGAAAAAGGTGCACGAAAAATTCTGAAGGAAGTTGGCATTCACAATATACATACGCTGGTAGTGCCCGGCGCTGTTGAAATTCCTTTTGCCATCAGGCAGGCATATAACACAAGTGATGATGTTGATGCATTCATTGCATTTGCCTGCGTTATTCGTGGCGATACGCCGCATTTTGACTATGTGTGCCAGAGTGTGACGGATGGAATCACTCAGCTCAACCTAAGCCTTGATGCGCCTGTGATTTATGGAGTACTCACTGTGAACACCGAAGAGCAGGCACATGAGCGTATTGGTGGCAAGCATGGCCACAAGGGCGAAGAAGCTGCCATCACGGCCTTGAAGATGATTGCACTAAAAAAGAAACTGGAAGTCTGATTAGGCAATTCAGGATTTAAAATTCAGAATTTAGAATTTTCAGTTTGGTATTAGTTCATTCATTTTCAAATTCACTCATTTTCAAATTCACATTACCCTTCATTGCTCTCTCATGAAAGTTCAATTGTTTGTTCCCTGTTTTATTGACCAGTTGTATCCATCAGTTGCCATGAACATGGTGAAAGTGCTACGTAAAGCTGGATGTGAAGTGAATTACAACACCAACCAAACCTGCTGCGGTCAGCCCGCATTCAACGCCGGATTTTGGGAGGATGCCAAAGACGTTTGCAGCAAATTCATCAAGGATTTTGAAGGTGATGAACCCATTGTAACGCCCAGCGCAAGCTGCGCCGGATTTGTGCGCAATTATTATAAGCACATGTTTGCCAGTGATATTCATGCTGCAAAAGCCAAATCGGTTGTAAGCCGCATGTTTGAGTTTTCTGAATTTCTGGTGCATCAAATGAAAGTGGAAGATTTTGGTGCCAGCCTCCAAGGCGTGGCTACCTACCACGACAGTTGTGCTGCATTAAGGGAGGTAAGAATAAAAGGAGAGCCGCGTCGCCTGCTGGCCAACGTAAAAGGTTTGACGCTGGTTGAAATGAATGATGTAGAAACCTGCTGCGGCTTTGGCGGCAGCTTTGCCGTCAAGTTTACAGAAATCAGTGGGGCTATGGCCGATCAGAAAATCACCAATGCTGCTGCTACCGGTGCACAGTACCTTATCAGCACCGACATGAGTTGCCTCATGCATCTTGGGGGGGTAGCTGAAAAGAGTGGTGTTGCACTGCAAACACTTCACCTTGCCGATGTGCTTGCAAGCGGCTGGTAATAACTAACGGCACATTGCTCATTCAACATTACTGAACCCAAAGCGGTTGGGTCACTTCCATGCCGAATTCTTTTGCTGCTTTTAAGTTGAAGCCTTTGTGAAACCGCAGTGTAAAATCAAAACTCACTTTTCCACCCTGGTCGGCTTTGTAGTTGGTATGCCAGTAATTGTTCATGGCATATAAGAAGATCGTGGACGAAGAACTTGCCTCATCTTTCCATTTCTTGTAGTCACCATTGGTATGCAATTCGTTAATCATGCTACCAATTTCAAACAATGCACCCTGTGGCGATGAAATGGTAACGCCCGAATTTTCGTCAGATACATCAATCCATCGCTCAACGCAAAAGAAATCTTTGTTCGCTCCATACAGTTGTCCTTTTTCCGGTGTGATGCAAGTGTCGCCAATGCCAACCCGAACAGTTGGCTTTGCAAATGCAAATGGAAAGGCGATGTGAACTGATTCTTTGTCGCGAATGGCTTTCTTGTCAATGGTCACTTTTAAATGCAAATCGCCTGAGCCGCTCAGCTGGCTTATTTCGTACACAACTTCATTGGCGCCTTCAAGCGTTGCAGTAATCCGTTGGGTTTTGGTCACAGGTCCGTTATCAATCCATACTGTATTTTTTGCTTTCGACAAATAGAAGCTATCCGGGTTCATACCTTTCACATAGATGGCCTGGCCCAGCCCGGTGAACGTACTCTTGCTATCCACCCATTCTTTGCCATCAACTTTCAGACTATTGATGGCGCCGGTTTGTGGATGCGTGGCATAGGTTAGACTAGATGTAAACGCAGGGTTTGCCGCACTTTTCTTATCAGACATTTTAATTACGTCCATTTTGTTGGCGGGTATGTTGCTTGAAGAAAAAGCTGCATTTCCATTGTTTAATGTTTGGTAAGTAATGCTACGGCCATCAGCACCAACGAGGCTACCGCTGAAACCCTTCGGCTGCATGGGAATTTCAACATATCCCGACCGTTTCCATGGCAGCGTGTTAATGATACTGATGCTGTTGCCCTGTGCATTTTTTTCACGCAGCGAAGCTTCAAGTTGGCTTACATAAAAAGCAGCGGAATCGAGGAATCCTTTTTTGTAATTCCATTGGTGAATGGCGAATGGATTGTCAGGATCGCTGATGCTGTTGTATGAACCCCAGGTGTGCTCATGAAACATGACGATATCACGCTTTGCCCTGTACAACATGTTTGCATCGAGGGGTTGATGCAATTCCTTTGCGACCTGCTCCAGTTGAATAATTTTTTCGCTGAGCACCCTGTTCTCGCCTTCTTCTGCGGCAGTAGAGTAGGCACCATCTTCCCAGTAAGGTGTAATGTCGCCGGCAAGTGACGGAATGGACTTGCCGTATTTCTTTTCGAACACTTCAAACAGGTTGTTCACTGTTGAAAGTATAAGTCTCGGCGATTCATATTGTTCATTCCATTGCTTAACAAAATCACTCGCCATGCTGTCAAGTGGTCCATTGTCAGAAACTATGTTGTACCGCCACTGCACCATATCATAAGGATATTTTTTAGCTGCAAGTTCATTCATGTAAGCGGCTATTTTTCTTGCACCTCTTTCACGAACAGTGGCAGATGTAAATCCATGCCAGGAGGAATAGCCTTTGCCACCCGTCCACAGCAGGATGCTGTCTTTGCCGGTGGGTGATTTCCACCAAAAGGGTTTGTCGCCCAATGCACGAATGATGTGGCCAACGCGGTCACCTGCATCGGGTAATGGTTCCATATAGTTGGGGCCATTGGAAAAATAGCGGATACCTTGTTGTGCCAAGGCAGTAACCATGCTCCAACTTATGCCCGGTATGTCGGACATCATAACAGTTTCAACCTTCACCTTTTCCTGGTTACGCAATAGAACACCATAATCAGTAATCCATTTCATTTCTTCAGGAGTACTCAAGCCGGTAAGCACATTTGCATAAAATCCCGACAGTGCAACCTGATTGTTTTTTACAGCAGCGAAAAAAGCTGAACGTTCATCGGGTGTAGCTTCATTCAAAAAGTTTTCTACAGCCCACATCGATTCAATATTCCAAACAAACTTGCTGTCATCCGGATAATTTTTTGTGCGTTCAATGGTGCGCAAGGCAGCACGAATGTTTGCAGTGTGAATCTTCGCAACATCTTCTTGTATGTGCGAATAACCAATATCGGTATGCGAATGAGGAATGAGGTAAATGTTGCGGGGAATGACAGGCTGTATGGTGATGTTTTCATCAAGCTTCAGCAGGTTACTGATACTTGCCTTGATTCGGATATTCGTAGGCTTCGACACTGCATCCACCGGTATTTCAAATGAATTCATTCCATGCTGCACGGTTATTGCCGGCTGCACTTTGCCATTGATTTCGATATTCATGGTTTGTGGTTCGCCAAAATGCAATACTGAAAACTGAAGTGGCTGCTGCTTTACACCGGTCTTGTTTCTCAGCAAAAACGGTAGCGCTTCCACACTGGCTTTTTCTTCGAAAGCATATTGAAAGGTCATGTACCAATCGGTGCTGTTTTGCTGCTGCCCCACAATTTTCAGGCGCAAAGGCTTTCCAACTTCGCATTTGCTGGCCGGAACCCGCATGTAAACAATGCCATGTGCGTCTTTGGCACCATCCTGTTTTTTCAATTCAAAAACCAACCGTGTACTGTCGTTGCCTCCAAATGTCCAATAAGGCGGATAGTTGTTGGCATAGGTGGAGAAGGTTAATGCGGGTTTGTCATTAATGTATAAATCAAAATTCCTGGTGCCCTTGCTGGTGCCGGTAGAATGCGCTGCTATCCATGTGAAATAAACATAAGGCTCGTTGACTTTGGCGGGTGCAGGTGCTGTCTCCCATTCAATAGTCTTTTTACCATCGGTGCAGCGGGTAAGCAATGCATCTTTTACATAATCCGGGTATATGGAAAAGTAACCGATTGTTTCGCCGCCCAACGTTTTTGAATAGCCTGAAATGAATGATTGTTTTCCGAAAACGGGGGCACTCACCTGGGCATTTGATTGCACAATGGCCAATAAAAGAAAACAAACAAGGAGGGTACTTTTCATTCTTGGAATGGCGCTGGTGAACAAGGAATGCATAGGATAAAATTTTGGACAGTGAATGGTCAGCATGAACCTGTTGCAGGCGAAACAATCGCCAGCTGGCAAGCCATCTGCAAAGGAAGGCAAACTGTTTCAGACATGCCTTTTCTCAAGATATTTATTAATTGCTTTAGACAGCCTTCAATGAGTTTAGGCCTTCATTTTTAGAATACACTTTCACCTATTTTTGGCCGCTACAATTACTTTTCATTATGGCATACTGGCTGGTAAAATCCGAACCATTCAAATACAGTTGGGAACAGTTTGTAAACGAGAAGAAAACCGTTTGGAATGGCGTTAGAAATTATGCTGCACGAAACAACCTGCGGGCTATGAAGAAGGGCGACGAGGTTTTGTTTTATCACAGCAATGAAGGATTGGAAATTGTTGGCATTGCCAAAGTTGTTAAGGAGCATTACCCCGACCCAACTGCCGAGGGTGATACGTGGAGTGTAGTGGACCTAAAGCCCGTGAAAGCTTTGAAACAACCTGTGTCGCTGGCAACCATTAAATCGGATAAGCGTCTTGCCAATATGCAAATCCTCAAACTCAGCAGGTTATCCGTTTGTGCCGTTGCGCCTGATGAATGGGCAGTGATAATGGAATTGGCTAAGATGAAATAGGTGTCTGATTGGTGGTGCGCAAAATGAATCCATCTCACGACATAAATTGTTCAACGGTCAGGCCTGTGAACTGCAGTCTTAGCACATGTTCATCGGGGAGGGCTTGAACTCTTAACGTTCCCTTCAGGTTACTTCAAGTGCCTTGCAGGCATTAGTGTTTAGCATGCATGCTTTCAACGAAATTGCTTACTGCATAAGGCTTTGGCCGTATGCAAAAGCAGCCATTCCTTCATCTCATTGCTAAAAATAAATTCTATGAAAGCCTTGCATCTCTTGGCAATTTCATTGTTGCTATCTATTGCAGCATGCAACCGTTCTGCATCTTCTTCGGGTGACGACCAGCAATCACCTTCAGCAACGCAGTCTGCAAAAGAAAAATCCGAAGAAACTTCACAGGACAAATCAGTTGCCGCAGACACAGCATCCACAGCATTTGACGAGAACAAAGAAACGAATCCCAAAAGTGGCAACAAGCCTCCGGCAGCTGCAGTACCCAAACAGGTCATTAAGACCGGCCGGTTGCAGGTGGAAGCTAAGGACTTTGCAGCATTCACTGCGCTGGTAAGGTCGCAACTAAAACAGCATGGTGGCTGGGTAAATTCGGAAGAGGAAACTACCAGCGACTACCAACGTCAAAACGTTCTGGAGATTAAAGTGCCTGTCGACAAGTTTGACGATTTAATGCAGGGCCTTTCCAGCCTGGATGGCAAACTGCTGGAGAAGAAAATTGAAGCCGAAGATGTAACCAACCAGGTGATTGACATCCAGGGCAGGCTTGAAGCGAAGAAGCAAATCAGGGCACGCTACCTGGAACTGCTAAAACAGGCACACAGCATGTCCGACATATTGGAAGTGCAGCAGCAAATTGATGCAATCACCGAGGATATGGAAAGCGCCGCATACAACCTGGAGCATCTGCAGCGCGAAGCTGCAGTAAGCACCATCTACCTTACTTATTTTCAAGCCATTGATGGCGGTTACAGCGAGCCCGGTGTCATAAGCAGGCTTTGGGATTCCGTGAAATCAGGTGGCGAAGGAGTGATAAATCTGATGGTTGGACTTGTTGCATTTTGGCCTTTATGGGTGGTAGTTGCTTTTGTAATTATTTGGTGGAAGAAGCGCAAGGTTACCAAGCAGGGCAGAGCTTCAAATGCAAGCGCTTCGTAATGATTTTGTCAATTGGTAATCCACAAGAGCATTGGTTTTTCCGATGCTCATTTTTTTATTCCATTCTACCTTTGAGCAATGAAACAACGCAAACATTTTGTTGTACTTACAGGAGCAGGCATCAGTGCCGAGAGTGGATTGAAAACTTTTCGCGACAGTAAGGATGGTTTGTGGAATGGATATGACATTGAAGAAGTGGCTACACCCGATGCATGGTGAAGAAATCCACAACTTGTACTTGACTTCTACAATTACCGTAGAAGCGAAGTGCTGAAAGCAGAACCCAACGGTGCACACCTTGGCCTTGCGCAATTGGAAAATGATTTTGATGTTACCATTATCACTCAAAATATTGATGACCTGCATGAACGGGCAGGAAGCACCAAAATAGTTCACCTGCACGGCGAGATATTCAAGATGCGCAGCGAACGAAGTTATGCGCCGGTGTATGAAATAAAGGGCGACATACAACTTGGCGACAAAGCTCCTGACGGAGGCCAATTGCGGCCGCACATTGTTTGGTTTGGCGAAGCAGTACCCATGATTGAATTGGCCGCAGATATTGCATCTGCCGCAGATTTTTTTGCGGTAATCGGCACATCGCTGGTGGTATACCCTGCTGCAGGATTATTGCATTATACAAAGCGGGATATTCCCAAATTCATTGTTGACAAAGTCATTCCTTCTGCAGCAACGGTCAATGGCATTACTTCCATTCAAAAGCCTGCATCTGAAGGTGTACCCATTTTATCGGAAATGTTGCGCAGCCTGCTGCTTGGGTGAGCCATGCCAAATTAGGTTATCATCCTTTCAATTGTTCGAACAATTCAATGTATTCCTGCATGGCTGCTTCACTTGTCTTGCCTTTCAGGGCAGACCATGCATTGTGTTTGGCTTTGCCAACAATGTCAAATGGATTTGACGGCCCATCATCTGGCGCATCGCCATCAGTAGCTTGTTTGTAAAGGCTGTAAAGTTGGAGCAATACATCGTTGGAGGGTCGCTGGCTGAGTGATTTGCTTTCTGCAACAGCTTCTTCAAATTGTGTTTTCAGATCCATAGGTTGTTTTAAATTTTATTTTTTTGTAGCTGAATGCCCGGGAGAAAAACTGAAATGCAATTATTTTTTTATTGCCTTCATTCTCACAACAGCACTTCTGCCTGAATGATATTTTCCTTCGCTAAGGTCTGTTTCAGTTTCATACAATTCCAGCATTTCAAAATCGGCGAAGTCTGATTTTATTTCCTCCATTGAATAGAGCAAACCCGGATCTTTTGGGCCACCGGCAAATTCATTTACAGCATTAAACCTGGCATGCTGCTTGCTGAATGCTTCGATGAGCAATATACCTCCCGGCTTCAGAAACTTTGCAAGTTTTTGATGACATATTTGGCGGGTTGCAGGCGGGAAGTGTACAAATATCAGGGCAATGGCATCAAATGAATTGGCAGGATATTCTATTGTTTCACATTCACTAACCTGGTAGTCTATCTGCACATTGTTGTTGCCGGCAAGGAGTTCAGCTTTTCTTTTGGCTTCTGTGCTGAAATCAAATGCAGCTGCAGACCAGCCTAGTTTTGCGGCGTAGACAGCATTTCTTCCTTCGCCTTCTGCTGGAAATAGAATGGTGCCCGGGGCTATTGATGACAGCTGTTGTACCAGGTAAGTATTGGGCTCTTCGCCATAGGCGAAATCTTCTGAACTGTAGCGGTTATCCCAAAACGATTTCATAATCCTTTCAGCGTTTTTGATGGCGCAAAACTCATGTAAATCGGGCAGGAATTCAAAGCTATTTTATATCCGCCAGCCATTCAGCCAATGAAGGATTTCATATAAGCATTCCGGATTATTTCAATTGCCGGTTCGACCATAGTCTTTGCTACTCCTGTTGCTGTATTTTTTCCGAATTAATGCCTTACATTACGTAACTGCACCCTTTGAGTTACTTCAATTTCCCAGGTGCATTTTTTCAAAAAACACGCTATTATGAAAAAGATTTTCCTTGTTATCGCTGCATTCACACAGCTTTCTGCATTGTTGGCCCAGCCTGCCGCAAAAAAGTATCCCGACCTGGATATCCCATTCAAGAAATTCAAACTCGACAATGGACTAACACTTATTGTGCACGAAGACCACAAAGCACCCGTCATTGCATTCAATGTATGGTACCATGTGGGCAGCAAGAATGAGAAAATAGGTAAAACAGGATTTGCCCATTTGTTTGAGCACCTTATGTTCAACGGCAGCGAACACCACAATGATGATTATTTCAAAGTGATGGACCAGATTGGTGCCACCGATCTTAATGGAACCACCAACAATGACCGTACTAACTATTTCGAAAACTTTCCGGTTTCGGCACTCGATAAAGTGCTGTGGCTCGAAAGTGATCGCATGGGATTTATGGTGAATGCCATTGATTCAGCCAAATTGAATGAACAGCGCGGCGTGGTTCAAAATGAAAAGCGACAGGGCGAAAACCAACCCTATGCATTGTCTGATGAATTGACCGTGAAAAGCACATACCCTTCGGGGCATCCTTATTCATGGACTGTTATTGGCTCCATGGAAGATCTCAATGCAGCATCGCTCGATGATGTGAAAGATTGGTTCAAAACATACTACGGCCCCAACAATGCAGTGATTTGTATTGCCGGTGATATAACAGCCGATGTGGCGCTTGAAAAAGTGAAGAAATATTTCGGCGATATTCCTGCAGGTCCTCCCATTGCAAAACACAGCACCTGGGTGGCGAAAATGCGAGATTCACATTACCAGGTAGCGCAGGACCGTGTGCCGCAGGCCCGTATTCAGAAAACATGGAATATACCCGGCTGGGGTACGCAGCAAATGACCTACATGAATATGCTGCTCGATATTCTTACCAACGGCAAAACCTCAAGACTGTATAAACGCCTTGTGTACGATGACCAGTTGGCAAGCAATGTATTTGCATACACCGATGAAAAAGAAATTGGGGGACAGTTTTACATTTTTGCCGATGCCAAGCCCGGTGTTGATCTCAGTAAGATTAATGATGTTATCAATGAGGAAATGAAAAAGCTGACCACCAGTGGGGTTACAACTGCTGAACTTGAAAGGGCAAAAACCCGTGCATTTAGCGGGTTCATTAAAGGCATGGAGCGCATCGGCGGATTTGGCGGGAAGAGCGATATTCTTATTCAAAATGAAGTGTACGGCGGAAGCCCTGATTATTTTAAAAAAGTGTACAAATGGGTAGCAACTGCCACACCTGCTGATATAAAAAATGCTGCAGTCAATTGTCTTTCGGATGGTGAATATCGTTTGGATATTTTGCCGTACGGTGATTATGCAGCATCTGTACCAGAAATCGACAGAAATGCTGAGCCTGCTTTGGGTACAGCGCCAAAAGTCCAATTCCCTGCGGTAAAAGAATTTACCCTCAGCAATGGACTGAAAGTGGCCATGGTGGAAAGGAGAAATGTGCCTGTTGTGAAAATGTCGATGATGCTGGATGCGGGATATGCTTCGGACCAATATGGATTGCCGGGTCTTGCTACTCTGGCGGGCACCATGATGACTGAAGGCACAAAATCGAAAACATCTCTTCAGATTAGCGACCTGCAGGCCGACCTCGGTGCCAATGTTAATGTATATTCAGACCTCGACAATACCTACCTGTCACTTAGTTCACTGCGTACGACTTTCGACCAGTCGTTGGCATTGTACTCGGATATCTTATTGAATCCTGTTTTTCCTCAGAAGGATTTTGAACGGGTTCAGAAGGAGCAATTGCTCAACATAAAACAGTAGCAGGCACAACCATTCGGCATGGCTTTGCGCATATTGCCCAACCTGTTGTATGGCAGCGGGCACGCCTACAGCAATCCCTTCACAGGCAGTGGTACCGAGGCATCGGTGAAAAAAATTACAAGAGATGACCTTGTGAAGTTTCACAAAACATGGTTTGTGCCAAACAACGCGACACTGGTGGTAGTTGGTGATATTGGTGCTGATGAATTAAAAGAAAAACTAGAGAAATCATTAGCAGGTTGGAAAAAAGGCGATGTGCCAAAAAAGAACATCGGCAATGTATCCCTCACGCAACAGCCAGCGGTTTATGTGCTCGACAAACCCGGCGCATTGCAGTCTGTTATTCTTGCTGCTGAGGTTTCCACTTCAGCTACGGATCCTGATTATGAAAAAATCGGCATGATGAATAAAATTCTTGGCGGAGAGTTTACATCCCGCATTAACATGAATCTCAGGGAGGATAAACACTGGAGCTATGGGGCATATTCTACAAACATCGATGCCAAAGGACCAGGTTTCTTTGTCGGATTTGCGCCAGTACAAACCGACAAAACCAAGGAGTCGGTGGTTGAATTGCGCAAGGAACTTACACAATATGTTGGCGAAAAGCCGGCTACCGATGTTGAGTTCAAAAAATTCCAGGGAAATGCTATCCTTCAATTGCCCGGGCTTTGGGAAACCAACGATGCAGTAGTGAGTTCATTGAATGATGCCATCAAATACAACAGGGGAATTGGGTATCTCAATAATTATGCTGCTATGCTTCAAAATATGCAGTTGAACGATGTGCAGCAAGCATCAAAAAAAGTGGTGAAGCCTGCAAACCTCATTTGGGTGATTGTTGGCGACCGTTCGAAAATCGAAAGTGGGTTGAAGGAACTGAATGTAGGTCCTATGAAATTCATTGATTCAGAAGGGAAGGAATTGAAGTAAACACAAACTGAAAACCAGCCGTTGAAATTGTACCAGGTGAGCAAATGAAAATGGTTGCTTACCTGGTTTTTTTTGCATGCAAACGAATTGTTCAGGCAACCTGGTGGTTGGAAATTCAAGGGGTTGCCATCAACCAGTTGCTGTTAATTCTTTTTCTTGAAATCTCCGCGTTTCCATGCCTTGATAAATTCGCTCCAGGCAAAAGGATTGAGGATGTTCATGGGCGGAAGTTGCCCGTTGTAGTAAGATGCATTGGCCCGCTGGCGCAGCGTATAGTTGATGGCTTCTTTTCCATCGGCGGGCAGACTGTTGAGCAGCACAGCACGTTTTGATTCGTCGGTGTTCTGGCGGGCCAATTCGTATTCATCGGCCGGTATATCCACGTTTACAAAATCACGTTCAAATTGCGACCGTGATGGTCTTGCCCTGATAACCGTTGCCGGAAGGTAGTTGGTGTCGCTCACCATGAGTTGAATGACGCTGTATTCACTACTTTCAATGTTTTGCGGAATTACCACTTCCTTGCTTTTGAAGCCGATGAAGGAGAACTCAATTACGTCACCCTTTAATACAGCAATGCTGAATACGCCCTGGTAGTTGGTGATAGTGCCCCGGCCTTTGCCTTTTACCGAAATGCTCACGCCATCAAGGCCTTTGAGGCTATCGGCAGTCATAACCACACCGTATAGTTGCACCACATTGTTCTGCACCTGCCCAAACGATTTGCCCACAAAGAGCAAAAGAGCGGCAAATGAAAAAATAATTGGCTTCAGTTTGAACATGGTCAGCTTTGACTGGCGAAAATACCTGAAATGGTAACAGGCTTGTACGACAAAGTAAATCGGTGCAGGACTAATTTTGCGGCCGGTTATTTCCAATTAACAAAAACTTCTCGAATGACAGAACAAGATATTTTGAAGGCGTTGAGCAATGTGCAGGAACCCGATTTGGGCAAGGACCTGGTGACGCTTAACATGGTAAAGGACATTGAAATTGAAGGCAATAAAGTTTCATTCACCATTGTGCTAACTACGCCAGCCTGCCCTATGAAAGACCTGATGGGCAATGCCAGCACGAATGCAATAAAGCTGCTTGTAAACAAGGATGCAGAGGTGAAAGTGAATTTTACATCCAATACTACTTCAAGGAGAGGTGGCGAAAGCAACCTGCTGCCTGGTGTAAAAAACATTATTGCAGTGGTGAGTGGTAAAGGTGGTGTGGGAAAGAGCACTGTTGCAGCCAACCTGGCGCTGGCACTGGCCGAAGGCGGTGCTGCGGTGGGTTTGATGGATGCTGACATTTATGGCCCATCGGTGCCTATCATGTTTGGCGTTCGTGGCGAAAGGCCTATGATGCGTGATGCCGGCGACGGAAAAGGCGTGATAGTGCCGCTGGAAAAGTTTGGCATTAAACTCATGAGTATTGGGCTGCTGGTTGATGATAAGAGTGCAGTAGTTTGGCGTGGGCCCATGGCAAGCAGTGCTATTAAGCAATTCATTACCGATGTTGATTGGGGCGAACTGGATTACCTGGTAATTGATATGCCACCCGGCACAGGCGACATACACCTGACCATGGTGCAAACAGTACCCGTAACCGGTGTGGTTGTGGTTACCACGCCTC
>JBBIOQ010000106.1:0-14298 GCA_037443285.1 Sphingobacteriales bacterium | reverse complement strand
GATCGGGCGGCTACTGGTATGGCATCGGCAACACCCTGCACTATTTCAACCCGAAAGGCGCAATTGCAGCGCATCATTCCGTAAGGCTTCCCCTGCCATCAATGCAAACAGAAATTACCTCTTTGTATGAAGATGAAAGTGGTATTCTGTGGGTGGGTACAATGGGCAGTGGCCTTTGGCTGGCCGATCCCGGCAGTGGCGCCGTGAAGAGAATAATGGAAGAAGATGCACTCAGCAACGACAACATACTGAGCATTGCCGGAAGCGCAACACAGGTATGGGTGAGCAGCCTGGCCGGAGCGACTCGTTTTGACCTGTACGGGCGTGGTAATACAGGCCCATGGCCCGCTTACACATCATCTAATTTCAATGACATTAATACCATTGGTACCAATTATATCTACAACATTTTTGTAGACAGCAAAGGCCGAGTATGGTTTGCCACAGATGGTAAAGGAATTTCAGTAATGGCCAATGGAATAATCACGCACTATACTACTCAAAATGGCCTTGCGAGCAATGTTGTGTACAGCATTGCCGAAGACAGTAAGAACCGCATTTGGGTAAATGTGCTGAATGGCGGTCTCAATTATTTCGATGGAAAAGCTTTTAAGCACTTTGGAACGGAGGACGGCTTGTCCGACAATAATAGTTCCTCGCTGTTGTCAGATGCTGCCGGCAACATTATCGCCATAAGCAGAAATGCCATTGATGAAATTGATGCCAACCGGTTGATAGTTCAAAGCTGGAATAGTGCGCATGGAATCACGGAAATAAACACCGACCTGCATTCTGCTTCGGCCGCTTCCGATGGAATTGTTTTTGTTGCCGAACAGGGTATCTGGCATTTACAGCCTAATGCAATTGTGAATGCACCATCTGCATTTATTGACAATGTGGAGCTGTATCTCAACAGCATTGACTGGACAAAATTTCACCACTTTGCTTCCGATGAAAACAACCTTGGCCTTCATTTTAATGCTGTTGATTTTCTGCACCCGGGGAATGTACAATTTCAATACATGCTCGAAGGGCTGAGTAATGAATGGATAACAACGAAAGACAGGTATGTAAATTTTCCGAAGCTGCCACCCGGCGATTATGTTTTCAAAATACGGGCAGCTTCCAATAGCAATTTCAATGCATCTCCTGTAGCAACCTATGCTTTCCATATTCAGAAGCCATTCTGGCAACAATGGTGGTTTATAGTGTTGGCCTCAGTAGTTTTGGCGGCATCAATTTGGGCGGTGATCCGTGTTCGTGAAAAGCAACAGCAACACCTGCAGCAACTCAGGCAGGCGCACCTGCAAAGCCAGTTGGAAACACTCAAAAGCCAGGTGAGTCCGCATTTCTTTTTCAATAGCCTCAACACATTGATGGCATTGATAGAAGACGACCGGGAAACAGCACTTGACTACACGGCACATTTAAGCGACTTCTTTCGGAAAGTGGTTCAGTACCGCGATGAAGATACCATCAAACTACAGGATGAAATCAACCTAATCAACGACTACTTTTTTATTCAGCAAAAGCGTTTTGGCTCGTCGCTCATTTTGAAAAACATGGTGAGCAATGGGTCGTTGGAAAAGCGAAGGATTGCACCGCTCACCCTGCAACTGCTGGTGGAAAATGCCATTAAACACAATGCATTTACTAAGGACAAACCGCTCACTATTTCGCTGTCTGTGCAAAACGAATGGCTGGTAGTGACTAACAACCTGCAACCCAAAATGCATACCGAACCCGGGGCTGGCATGGGTTTGCCAAATATTCAGAATCGATATCGGCTGCTAACCGGCAAGGAGGTATTGATAGAGCAGGACGGAAAATATTTCTCCGTAAGTGTACCCCTCATTTAACCACACGATAAATACTGAGCTTATGGAAGTATGGATTATTGAAGATGAATTACCAGCGGCGGCAAGGATTGAAAAAATGTTGCGTGCCCTTGATTTTGACATAGAAATTGCAGCAAAATATGCCACGGTTTCAGAAACTGTAACTGCTCTGCAGCAACATCAACCCGACCTGTTGGTAATGGATATCCATCTTGCCGATGGCAATAGTCTTCACATCTTCAGCCAAACCGAAGTCCGTTGCCCTGTTATTTTCACCACTGCCTTTGATGATTATGCTATTGAAGCCTTCAAGCACAACAGCGTGGACTACCTGCTGAAACCTGTAAAGGAACAGGAACTCAGAGCTGCCATCGAAAAGTATAAACGCATTCATGCAAAACCTGCATCCACGCCCAACTGGGAGCAAATGCTTCGGTCATTTGCCAATGCCGGCAGGCAATACAAACAGCGCTTTGCAGTGAAGTATGGCGAACACCTGAAAACGGTAGAAACCGCACAGTCAGCCTATTTCTATACGGAAAGCAAGGCAACCTTCCTGGTTACGCACGACGGGAAACGTTACATAGTTGATTATAACATGGACGAGCTGGAGCATCTGCTTGAACCTCGGCGATTCTTCCGCATTAACAGGCAGTTCATTATTGCCGTTGATTCCATTGCAGAAATGCTCTCCTGGACCAAGGCAAGGGTGCTGGTGAAACTTAACCCGCCTACCAAACTCGAAACCATTGTGAGCAGCGAACGTGCCGCCGCTTTTAAACAATGGCTCGACGATTCAGTGTAGCATTTTCCTTATTCGGCGATTGCTTTTCCCCACACGGCGAATGCAGGATTTTGAACCGGGAAAAATTTACCAACTTGGTTTTGAAATTTATTCGTTCAACGCACCCATATGTCATTCACCCGCATACTTCCCTGGATATTGACCATCCTGTTTGCTGCCTGATTGGGGGCTGCAGCAGGTGAAAGGGAAGCAGAAAATATACAATCCATCGGGAGCGATAATCAAACCTCCCGCAGTTATGAGACAACAGTGAAAGTAAAGGGATGGCTTGGTTCTTGGCCGCTGCCGCAGGGTGGCGGCCTTCTTGTATTAACCCCCTTTTCACCTAATTGTAATATGTTTGCAGCCGCAGGCGGATTTGTTTATTGTTCGGCCTGTTCAAACAAACCGAACTAATAAACGATGTGTGCCTCCCTAACCGGTGCAGCCTTCGTTTATAGTTCAGCCAAATATTTTTGATGTTGAAGTTAGCTGCAAGGCTACTGTGTGACAATGTCGTCCGCCCGGATGACTCCTGTCGTCCGGGCATAGCACACTTCAGCCTAATTGCAAAAAGGAGCAAGCTATGAGCAACATTCGTGAAGAACTGAACAAACGCATCCTCATCATCGACGGGGCCATGGGAACCATGATTCAGCGCCACAAACTTGATGAAGCTGATTACCGTGGCGAACGATTCAAAGACTGGCCGAGCGACCTCAAAGGCAACAATGATTTGCTGAGCATTACACAGCCGCACATCATTGTGGGTATTCACAAGCAATACCTGGAGGCAGGCGCTGACATCATTGAAACCAACACTTTCAATTCACAGAAGGTTTCGCTGGCCGATTATGGCATGGGAGCCCTGGCCTACGAACTGAATGTGGCGGCAGCAAAATGCGCCCGGCAGGCTATTGATGAATACAAGGCAGAATCATCCGACCCTGCTTCCAAATATGTTGCCGGCGCTATTGGCCCCATGAATAAAACACTTTCACTAAGCCCGGATGTAAATAATCCCGGCTTTCGTGCTCTCACTTTCGATGAAGCAATGGAAGCCTATTACGAGCAGGTGAGTGGCCTTGTAGATGGTGGAGTAGACTTGCTGTTGGTAGAAACTATTTTCGATACCCTTAATGCAAAAGCGGCCATTTTCGCTATCAAAAAATATTTCCGTGAAACCGGCAAACCAGAGCTACCCATCAGCATCAGCGGAACCATTACCGATGCATCGGGGCGCACACTGAGTGGCCAGACCCTTGAAGCATTTTACACCAGCATGGCACATGCCAGGCCACTCAGCATTGGACTCAATTGTGCTCTGGGTGCGCAGGAAATGCGGGCACATATTGAAGAACTGAGTGAAATAGCCACCTGCTACACCAGCGCCTATCCTAATGCAGGCCTGCCCAACGCCATGGGTGAATATGACGAACAACCACACCAAACCGCACACTTCATTGAAGACTGGGCAAAGGAAGGATATGTAAACATTGTAGGCGGATGCTGCGGTACCACGCCCGAGCATATCAGGCACATTGCACAGCATGTGAGAGGACTTACGCCAAGGGAGTTGCCGGTGGTGCAAGCTCAACTTTAACCACCAGGACACAAAGGACGCACTAAGCTCACAACGCAATCACTATGCACGAAGACACACTGGCAAAGATTGTATTTGAAGCAGGATTGAAAGTTCACAAGACTCTCGGTCCGGGCTTGCTCGAAAGCGCTTATGAAGAATGCCTTCATTATGAACTATTAAAAAGCGGATTGAAGGTGGAAAGGCAGAAGGGCTTACCGCTTATTTACCAGGAAATAAAAATGGAAATTGGCTATCGGCCGGACATTATTTTAGAAGAAAAACTAATCGTTGAAACAAAAGCGGTAGAAGCACTGAACGACGTTCATTTGGCTCAATTGCTCACTTACCTGAAATTGTCTGGATGCAAGTTGGGCTTATTAATAAATTTCAATACTGCATTATTTAAAGATGGCGTTCGAAGAGTAATCAATGGAACCTTGTGAACATTGTGCCTTCTTTGTGCCTTAGTGGTTAAGCTATGACAAGTACAATTAAACCATACCTCCGCCTCGCCGGCCTCGAACCGCTTGTTGTTCGACCCGAAACGAATTTTGTAAACATTGGTGAACGCACCAACGTTACCGGATCCAAAATGTTTGCCCGCCTTATTCGGGATGGCAGGTACGAAGAAGCGTTAAGTGTAGCCCGCCAGCAAGTGGAGAATGGCGCACAGGTGATTGATGTAAACATGGACGATGCCCTGTTGGATGGAAAAGCAGCCATGGTTACTTTTCTCAACTTGTTGCAGAGCGAACCCGAATACCGGTCATGATCGACTCTTCGAAGTTTGAGATCATTGAAGCAGGACTGAAATGCGTGCAGGGTAAGTGTATTGTGAACTCGATTTCAATGAAGGAGGGTGAGCAGAAGTTTATTGAACAGGCAATTATTTGCCGCGATTTTGGCGCTGCTGTTATTGTAATGGCATTCGATGAAGCCGGCCAGGCTGATACCAAAGAACGCAAGGTTTCCATTAGCCATCGGGCTTACAAAATACTAACCGAACAGGTAGGTTTTGATCCGCAGGACATCATTTTCGACCCCAACATTTTTGCCGTAGCCACCGGCCTCGAAGAGCACAATAACTATTCGGTTGATTTCATTGAAGCCACTCGTGAAATCAAACATCTGATGCCGTTGACAAAAGTGAGTGGAGGTGTTAGCAACCTGTCATTTTCATTCCGTGGCAACGATCACGTTCGTGAAGCCATGCACAGCGTATTCCTTTTTCATGCCATCAAAGCCGGCATGGACATGGGCATTGTAAATGCAGGACAGCTTGTTGTGTACGATGAAATAGAACCCACTTTGCGCAACCTGTGTGAAGACGTAATTCTCAACCGTAACAATGACAACAACGAAGCCACCGAAAAACTCATTGCATTTGCCGAGACGGTGAAAGCGAAGGGCAAGCAAGTGAAGAAGGATGAGAAGTGGCGTGAAGCGCCGGTATCAGAGCGATTGAAACATGCATTGGTGAATGGCATTGCGGATTATGTGGATGAAGACACGGAAGAAGCACGGAAGCAATATCCACGGCCACTGGATGTGATTGAAGGGCCGCTGATGGATGGCATGAACGTAGTAGGCGATTTGTTTGGAGCGGGAAAAATGTTTCTGCCGCAGGTGGTGAAGAGTGCACGTGTGATGAAGAAAAGCGTTGCCTATCTCACCCCCTTTATTGAGGCCGAGAAGAATGAGGCAGACCAGGGTTCGGTAGCAACTATCTTATTGGCGACAGTAAAAGGTGATGTGCACGATATCGGCAAAAACATTGTGGGCGTAGTGCTCGCATGCAATGGATATCGCATTATTGATTTGGGTGTAATGGTTGCCGCGGATAAAATTCTTGATGAAGCACAGACGGCAGGTGCAGATATCATTGGCCTTTCAGGCTTGATTACACCGTCGCTCGATGAGATGGTACATGTGGCGCATGAAATGAAACGCCGAGGCATGACTCAGCCACTGCTCATAGGCGGCGCCACCACAAGCCGTATGCACACAGCAGTAAAAATTGCCCCGCAATATGACCATGGTGTCATACATGTGCTCGATGCCAGCCGCAGTGTTACGGTTGCCGGCAACCTGCTGAATGCTGATTCCAAACCAGCTTTGCTGGCTTCCATTAAACAGGAATACGAAAAGCTGGCAGAAAGTTTTCATGCAAAAAAGCAGGTGAAAAATTATCTCTCCCTTGCTGCAGCAAGAAATAACAAGATTGCCATCAGTTGGGAAAACTACACGCCACCAACGCCTTCTTTCACTGGTACAAAGATCATCACAGATGTTACTATCGACACCTTGCGTGGCTACATCGATTGGAAACCGTTTTTCATTGCATGGGAAATGCATGGCAGTTTCCCAGAAATACTAAGTGACCAAATAGTTGGTGCAGAAGCAACCAAATTGTACAACGATGCAAATGCATTGCTTGATAAAGTGGCTGCCGAAAAATGGCTTACGCCCAAAGGTGTGGTTGGCTTCTGGCCGGCAATCAATGCAGGTGATGATGTGATAGTTAAGAACATTGGAGAAGTTGTGAAGCTCAACTTTCTTCGTCAGCAGGCTCAAAAAGTTGCTGGTCAGCCAAACTTTTCACTGGCTGATTTCATTTCGCCAAACCAAGGCGATTATGTGGGCGCATTTGCAGTAACCATAGAAGGATTGGAAAAGCATATCAAAGCATTCGAAGCACAGCACGATGACTACAACAAAATCATGCTGCAGGCATTGGCCGACCGACTGGCCGAAGCATTTGCCGAATACCTGCACCAAAAAGTACGCAGGGAATATTGGGGCTACCGGAAAGATGAATTGCTGAGCAACGACCAATTGATTAAGGAAGAATACGTAGGAATAAGGCCGGCGCCCGGTTATCCTGCATGTCCCGATCATACGGAGAAGTACAAATTGTTTGAACTCCTGAATGCCGCCGAAGCCACGGGCATCACTTTGACGGAGAGCCTCGCTATGTACCCGGCATCATCGGTGTGCGGTTGGTATTTCAGCCATCCGCAAAGCCAGTATTTCGGCATTGGCAAAATACAACGCGACCAGTTGGAAGACTACGCCAGGCGAAAAGGTGAGCCCATTGAATTTGCAGAAAAATGGCTGCGGCCTGTGTTGGAATAGTCAATTTGATGGATTGCCCGAATGTTTCGTTATAGCATGACAACTACTGTTCTTCTTCGGCTTTTTCCAATGCATCTTCTACATTGCCCCGGTGCATTTTTATTATGGGATGGTCGCTGGTGCCGGTGATGGTCATGGGAATACCGATGATGCCAAACGGCGGCAGCCCAAGCCTGAAACGGAGGTTGAGTTTTCCATCAAGCGATACCTGGCCTTCCACCCTTGGCCTGAATCCGTAGACTTTCATTTTAGTGCGCTCAATAGTAATAATATTGTTACCGATACTTGATTTGATAACCACAGCCTTCAGGGTAGGATTGTTCATACTGTCTTTGCCCGTTGCCTTGCTTACTGCTCCAAAAAGCTTCATGCCATTTACCTGTAGGTTTTCAAGTGTCAATGCACCTTTTCCTTTAATGCTAGGGTACACAGGCATCATATCGTCATCAAGTTTTCCCTTCAATGCATAATCAAGCGAAACAATCCCCTTTGTATTTGCAGCCGAACTCATCATTTCCTTTACCATCGGTATTTCATCATAGGCACGCTTGATATCAAATGAATCAGCTTTCACAGTAAATTCAAAATCGGCATTTCGTGTGTCGGTGGGGGCATACGTTGCATTCATGGTTACGCCTGCGCCTGCAATGTTGAAGCCGGTGTTGTTCATCACCATCTTGCCTTGCTGAATCAACACATTGCCCCTGAAGTTGCTGATGGCAACGCCACTGTAGGAAACAGATTTTGCGGCTGCATTCAATGCAATGTCGAGGTTGGTGGGAATCATGACCACGCCTGATGCGGTGGCTGTGTCGGAAGATTTTGCAACGTTGCTATCAGCGGAGGCAAATGCCATAAAATCATCTACCAGCACATTTGGACTTGCCACACTCAGGTTGCCTTTAAGCGTGCTACCTTCCAGGTAATAGCCAATATAGTTTTGAGCAAAACCATTCAGCCTGAATTCATTGGTATGATACTGCAGCAGTAAGTTTTTAAGCCATGCTTTGTCCCGGTCAAACCGTAGCGTTCCTTCGGGAATGACGAAGGGATAGGGATAATCATCAGATTTTGCCTCCAGGTTTTTTAGACTAAGTGTTCCGCTGTTTTTCAGTTGCTGGTATTGTCCTTTCAGTGCGGCTTCCTGTGTGCCATGCAGCGACAAATCGGCCTGCAGCAAACCAATGAGTTTATATCCTTTCACCGCAAAAACCTGGTAGATTTTTCCCAGGTCCAGCGTGCCTTTAGCATCGATGTCGTAGGAAAGGTTTTCAAAATTCTTGAGTGCTGCCTGGATGGAAAATGGCTGTCCTTCAAACTGAAACGAAATGGGCTGAAGATCTACAGCAAGGTTGTTGAAGGAGCCGGTGCTGCAATCAATTTGGGTGTTCATTTCCAACTTCTCAACAGGGTGCTGATAATAAGGAGTTTGAATGCTTCCATTACTGATGTTGAGTGCTGCTTTGGTTGCGGGAATTCTTTTGTTTTTCATGTCAAGTTTTCCATCAAGAGTAGCATTGCACTGAAGCTTTCCACCCACATGGTAGCCTGGTATGCCCAACGACCGGTTGAGCAGGTCAAGGTCTATCCGGCTGTTTGTTTTAGCGTTTATCAAAGGCGTTTCAAGACCTGCTACCCGTAGGGAAATTCGGGTAGGCTCGTTGTTCAATGAAAACAACAGAGAATCAACCTGCAATACCATCTTGTCAGGATTAAGTTCAGGCATCTGGAAGTCGGCTCCAATAAAAAAATGCTGCAATGGTGCCGGTGCGTTCTTGTAATTGATGCTTCCATCATTTACCCAAAGATGTGCCTTGAAATCGGGCTGTTGGCCTGTGGCTGCCCGATACGAACCTTTCAGAGCAATCTTTACTTGCGAAGTGCCGCTGAATTTCGTGTCGGCAAACCATTGATTGTAGGCAGCGGGCAGTGCTGAAAATACGTTGCCAAAATCGGTAGTTCCCGATACAACGTCAAGGTCAATGTCGTAGCCATCTTTCAAAATGGTCATATCTCCTCTAAACGAAACCGGAAGTTTGTTTACGAAGATGTCGTTTTTTGAAAACTTAAAATTCAATGAGGATGTGTTGATGCCGGTTACGAGTTCGGCATTCAGTTGTTTCTTTTCAACGTAAGAAGTGTTGTCATACATAAAATCAGCACTTTCTACATGAAGCTTGGAACTAAGATCGAAATTGCTTTTGTGCAGGTCACCGGCACCTTTGTAATCAAGCCCCTCCAATTGCAGCAGCATTGGCATCGACCTGTCGTTATACACAAGTTTTGAATTAGAAATATAAATGCCTTCAATGCGCAGGCGTGTATTGCTACTGTCTGTGCCGGCTGTGGTATCGGCGCTGCCTTTGTAGATATTGTAATTGGCATTGCCGGCAGAATCCACCTGAACATTTATCAATGCTTCATTCAAATAAAACTTGCTAACCTCCAGTTGGCTTTTAAGAAGCGAGGCAAGATTGAAGCCAAAACCAAGTTCCTTACCTGCCAAAAGTGTGTCATTTGCAAAAGGCGCAGATCCTTTCAGCGAAAAATCGTACATGGTTAAGGTGAGCGAAGGGAAATGCCTGAAAAATGAAAGCCTTGCTTTCGAAAAATTGAATTCACCAGTGATGGAATGATTGACCCAGGCCTTGATTTTCCTTTCAACAGGACCTGGAAATAAAATAGGCAGCAAAAACATGAGCAAGAGCAAACTCCCAACTGAAATGCCCGTGATTTTGAGTACCCGGATTGTAATTTTTTTCATTGCGAATGCGGTGGTGCAAAGCTAAACCAGAACTGTTGGAGAGCCTGCAATTATCTTTTTTCAAACAGCCACCAGCGTTTGCGCCGGGGTTTTACTACATAGTGTTTACGAACAAAGTTTGAGATGTGCTGCATCGCTTCGTCTATATCATCCGTGAGTAGTACAAGGTCCAAATCGCCGGCACTGATGGTTCCCTGCTTTTTCATTTCTTCCATGTAGTCCCACAATTCGTTATAATATTCTTTGCCAAAAAGCACAACAGGAAATTGTGCAATGGTTTTTGTTTGCACCAGCGTAAGCGTTTCAAACAATTCGTCCATAGTTCCAAAACCTCCGGGCATGATGACAAAGGCATAGGAGTATTTTACCAACAGCACTTTGCGCACAAAAAAATGATCGAAAGTGATTGACTTGTGCACGTAAGGATTGGCTTTTTGCTCATAAGGCAGCCGGATGTTGAGACCGATGGAAATGCCACCTTGCTGAAAAGCTCCTTTGTTCGCAGCTTCCATAATGCCGGGGCCACCACCGGTAAGTGTTACAAATCCCATTTGCGCAATGTGCCGGCCAAACTGCTCGGAAACCTTGTAGTAAACATTGTCTTCATTGTAGCGGGCCGATCCAAAAACCGTTATGCAAGGGCCTGCAAAGTGCAGTGCCCTGAACCCGGTGATGAATTCGGAAAATACTTTGACCGCAAAAAGCAATTCGTAGCTTCTGCTTTTTGGTCCTTCAAGATAAACGTGCCGTTTTATGGGTACGATTTGTTTGGTTGGCCTCATAATCAAATTTCATTTACCATTGCTAAAAGTACACAGCCGCAGGGTTGCAGTCCGAATGCGTGTTAAAGAAATCCGATTTAACGCCTTGTGCACTGCACAACCTAAGGGGCATTAGTTTTTTTGCAGAAGTGAGCAGAAACCGACGCATCATATTTGTCATCAATCCCATTGCAGGCACCCATTCCAAGCAAGGCATGGAAGAATACCTGCGCAGGCATGCCGAAGCAGATGATATGGAATGCAGTGTAGTGTACACAGCAAGGCACACCAATGCCTTTGCCTTGCAGCATATAGCCGAAGAATTTGAAGCTACCGATATGATTGCATGCGGCGGCGATGGCACTGTGAACCTTGTGGCAAGTGCGGTGCGCAATACAAATCTCAATCTTGGTATTGTTCCGGTTGGCAGCGGCAATGGTCTTTCGCGTACTGTGGGCATTCCTATGAATGTACATGATGCCTATGCTGTTGTAAGGCGTGGCAAGGTGGAAAAGATTGACAGCTTTTGCGTGAACAGGCAGTTTGCCTGCATGCTGGCAGGCGTAGGCCTCGATGCGGCGGTGGCTGAAAGCTTTGCCAATAACGGCAATCGTGGATTCCTGACTTATACTTACGAAACGCTTGTTCAATATTTCAAAGCGGAACCCTATCATTTCGAAATTGAAATTGACGGATGTGCCATTTCCACAGAAGCATGGTTCATCAGCATTGCCAATTCCAACCAGTTTGGCAACAACTTCACCATTGCACCGCTCGCCAGCCTCAGCGATGGATTGCTTGATATTGTGATTGTCCAAAAAATGTCGAAAGCTGCATTGCCATTGGCGCTGTGGCAACAGGTTCGCGGACAAAACACCCTGCAGACATTGCAGGAACTGAAGGGCCACAAAATTCTATACAGCCAGGGCAAGACCATTCGTATAAAAAATACAGGTAATGCGCCTTTGCATATTGATGGAGACCCTGCTGCCGCTTCTGCTGAAATTCAGTTTTCCATAAATCCGCACAGCATAAGAATGCTGGTTCCATAAACAGGTTCTATTACTTCAGCAATTGGCAGGTGTATGTAAACGCATGCCTGTTTGCCGAATTGGCAAGTGATTGCTCAATGTCTTTTTTCTCTCTTTTGGTAAGATGAAAACTCAGCGATGCAGCATCTTCCTTCCGTTGCGGGCTGTACTCAAAAACGATGCGCTGCAATAGTGACCCGTATAATTGTTCCAGTAAGTTCCATTGTTGTAGTTGCGCATACTCCTGGAACCTGAAGAGATTATTTTGTGTAAGCAAGGCAGGTTTGGTAATCAGGTCAAAAATATTGGTTGATTCATAAGGGCTGTCCCAACCACCTTCGCGTTTGTCGCGTATTTGTATCAGCACCACTTTGCTGCAATTGGCGCTTAGCCATTCGCGGAAAAATGCCATGAAACGCGTAGCTGTTTCAAGGCCAGTATTGTCTCTGAAGCCTGCATCCATCACATCAATCACCGGTTCGGCGGGCAGCCACACGTTGGGCAGTATGTAAGGGAAAGTGGCATTCATGCGCAATGCCGAAAGAAAATTGAGTTTTGCTGCATCCTGGTTTCGGAAGAAGCTTTTGAAATCGATGGCATCGGGGTAGGCAACATGTGCATTACTATCTGATAGGAAAGGCCTGGTGAGAAAACGTGCAGAGTGATTGTTGAAGAAAACTCTGCGGCCATCCCGGGTAATTACGGCACTTAAAAACAACTGGGGAATTACTGCATTGGTTTCCGCGTTTGCATAGGCACTCATGGGTTTGTTCATCCATCCATGAGTGTTGCGGTTAAGGCTTTGCTCAAATGCATATCCGCGGTCTTTCTTGAAGCGCTTGCCTGCATACGAAAAATATTGTGGTGGCGACATCAGGTCGCGGGTAATGAAACTGGAGAAAACAGGATTGAGCAAATCGTTGGCAATGGCATCGGTAAAATCGGCCGTGTAAATATTGCTGAGTTCTCCTTTAGTTTTTTTCCAATACAACTCACGGTACCATGCTGCGCCCAGCATACCGCCGGATGCACCGGCAACTGCAAAGTTGTGGTGCATAAAACCGCCTTCCGTTGTACTGTCGAGCAGGCGCATCACATTTACGGTAAAGGTGGAAGCCCTTGTGCCGCCGCCACTCACAGCAGCCATTACAAAAACAGGATGTGCTTCTTTTTGTTTGGCTTTCCATTTTTCAAGCATACCAATATAGGCCAGTGAATCGGCCGCAATAGCTGTTGAAGATGCTGCATGCAACAAAGCAGTCTCGTTGTAGTCAGCCACATTGCCCTTGTTGTAAGTGAGGCCGTAAGCGGTGTTGCGTGGGTCCAGAATGTTTTGCTGGTACAGAACATTTACACCCAAAAAAATAAGCAAAGCAAAGGGAATGGACCATGCACGCATAAAATGTGAGAAGCCTCCAATGCCGGCCACCAGGACCGCAAAAAAAACAGTAATGCTACCGGCAGGAAGTTGCAGGTAAACACTGTCCTGCAGGTAACCGGCAATAATGAGTGCAGCAAACACAAACAGGATAGAAAAAATGGCGGCAAGATGATGTTGCCCGAAAATGTTTTCGAGAAAATCATCGCTGTAATGCGATACCCGGCGTGGTTGCCTGAGTCTGAAAGTGGCACTGAAGTACCAATCCACTCTTATCCTCTGTTCTTTGGCAGATGGTTTCTTGTGCGATGGATGATGCTTTCGGGCCAGCGATACCTTGTCGCGTGGCGACATACGCTGGTAGATGGTCTTGTCGGCTCCAAAAAAATACAGGAAGCTGGCAGCAATGACAAATGCAAAGCCGGCAAGAAAGCCAATGGCCAAAGCAAAAATGGTGGAATAAGGAAGCAATTCCTGCAGGCGTGCAAAACGCACAGCTTCTTCGAGATAGAAGGCCAGGAATAATGTGGGCAGTATGAAATTGTTGATGCAGTACTTGAGAAAAGGCTGCGTGGTAGCTGCCAGAAATTTGAATTGCCTGCTGTGTAAAATGAAAGTGGTAATGTTCCAGCAAATGACGAATATGCCTACGCCCACGCCCACCAGCATGGCGCTGAGCGCATTTGTTTTTCCCGAGTATTCAGGATAAAGAAACAGGATGTGTGCACCAAAGCGGTGCATGAAAGTGCCGTTGACAGTTGAAAACAGAATGAACCAGATAAGCAGCAGCACCTGGTATTTTTTGAAATGCAGGAGAAACAACTGCACTGGCAGCGAGTATCGAAAACCGGTCAGGTAGTTTTTAATGGGGTTGATCATTCAGATGGCGCAAACGGAGCAACGGCCTGCTTAAAGTAGGACAAGCCCGGCAATGCTTACGCTGCCTTTTTTCCACCCGATGTTAGGTACAGCATAAACACCATCACCAAAAGCAACAACATGCCGGTAAGTTGGTGTAGCTG
>JBBIOQ010000105.1:0-14549 GCA_037443285.1 Sphingobacteriales bacterium | reverse complement strand
CAGTATGCACAATGCCTGTTCCATCCTCAGTAGTCACAAAATCGCCGAGCAACACCCGAAATGGGTCAGCATCGGGTGTAATCTTTAGTACTTCATCAAAACTGTTGGCTTCATAAGGCAGCAGTTGCTCATAATGAATACCTTCCAAAAGGCTTCCCTTGCAGGTGAGAATTTGTTTCCACGGAATTACCTTTTGCTCACCATTGTAGCCTTCAAAGTCACTGTTCTCTCCCTCAGGCTTCAGGTATTTGGCAACCAGGTCTTTGGCCAGCACTACATTCACAGGAAGATGCGTGTAGGGGTTGAAAGTCTGCACCAGTGAATATTCTATACCGGCGCCTACCGTAAGGCCGAGGTTGCTTGGAAGTGTCCATGGCGTGGTGGTCCATGCCATAAAGAATACCTCCGCGCCATGCACTGCATCATGCAGAAAGCGGCTTTTTTCATCTTGCAAAGCCCTGAACATTACCGTAGCGCTTGTGTCCTTTACATCCTTGTAAGTACCGGGTTGGTTCAGTTCGTGGCTGCTGAGGCCGGTGCCGGCCGCAGGACTGTAGGGCTGAATGCTGACGCTTTCATAGAGTAACCCCCGCTTGTACAATTTGCTCAGCAACCACCACAGGCTTTCAATATAGTTATTGGTAAAAGTCACATAAGGATCATTGAGGTCAACCCAATAACCCATTTTCCTGGTGAGGTCATCCCACTTGTCTTTGAAGCGGAGCACCACTTCGCGGCATTTTTGGTTGTATTCTTCAACCGATATTTTTTTGCCGATATCTTCCTTGGTAATACCCAGTTCTTTCTCCACTCCGAGTTCCACGGGCAGGCCATGTGTATCCCAGCCACCTTTGCGCTTTACCTGGAAGCCTTTCATAGTCTTGTAGCGGCAAACCAAATCCTTCAGCGTACGGCTAATAACATGGTGAATGCCCGGCATGCCATTGGCGCTGGGTGGTCCCTCATAAAAAACAAAAGGCTCGGCGCCTTCACGCAGGCTCACACTTTTTTCAAATGCTTCTCCGGCTGTCCAACGGGCCAGTATTTCCTGTTCTATGGCCGGCAGGTTCAATCCGGCAAACTCTTTATAGCGGGTCGACATAGGCGGATTTCTAAAATGGGTGCAAAGGTAAGGATACAGCCTATGGATATTTTTCAAAAATCAGGCTCATCAACAGGTTTGTAACAATGAACAAAGGCTGCCCGAACCGGAACAGCCTTTTCTAAAAATCTTGTGGGTTGGTAACTGCAGCAGTGCGCCGGCAGGTATCAGAAGCCTTTCTTTGCTACACCATCAGCAATGGCCTGCAATGCTTTTGCTTCACTCATTAAGGCAGTCATTTTGTTGCCTTTGCCGTCGTTGCCTTGAGCCATGTATCCACCCTTGGCGGTCCTGGTGATTACAGCATCCTGCATGGGTACATTCTTTTCTTTTGTTTTCAGGCAATAAGCAGTAATCATTTTCGATTTGTCCATAATGGGAATTTTTTGAGGTAGAATAATACCTAAAGGAAATGGATAATCAGCAATCAACAAAGTTATAAGCTAGTCAAGGTGCATAACTTGTGGGCTTTGGCAAATGCAATCTTTCCGAATTCGCCAGCCATTTGCCCAAGAAAGCCCCTGAAATTCATTGTAGACAATAACTTCCTTACCCATTACATCGTTAAACTCAGACAAAAAGCTTCATCAGCACCTGCACCTTAACTAACTTACCAACAACCATTTATACTACCATGGACAACCTGCCGCCTTCTGATTTCCATTTCAGAAAAGCCTGGGCCGCCGAAGCCCAAAAAATTGCAGCTTTCCTTTCCATTAACGCCGGAGGCCGGTACCAACCTACTGTGCTGCACTTGCAGCATCATGCTGGTACAACATGGGTTTGCGAGCAGGCCCGGGATGAAATTGCAGGTATTTTGCTGAGTTGGATTTCACCTTCCCAATATGTAACAGCAGTGATTGAAGCAATTGTGGTAATGGATGGGCAACAAGCCTTGGCAAATGCGGGAACGCTTTTGTCATATGCCATCAATCATTACGAGCAACTAAACATGCGCACCCTGGTTGCACCCGCCAACCTTTCCTCGTCTATTATGCAAGTTTTCCTCGAACATGGATTTAGTACTGGTGGCAATGAACAAGAGCTTTTCCTGAAAAAGCAATTGATGCCCGAACGCATTTCGTTGAAGAACAAAAAGATGCGGCCCACCATGAACACTACAAATGGGCAGGTAAATGAACAAACTCTTTTCGAATACAACCAGGAGGGAGATTTGATTTGGGGAACCTATGCAGGCGGAGCAGTGGCAAGAGGTGTATTGGTGGGAAAAATGAATGCCAGCTACGATATCCGGTTTTACTATCTGCAACTGGATGCCAACGGCACCTTGCACGAAGGCAATTCGAGTTCGTCAACCGAATTTCTCAACGACGGACGGATAGTGCTGTACGAAAACTGGGAATGGACAGGCGATAAAAACGGCAGCGGCAATTCTATCATTGAGGAAATAAAAGAATGATGGGGAAGCTATTTGCGATGAGTAGGGGTTACCAACAAAGTCACAATTTTGATCTGCCGATAACGGTTAAACTAAAAACAGAAACCCGCTGAAAGCTTTGCTCCCAGCGGGTTTCCATTTCTTATTTCCAAGTGTTAGCCTTTTGCCACACACCATAAAGCTTACACCATTCTAAACATCCAACTTGGCATACCGTGCATGGCTTTCAATGAATTCACGGCGAGGTGCTACTTCATCGCCCATCAGCATACTAAAAATACGGTCAGCTTCGGCAGCACTTTCAATGGTTACCTGCCTCAAAGTGCGGTGAGCCGGGTTCATGGTAGTTTCCCAAAGCTGCTCGGCATTCATTTCACCCAAACCTTTGTAACGCTGGGTAACAACGCCGCTTTCATTACCGCCACCGAGTTTTTCAATCAGCGCCTTGCGTTGTTCTTCAGTCCACGCATACTCCTGGTTCTTCGCCTTCTTGACTAAGTAGAGTGGTGGTTGCGCTATGTACACATACCCATTTTCCACCATTTCCTTCATGTAGCGGAAAATGAACGTAAGAATAAGTGTTGCAATATGGCTACCGTCCACATCGGCATCAGTCATGATGATGAGTTTGTGATAGCGCAGTCTTGAAAGGTCAAGGGCTTTGGGGTCATCAGGGGTACCGATTTTTACACCGAGGGCGGTAAACATATTCCTGATTTCCTCGTTGTCATAAATCTTGTGCTCCATAGCCTTTTCCACATTCAGGATTTTACCCCGCAATGGCAAAATGGCCTGAAAGCTACGGTCGCGGCCCTGCTTGGCAGTACCGCCGGCCGAATCACCTTCCACCAGGTATAGTTCACATTTTTCGGGGTCCTTCTCGCTGCAATCGGCCAGTTTTCCAGGCAGTCCGCCGCCGGTGAGGCCGCTCTTGCGCTGCACCATTTCGCGGGCTTTGCGGGCTGCAGCTCGTGCCTGCGCAGCAAGTATCACTTTTGAGATGATGGTCTTGGCTTCGCGGGGATTTTCTTCCAGAAAATTCTGCAGGGCTGCACCTAGTGTGGTTTGCACGGTGCCGGCCACATCGCTATTACCCAATTTGGTTTTGGTCTGACCTTCAAACTGTGGCTCTGGTACTTTCACGCTAATAACAGCGCTCAGTCCCTCGCGAAAATCATCGCCTTCAATTTCCACCTTAGCCTTTTCAAACATGCCTTCTTTTTCGCCATAGCTCTTGAAAACACGGGTGATAGCCTGCCGGAAGCCACTTACGTGAGTGCCACCTTCAATGGTATTGATATTATTTACATAACTGAAAATGTGTTCGCTATAGCCATTGTTGTAGTTCATGGCTACTTCCACAGCCACATTGGTGCTTTCATCGTGGCCCTCGCAGAAAATTGGCTTAGGAATAAGGCTCTGCCTGTTGGCACTGCCATCCAGCATTTCCACAAATTCCACAATGCCTCCTTCGCTGTAAAATTCCACTTTGAAGGGTTGCCCGGTTTCATCCAATTCCCGCAGGTCGGTAAGGTGGATGCGGATACCCCTATTGAGATACGACAGTTCACGCAGGCGTCCTTCCAGTATATCCTTGTTGAAAACCAATACCTGGAAAATGGTATTATCGGGCCAAAACCTCACTGTCGTTCCGGTTTCTTCGCTATCGCCAATTTCTCTCACCTTGTATTGCGGAATGCCGGTTTTGTATTCCTGCTCAAACACTTTTCCATCACGTTTTACAACGACATGGAGGGTGCTACTCAGCGCATTCACGCAGCCCACACCGTGCAATCCTCCCGAAACTTTGTAGGTGTTCTTGTCAAACTTACCGCCGGCGTGCAGCACGGTCATTACCACTTCCAGTGCACTTCGCTGTTCTTTGGTATGCATAGCCGTGGGGATACCCCGTCCATCATCCTGAACGCTTATGCTGTTGTCTTCGTGAATGAAAACACTGATGTTTTTACAATAGCCTGCCAACGCCTCGTCAATGGAGTTGTCAACTACTTCATATACCAGGTGGTGAAGCCCTTTGATGCCAACATCGCCAATATACATGGCCGGCCGTTTGCGCACTGCTTCCAAACCTTCCAACACCTGAATACTATCTGCGCCATATGCTCCTTGCGAAAGCGTATCCAATTCCTGATTTTCTGTACTCATAAAGGACCGATCACCCGTTGTTTTATCCGGAGAATTGATTTTGTTCCGGGTAGTGGTACAAAGCTCGTCATCGTTGCGTCGCACCCTTATGGCGGCAGTGCAAAACTGCCCCATCCCGAAAGCGGGCAAATGTAACGAAACACAGGCAGGCAGCCAATTTGAAAACGCCAACGAAAGGGCAATTTTTCCCCAATAATTAGACACCTGATGTGTTCATTTCGAAGCCCGCTCATGCAAAACAAAAAATTGGCCAAGTAGGCCTAAAATCTCATGGCCAGCCAAAAAGAACATCAATTGCTGTCACGGCTTTGTAAGATTTTGATAATGGTCTTTACATGTTTGTACATACAAATTGTTTTGAGTTAATTTTGTGGCATGCAGGAATCATTATCCATTCTGGCCGAAGCCGTCCAGCGTGACCTTATGGTTGACCAACTCAACATGTTGGTCCGCCAGGAGAAAAGTATCCCCAATTCGGTGGAGTATGATATGCGTCGGTTTGTTCGCCAACCAGGCTGGCAGGTGGACGACATTGGCATGCTCAATTACAAATTCATTGCGAAGGAACATCCTGAAAATGCAGTGGAACTGAAGTTTTGTGTAGCTGGCAGAGCCTATTGCGACAGTGATGAATGCGAGGACGGCGTACAATGCAAGAAGACTGGCCTTGACAATTGCAGGCAGGAAGTGGAAACCGTTGATATCTATTCATTCCGCTTTTCCTCCACCTACCTCAAACAATTTGTAAACAGTAAGGTGACTGCAAGTGATGCTGAAAAATTCCTGAGCTTTCATTACGAAGAAACCAGCAGCCATATCATTCCGTTGTGCAACAAAAACAGGGTAATTCTGGCCAGCCTTTTTAACCACAAATATTCCGGAGCACTGGAAAATATCTTCCTCAACAGCCAGATACAATTCCTGCTGGTTTACAGCCTCGACTGCTTGTTTGGTGAAGGCGACCGCGACAAAATTTACCAGTGCAAATTTCTCGAGGACGAACGTGGGCGAGAAGCGATCACCCGTGCAAGGGAAATTCTGCTTCAGCATATTGGCGACCCCATTACCATCAAAGAACTCGCCCGGAAAGTAGCCACCAACGAGTGCTACCTGAAGAAGGGCTTCAAGGAAATGTTTGGCACTACCATCTTCGACTTTTACCAAAGCCAGCGTATGGAGCACGCCAAATACCTGCTGTACGAAAAAGGCCTGAGTGTGACCGATGTGAGTGCACTGCTCGGATATTCCAGCATTTCGCACTTCAGCACAGCTTTCAAAAAGCACACAGGACTTAAACCTTGCGAGTTGCTGATGAACTGATATACAAATTCATTTTTCTACAAAAAGCCTTCCACTTCCGGAAGGCTTTTTCTTTACTGCATCGGGAAAAATTCATCCAATACTTTTTGACAATCTAAAAAGTATTTTATAATTGCCTAAACTTATTTTTAGGTGCGTCTAATTTTTGTCAAAATCCTATGCTTCACTTTGCTGTTGCTTTCCACCCCGCTATTGGCCCAAACCATCCGTGGCAAAGTGGTGGATGCAACCACGCGGTTGCCTGTTGCGTATGCCAACATCAGGTCCGGGCCTCAAACCATTTCAGCCGATTCAATGGGAGTGTTCGTGATTGCAGCGAAAGAAAATAACGGCAGCATTAGGGTGTCGGCCATCGGTTACTTCTCGCTGCACCTCAGTTTAAATGCCCCGGACTCACAGCTGACTGCAAGTCTCTTGCCCGATAACGGCCAACTTCAGGATGTGGTGGTAAGCGGCACTTTGAAGCCCATTCGACGCCTGGAAAGTCCTATTCCAGTTGAAAGCTATTCGCAGGCCTTTCTCAAACAGAATCCAACGCCTTCGATAATGGAGGCACTCTCACTCGCCAACGGAATTCAGCCTCAAATAAACTGCAATGTGTGCAACACCGGCGACATCAGGCTAAATGGCATGGACGGCCCATACACCATGGTACTGATTGATGGTATGCCCATTGTAAGCAGCCTGAGTACTGTATATGGACTGAGCGGTATACCCACCAGCATTATTAAACGCATTGAAGTTGTGAAAGGCCCCGCCAGCACACTCTATGGCAGTGAGGCTGTTGGAGGAATCATCAACATTATTACCAAGGACCCATTGAGCAGCAGCAGGTTGAGTGCAGACATTAGTGCCACCACCCTGGGAGAAGTAAATGCCGACTTCGGCGCAAAAATGAAAGTTGGAAATGCGACCGGCTTGCTGGGCTTTAATGGGTTTTTCTTCAATACCCGACACGACATTAACCAGGACAATTTTACAGACATTACCCTGCAAAAACGGAATTCGCTTTTTACTAAATGGGACTGGCAGCGCACTCAACAGTTGCCGGCCACAATGGCTATTCGTCTTTTCACTGAAAGACGCTGGGGTGGTGAAATGCAATGGGAACGAAAATTCCTGGGCGGCGATAGTCTGTATGCCGAAAGTATTGATACAAAAAGGGCTGAATTGATTGGTCAATATGGCCTATCCAAAAACATGCTGCTCGAATACAGTTACAATTATCATTTCCAGGACAGCTACTATGGCACCACCATTTTCAGAGCACAGCAACACACCGCATTTGCACAATTGCGGTGGGACAAGCATGCTGGCAAGCACGAACTGCTGGCAGGTATTCCATTTCGCTACCTGTGGTATGATGATAATACACCTGCAACCGGAAAGCCGGGCGAGAACAACCCTAGCCTTCAAACGATGACCGCGCTTTATGCCCAGGATGAAATCAGGTGGAAGCCATCCATTACCACGCTGTTTGGGATTCGATACGAATACACCAATTTGCAGGGCGGGGTGGTGGCTCCCAGGCTAGCCATTAAATGGCAGCCGGTTGGGCATCATACCTTGCGTTTAAGTGGAGGAAATGGATACCGGATTGTGAACCTGTTCAATGAAGACCATGCTGCGCTCAGCGGGTTTCGCGAAATTGTCATTAAGAACGATTTGGAACCTGAGAAAAGTTGGAATGTCAATTTCAACTATAGTGGTGACATACACCTTTCCGGCGGCGTTTTTAGTTGGGATGCATCCTTGTTCTATACCAGGTTTTCCAACAAAATCATCCCGGATTATAAAACAGACCCGAATAAGATTATCTATGACAACCTTGATGGATATGCCATTAGCAAAGGCATTTCAGGTAACCTGAATCTTACCCTGCAAAATGGATGGCGAGCAATGACCGGATTCACATTCCTGAATGTTTATTCAACGGAAAATGGCACCAGGAGTACGCAACTCTATGCACCCAAATGGAGTGGCACAACTACAGCGTGAGTTACCAATGGCGCAATGCTCAACTGACCTTTGATCTCACTGGCAAATGGAATGGCCCAATGCGTTTGCCAACGGTACCCAATGATGCCCGGACGGAGTACAGTCCGTGGTTCAATTTGGTCAATTTTCAGGTTGCTAAAAAGTGGAATACAAACATCGAAACTTACATTTCTGTAAAGAACCTGCTGAATTTCATTCCAGCAAACCCAATCCTGCATCCTGATGATCCGTTCGACAAGCCTGGAGGAAAATACTGGAATACAGATGGCACACCCAATAGTATTACCAATCCTTATGCTTACACTTTCGATCCTGCCTATAACTACGCACCAATGCAGGGCATCAGGATGATGGCTGGCTTCCGTTACACACTGAATTAATGCGCCATTGCATTTCTTCAATGTTCAAGCCTACTTCACAAAGGCTGCAGTTGCTTCAATGGTTTTGTCAAGGTCTTCATAACTGAGTGCATTATTCAGGAACCAGCTTTCGTATGCACTTGGTGGCAAGTAAATACCGCTGCGCAACATGTGGTGAAAGTACTGTTTGAACTTTTCTATATCACAGCTGGCGGCACTTGAAAAATCGGTCACTTCATGTGATGCGAAATGCAGGCTTATCATACTTCCCAGTCTATTGATGATGAAAGGCGTGCTACTCGCATTCAACACATTTGCCAAACCCTGGTGCAGGAATTCGGTCTTGGCATCCAATTCCTCATAAATTGCCGGATTGGATTTCAACTCTTTTAGCAAAGTAAAACCAGCAATCATTGCAACCGGGTTTCCGCTAAGTGTGCCTGCCTGGTAAACATTTCCCAGTGGGGCAATGCACTCCATAATTTCCTTTTTGCCACCAAAGGCACCTACTGGCATTCCAGCACCTATCACTTTGCCATAAGTCACGAGGTCGGCGTCAACCCCGAGCCGTTGCTGGGCACCTCCTTGTGACAGGCGGAAGCCTGTCATCACTTCATCAAAAATGAAGACGATGCCCTCTGCATCACACAAGGCACGGAGCCCTTCGAGGAAACCCGCCTTTGGCAAAATACACCCCATGTTTCCTGCAACAGGTTCAACAATGATGGCTGCAATTTCTCCTTTGTATTCTGCTACAAGTTGGCGTGCAGCCTCCAGGTCGTTGTATGCACAGGTCAGTGTATCGTTGCTTACGCCGGCTGTAACACCCGGAACAGTTTGAATATTGAATGTGGCTACTCCGCTGCCGGCTTTCACCAGGAAGCTATCGGCATGCCCATGATAGCAGCCTTCAAACTTGATAATCTTATTGCGGTTCGTAAATCCTCGTGCAAGCCTGATGGCGCTCATGCAAGCCTCGGTACCGCTGCTTACCATGCGAATAAGATCAATGTTCGGAACCATGCTCCTGATAAGCTCTGCCATTTCGATTTCCAGTTCGGTTGGAGCGCCAAACGATGTGGAATCATACACCTTGTTCCGAATGGCTTCTACCACCGGTTCAAATGCATGGCCCAGGATCATCGGCCCCCATGAAGCGATGTAATCTATGAAACGGTTGCCGTCTTCATCGTACAGGTAAGCGCCCTTTGCCCTCTTAATAAACAAGGGAGTTCCTCCCACGTGTTTAAAGGCACGCACTGGTGAGTTCACGCCACCGGGTATAGACAATTGGGCTCGTTCGAAAAGTTGTTGGCTCCTGGGATACATGATTATGTTGTTTTACCACAAAGTCACAAGTAAGACGCAAAGGCCACTATGCAATCACTTTGTGTTTTTCATTAAAATAATTTTAGCCATGTGATAATCCACTATTTGCTTGGTCGAAAACGAATAAGTAAGCACGAATCCCACCAGGTAAATCGCTTTGTGCTCTTCGTGAAAATAACTTTGTGTCTTAGTGATTAATCAACTGAACTGCGTCTTTGGCGAAATAAGTGGCAATCAAATCGGCGCCGGCACGCTTTATGGATGTAAGCGTTTCAAGAATGGCCTTGTCTTCATCTATCCATCCCATTTTTGCTGCTGCTTTTATCATGGCATATTCGCCGCTGATGTTGTATGCACTTACCGGCACTTCACTCACATCCTTCACTTCACGAATAATATCAAGGTAAGAGAGTGCAGGTTTCACCATCACAATATCAGCACCTTCTTCAATATCCATCAGCACTTCCTTCACAGCTTCTGTGCGATTGGCGTAATCCATTTGGTAGGTCTTCTTGTCGCCAAAGCCCGGAGCGCTGTCAAGCGCATCGCGGAAAGGACCGTAAAAGCAGGATGCATATTTGGCACTGTATGCCATGATGCCTGTGTTGTTCAATCCTTCCTCTTCCAACGCCATGCGAATAGCGCCAATGCGCCCATCCATCATATCGCTTGGAGCAACAAAATCAGCACCGGCCTTGGCATGGCTAATGCTCATTTGCGCCAACACCTCTACCGTTGCATCGTTTACAATTTCGCCATTCTCCACAATGCCGTCGTGGCCGAATGAGGAAAATGGATCGAGGGCAACATCTGTCATCACCACCATGCCGGAACATGCATTTTTCACGGTCTTAATACTGCGCTGCATGAGGCCATCCGGATTCAATGCTTCCGTACCCTTGTTATCTTTTAATGCATCAGCGCACTTAATAAAGAGCAACACACTCTTTATACCCAAGTTCCACAGTTCTTTCACCTCCAATGCGAGATTGTCTAAGCTCAGGCGATAATAATTTGGCATGCTCGGAATCTCTTGCTTCACATTGTTGCCTTCTACCACAAACAGCGGCACAATAAAGTCGTTGGGAGATAATATGGTTTCGGCAACCATGCTTCGAATAGCAGGCGATTGCCTGAGTATCCGGTTTCTTCTTTGAAGAATCATATCATTGTGTTTTATAAAAACCAACAGGTATTTGATTGGCGATCAGACGGGGTTGTTCCAGCACCGCCTTCAACTTGCTGTGATTTCTCATTACCATTTTCACGATCCATATTCTTTCACCGCATCCACAAAAGCTTTTGCATGATCCACCGGCACATCTGGAGTAATACCGTGGCCAAGGTTGGCAATGTAACGCTGAGTGCCGAAAGCATCAATCATTTCCTTCACCCAATACCTGATTTTTGGTATGGGTGCCAGCAATCTTGCCGGGTCGAAATTACCCTGCAATGTAATGTTGCCTTTCGTCAAGGCACGGGCCGTGGCCGCGTCCACACACCAGTCTATGCCTAATCCTGCAGCTCCACTTTCGGCCAATGCAGGCAGGGCATACCAACTTCCCTTTGGAAACAGAATTACCGGTGCATCTGCTTTCAATGCTTCGGCAATTTGAACCAGGTATGGCTGTGCAAAGGCTTCAAAATCCTGCTTGCTGAGTGAGCCGCTCCAACTATCAAAAACCTGCACCACATCGGCTCCGGATTTCACCTGTGCCTTCAGGTAGGCAATGGTGATGTCTGTAATTTTCTGGAGCAACGAATGGGCCAGTTCAGGCTGAGTGAAACAAAATTTCTTCGCCTTCTCCCAGGTCTTGCTGCCCTTGCCCTCTACCATGTAACAAAGGATGGTAAAAGGAGCTCCTGCAAAACCAATCAATGGCACTCGTCCGTTCAATCTTTCTTTAGTTAACGCTAATGCCTCCATCACATAGCCAAGAGTTTCTTCCACGCCATCAGTTACAAGTGCATCAATGGATTCCATTGTTGTTACTGTGTTAGGCAACAATGGACCACGCCCCTCTTCCATCAGCACTTCAAGGCCCATGGCCTGTGGTATCACCAATATGTCGGAGAAGATGATGGCCGCATCGGTGCCAACAATTTCAATGGGTTGAATGGTGATTTCGGCTGCGAGTTCGGGCGTTTGCACCCGGGTGAAAAAATCATACTTCGCCTTCAGTGCCATGTATTCAGGCAAATATCTTCCAGCCTGCCGCATCATCCACACAGGTGGGCGTTTCACTTCCTCTCCCCTGAGTGCCTTTAATAATAAATCGTTTTGTAACATCCTTTGTTGTTTATCATTTCCTGCATTCATTTATCCCAAGTCAGAAGTATAGAATGCAATCATTTTTTGAACCAATTGAACCTTGCCCGGTGTTTCACTTATAATGGTTTTGTTCCTTGAATGCAAGGCAATTTCCGCTGCTGTGGTTTTACCTACCGCAAAAAATACTGTTGCATTGCCAACCGTATTAGACTTAAAGAAACTGCGCACTGCGCTTGGGCTATAAAACAAAATGCCGTCAAAGTTTTCAGAAAGCCGATGGTCGGTTTCTTCCGTTTGGTATACAACCACTTCATGAACGTTGATACCATTTCTCTTCAGAATGGAGGGTAGTTCATCTCTGCGTTCGCTTCCGCAAAAGAAAACAACTTCTTCACCTACATGCAATTCAACCACACTGTTGGCAAGGTCTTCTGCATTGTTGCCGGTAGCTATCACATGGCATCCTGGAAAATATTGCCGGACCAATTGCAGCGTTGTTTGTCCAATACATCCAATCTTCCATGTTGGCTTATGCGTTTCCAGCGTTTTTGCAACGGCCTCTACTGCATTCATACTGGTAAAAATCACCACACTATTCTTGTTGCTTGTGGCATTGATTTCATTAATAACCTCATCGCCTTCAACACGGTTAATTGTGATAAACGAAATCTCAAGAATATCAATTCCAACTGCTGCCGCCTGTTGCTTCAGTTCAATGCCTACAGGCCTGGTGCTCAATATTTTTACAGGAGTTGGATTCACGTTTTCAGCTTCTCAACAATTCTTCTGCCACCATTTGCCAGTAACTTTTCAGCCGCTACAAATCCAGCATCCTGCACTTCATTATGATCGAATGTGCAACTCACTTCCGCCATTTCCGAACCATCGGGCAGGCAGACATTTCCCTCAAAACTTATATGGTTCAAATGCATTTGGGCATGTGCACTAATCGGCGTAGAGCAACCGCCCATTAATGCCCGCAGGAAGTCGCGTTCAATTTTGGTACATGTTTCCGTCACCTCATCGTTGATCAATTGTCCTGCGTCCCATGCTACCTTATCATCCTGCCTGCATACTATCATTACGGCTCCCTGCGCAGGAGCTGGTAGCATCCAGTTGAGTTCGATATGATTTTTTGGCAACAATCCAATCCGATCCAGCCCTGCCTTTGCAAACACAGCACCATCCCATGTTGATTCTTCCAACTTGGTAAGGCGTGTTTGCATATTTCCACGCAGGTTCTTAAAAGCGGTATGCTTATAACGGTGCAGCCATTGTGCTTTGCGCCTGATGCTACTTGTAGCAATCACAAAAGGAGCATTCTGATCACTAAAGATTTCCGCCTTGCCTTTGTATACCAACACATCTTCGACAGGCCCGCGAGGCAGAACAGCACACTGCTGAATGCCAACAGGCAACTGAGTAGGTACATCCTTCATGCTGTGAACTGCAACATCAATGCGGCCCGAAAGTAATGCCGCATCCAGGGTGCGGGTGAAAACACCCTGCACACCCATTTCATACAAAGGCGTAACCAGGTCAATGTCGCCTTCGCTCTTTATCAAAACCAGTTCTGAAGAAATGTTGTTGCCAGAAAAGGCCTGTTGCACCTGTTCGGCCTGCCACAAAGCAAGTTTACTGTCGCGGGTTCCAATTTTTATCATACCGATTGTGCAGTCATGACCATCTGGTTGAAAAACTGGTGATAGGCTTCTATCACATGACAACCTTTGGCAGCGCTGCTTTTCAAATTTAATACCAGGCCATTTACAGTTTCCTGTACTATTTTTTCTACATCTGTATCAGAAGGGTATTCGGATTCATTTATGGACAACGAAGCTTTGCCCGATTTGCCAAATTCCATAAGTTGCTGCTTCATGTGCCTGATAGCAGGAGTATGCTTATAGGTATGCAACCACGCGTAAAACTCCTGTTCAAAATCACTGATGATTTCTTCTGCAAGCGGCACCTCGCTTCTCCGAATTTCAATGTTTCTTTCGAGTATGGCTGAAATATCATCCACATTAGCCAAATGCATGCCGGGCAAGTCTTTCACTCCGATCTCAACATTGGAAGGGATAGACAAGTCCACCACGAAACGCTGTTGTTCTGTAGTAAAATGATTGCGCAGTACAATGGGTTCTTGCGATGCAGTGCTTACCACTATCACATCAAAATGGCTGATATTTTCTGCAAGCGATTCAAAAGGAATACAGGCAACACCGAGGTTGCCGGCAAGTTTCTGTGCGGTGGCATAGGTCCGGTTGCACACAGTAAGTTCACAGGCGGGCAGGTAGTGCTGCAGGCTATGGCAAACAGTTGAACCGAATTTTCCTGCACCAATCAATAGCGCCTTGTGCGGAGTATCGCCAACATGTTCATGCAGCCATTCCATAGCAGCAAAAGAAACCGATACAGTACCTGAGCTGAGTTTTGTGTTGGTTCTTATTTTTTTTGAGGCCTGAAATACATAGTTGATGGTGCGATCCATTATCGGGCCAATCATATGTTCTTCGCGGGCTATGGCAATTGAAGTTTTAAGCTGACCCTGAATTTCATAATCGCCGATGATTTGCGAATCAAGACCTGCGGCTACCCGAAACA
>JBBIOQ010000104.1:6033-14680 GCA_037443285.1 Sphingobacteriales bacterium | reverse complement strand
AGAACACATCATTTTATTTCGGGTGCGGCATCTGAAAACACACCTGCACGTTTAATACCTGAAAGTAAAATGGCAGCCTCCGAATATGGCTTCATGGTTTTTTCCATAGCAGGTAGCCAAATGTGGATGCAAACACTTGACTATAATGGGAAGGTCATTTACAAAACTGCAATAAAGAAATAGAAAGTAAATCCTGAATGGAAAACGCTGCAACAATAGCAACCGCTAACAAGCCGGTACGCTTATGGTCGTTAGATGCCTTGCGTGGCTTCGACATGTTCTGGATTGTATGCGGCGAAGGCATTTTCCATGGCCTGGCCAATGGTGTAATGACGAAGCATGCACTTACACGCAACCCTGAGAACTGGCAGATAAGTGTGAATGGTGATTTGAATTTCGCAGAACGACTTGCTGTGGTTGTCAGCAATCAGTTGCACCACAGTCCATGGAATGGCTTCACTTTTTACGACCTCATTTTCCCGTTATTCATTTTTATTGCGGGGGTGAGCATGCCTTACTCCTTTGGCAACCAGTTAGAAAAGGCCGGCCCTAACCATTCCATTGCACGCAAGAAAATTTACCGTTCACTCATCAAGCGTACTATCATCCTTATATTGTTAGGAATGGTAGTAAACGGTGCACTGCAATTTCCCGGATATGAGCATACCCGCTTTGCAAGTGTACTGGGCAGGATTGCAATCAGTTGTTTTATTGGTGCCATCATTTTTCTCAATTTCAATCTACGTGGACAAGTTGCCTGGTTTGTGGGGCTGCTGCTGGCTTATTGGGCGGCCATGATGCTCATGCCAGTGCCCGGTTTCGGAGCAGGCGATCTCACACCTGAAGGCAATCTTGCGGCATATATCGACAGGTTGCTTTTGCCCGGCAAACTTCATCGCACAGTGTACGACCCTGAAGGGTTATTGTCAAATATTCCGGCTGCAGGATCGGCCTTGCTTGGCATTTTCACCGGCCAGTTTTTGCGGATGTCATCGCCACGGTGGAGCATGAAAGGGAAGTGTGTTGCCTTAGCAATTAGCGGCATTGTACTGCTGGCTTTGGGTTGGGTTTGGGGTATGTTTTTTCCCATCAACAAAACCATGTGGACCAGTTCATTTGTGCTGTATGCCGGTGGCTGGAGTTTGTTGCTGCTTGCAGCATTTTATTGGGTTACCGATATAGTGCAAATCAGGAAATGGAGCATGCCTTTTGTTTGGTTGGGAATGAACTCCATCCTTATTTATGTGGCTGCACACGGAGCCATCAATTTTGAGTCAACCAGTCATTTCATATTCGGAGGATTCATCAACATGGTGCCTGCATTGTGGCAGGAAGCATGTTTGTGGATAGGGGTAGCCTTACTGCAGTTTGCAGGCCTCTATTTCCTCTACAAAAAGAAAATATTCCTGAAGGTTTGAACAAACTTATTATTGCCAATTACCAACGATTTAAGCATTGCCAATGAACAGATTGCAAACAGCCGACTACATTGTATTTTTCATTTATTTTATAGTGGTGTCGGGCTATGGATATTACATCTATAGGAAAAAGAAAACAACGTCTTCCAGTGCTAAAGATTTCTTCCTGGCCGAAGGAGCACTGACCTGGTGGGCCATTGGGGCATCGCTCATTGCTTCCAATATTTCTGCTGAGCATTTTATTGGCATGTCTGGTTCAGGCTTCGCTATTGGTCTGGCTATTTCAAGTTATGAATGGATGGCTGCGGCCACACTCATCATTGTGGCTGTTTGGCTCATTCCCATGTATCTCAAGAACAAGATATACACCATGCCGCAGTTTTTGGCTCGTCGTTACAACGACAGTGTGAGTACAATCATGGCGGTGTTTTGGTTGCTTGTGTATGTGTTTGTAAATCTCACATCCATCATTTACCTGGGCGCACTTGCCATCTCTTCTATTTCTAACATCAGTTTTGAATGGTGCATTGCAGGCCTTGTTGTTTTTTCTGTCGTCGTTACACTGGGTGGCATGAAGGTGATTGGCTATACCGATGTGATCCAGGTGCTGGTGCTGATAATTGGTGGGCTGGTTACCACGTACCTCGCCTTGTCGTTGCTGGCTGACAAGTTTGGTTTCAATGGCAATATCATGGAGGCACTGGGTGTGTTGCGCAAAGAGGCGCCTGACCATTTCCACATGATACTCGATAAATCGAGCCCGCATTACAAAGAACTGCCCGGCATGTCGGTGTTGATTGGTGGCATGCTCATCAACAACCTTGCTTACTGGGGCTGCAACCAATACATTGTGCAGCGTGCCCTTGGCGCCGATTTAAAGACGGCAAGAAGCGGTATTCTGTTTGCCGCTTTTCTCAAATTGCTCATCCCATTGATTGCAGTGCTTCCGGGTATTACCATGTATGTGTTGCATGAACATGGCATGTTTATAAATGAAATGACAGATGCCGGTGTCATTAAACCAGACCATGCCTATCCTACGCTGATGAACCTGCTGCCCGCCGGATTAAAGGGTGTTGCTTTTGCTGCACTTACTGCAGCCATTGTGGCCTCATTGGCTGGCAAAGCCAACAGTATTTCCACTATTTTTTCGCTGGATATTTACAAGAAATTTCTGAAGAAAGAGGCATCTGAAAGAAAAGTAGTGATTGTTGGAAGGTGGGCTGTCATTATTTCTATGCTGGTGGCTGCTGTAATTACTCCGGCACTCAAATCACTTGACCAGGCATACCAGTTCATACAGGAGTATGTTGGATTTTTTTCACCAGGTGTGCTCGCTATTTTCCTGCTGGGCATGTTCTGGAAACCAACTACTGCCAGCGCTGCTCTTGCTGGTGCACTGGTGACTATTCCCATTTCCATTGTGCTCAAATTTTTGCCCACCTGGACAAGCGGCGCATTCCCCGATTATCCTTTCCTCGATCGCATGACGATCACATTTTTTGCTATTGCTATTTTAATGATTGTAATGAGCATTGTATTTCCTAAGGGCGAAAAGGATAAGCATACCATTGAATTGGATACTTCATTATTCAAAGTGAATCGTGGTTTTGTCATTGGTTCCATAATAATTTGTGCTGTGTTGGCTGCATTGTACACTGTGTATTGGTAAACATGATGAAAAGAATGACCCGGATGTATATGAAGTCATGGTTAATGGCGTTGCTTGTTTCTGTTGGCGTACTAAGTACAACTGCAACAAAGGCGCAGCAAGAAGTAAATGCATTTGCCGGTCTAAGACTCAATCAAATCCAGCTTATTGGTAGTCACAACAGCTACAAGCCGGGCATCGAGCCAGCGTTGTGGAATATTCTGCATACTATGGATTCGGCCAGGGCGGCAGCTTTGCAATACGGGCATATTTCATTCACCGAACAATTGAATCTAGGTCTGCGGAATTTAGAGATTGATATGGTGCATGACCCATTGGGCGGACGTTATGCCAATCCCATGGGCCTGAACTTGATAAGGCAGGCAGGCGGAACGCCGCTGCCATTCGACACTGCCGGCGACCTTAAAAAGCCTGGCCTCAAAGTGTTTCATGTGCAGGATGTCGACTTCCGAAGCCATCACCTGTTGTTTGTTGATTGCCTGAAAGAATTGAAGCAATGGTCGAAAAATCATCCCGGTCACTTGCCGGTGATTATTACCATGAACGCAAAGGACGGTGAGGAAAAAGGACTTAGCAAATTGCTGCCATTCACACACGATGCCCTGGACAGCATAGACATGGAAATAAAAAGCGTTTTCAGCAACGATGAACTCATCACGCCTGATTTCATTCGAGGTGAAGCATCCAATCTTGAAAATGCTGTATTGCAAAAAGGTTGGCCAACTCTTGACAAAGTAGCCGGTCGCTTCATGTTTATGCTCGATGAAACAGGCGCTAAACTGCGTGATTATAAACAGGGTCATCCCGGACTGAAAGGCAAACTGCTTTTTGTAAATGAAACAGCGGGCAGCCCCGAAGCCGCACTCATGATTATCAATAATCCGTTGGCCGATGGTGAAAAAATAAAGGCGCTGGTACAAAAGGGGTACATGGTGCGGCCACGTGCCGATGCCAACACCATTGAAGCACGCAACAACGACTACCGCATGTTCAATGCTGCAAAAGAAAGCGGTGCGCAGATAATTACTACTGATTATTACCTGCCTTCTCAGTTCTTTCCTTCCACTTACAAAATTGTGTTTGCAAGAGGCAGCTATACGAGGATGAACCCGGTGACAGCAAAGATTGAATGATTGTATTAATTGGTCTGACGCCAATGCAGCGCAGATAATCGCATTGCACCAGACCGCAAACAATAACGATGGAAAAATTAAGTCGCAATGAGTTCCTGAAAATGGGAATGCTTGCATCACTGGCACCAATGGCTAACCGTGCATGGGCAGGAACCGGTGGATGGGGTCAGGAATTTGAAGATGCCAATTTGTTGCAGCAATTAATTGATGCCAACGACAAACAGGTTGACGCATTGCTCAAAAGCATCCACGATGATTTTGTGAATTTCAGCAGGCGCATTGGAAATGATTTTTCATGCCTTGCAGCATCTTACAGTGCCAAAGGTTCACGGCATTTTCACAATCCGGAAATCATTTCAAAACTGGAAATCCTGGTGCGCATCCTGGAAAAATTCCAGACAGAAGATGGCACGGTCAACATCGGCAATCTTGAATCGCCACCTGATACCTCATTCCTGATAGAATTGCTGGCGCCGGGTATCAAAATTCTTCAGCAGGATGGCACAAAGGAAGCAATGGCTATTGCTGAATCCATGAAGCATTTCATGGTGAAAAGTGGAGAAGCCCTTGCCACAGGCGGCGTGCACACGCCCAACCATCGCTGGGTAATCAGTGCGGCTCTATCACAGTTAAATGAACTTTATCCCAATAAGAAATATGTCGCCAGGATAGAAGACTGGTTGGGCGAAGGTATTTACCAGGATGCGGATGGGCACTATCCTGAGCGAAGCATTATTTATTCTGCGGTTGAAAACACTGCTTTTCTAACCATCGGCCGATTGCAGAAAAAGCCTGAGTTGTTCGATCATGTACGCAAGAGTTTGCAGATGTTGTATTACTACATGGAACCCAACGGGCAAATGGTAACCAACGATTCACGCCGCCAGGACCAGTACCTCATTCGCGGCATCCTGTTGGATTATTATCCATATCGCTACCTCGCCATCAAGGACAATAACGCCTTTTTTGCAGGAGTGGTGCGCTTCATGGAAAGCATGCCCAACTTTCAGCAGGATGTGCTGAACCGTGGACTGTTTTATTTCATGGAGAATCCTATGCTGTTGCAGGCACTTCCCAAACCGCAGGCACTTCCTGAACAATATGAAAAACTTTTTCCCACCACATCCTTGCTCAGGATTCGGAGAGGCAGCACTACCGCAACACTTTTCGGTGGTTGTGACTGGCCCATCATTATTGCATCCGGCAGGTCGAACAGCCCAAACTTTTTTTCTTATCGCAAGGGTAAAGCCATCCTGAAGTACATGCGCTTGTCTTCATCCTTTTTTTCCATGGGATATTTCTACAGCGAAGGCCTGAAGAAGAACGGCAACCAGTATGTGTTGCACAAAAAACTGGAAGTGCCATACTACCAGCCACTCCCGAAAGAACTGCGCAACAAGCGGGGTGATTATAAACTTTCTCCCAGCATTGATGATCGCTTCTGGAACAAAATGGATTTTGCCCACAGGCCAGTGAGCAATGTAAAAACCATGGAGACTACTATCACCTTCACCGAAAGCAATGGCGTCGCTGAGCTTCATTTTGATGTGAAGGGTTTGGATGCTGTGCCTGTAACCATTGAATTGTGTTTTGATGCCAATGGAAAACTAACCGGTGCTTCAGGCCCGGAAGGCGGCAACTATTTCTTAGAAAAAGATATGGGGCGTTTTGAAAATGAAGGTGATGTAATAGAGTTTGGTCCGGGCAATGTTGCTCAAAAATTGCTGATGAATCTTGAAGGCGAAAGATATAGCACACATTTCGGAAGCCTGCGCACCGAAGGAACGCATGTATTCATCACCGGTGTCACTCCCTTTCAGCATACGCTCACTTTTAAATAAGCCTGGCTTTATTAACAGCATACATGGTTTCAGTTATGAAGAAAGCAACGTGGATAATGACTTTGCTGGTGGCCATCACTTCGTGGCTTTGCACCAATGCACAGTTCGATTTAGCAGCCTCCACGTCATTAGTGAGGCGCATACTTCCTGCACACGCATCGCAGGTGCAGCTAGAACCAATCAGCAATGTGGATGGAAAAGACGTATTTGAAATTGAAGGACGTAACGGAAAAATTGTGTTGCGGGGAAATAATGGTGTTTCCATCGCTTCCGCATTGTACTATTATCTCAACGAATATTGCCATGCGCAAATTACCTGGAATGGAACCAACCTGAATCTACCGGCGGTGTTTCCAAAACCACCTGCCAAAGTGCACAAAAATTCGCCTTATGAATACAGGTACTACATGAATTACTGCACCTTCAACTACAGCATGAGTTGGTGGGACTGGAGCCGCTGGGAAAAAGAAATTGACTGGATGGCCTTGCATGGGATCAACATGCCATTAGCAATTACCGGCGAAGAGTATACGTGGTATTTGGTCTATAAGGAAATGGGCTTTAGTGATGATGACCTGAAGGATTTCTTTTGCGGCCCCTCTTATTTCTCCTGGTTCTGGATGGGCAACCTTGATGGCTGGGGCGGCCCGCTGCCGCTTAGCTGGATGAAATCACATTTTGAGTTGCAGAAAAAAATCATTCAACGTGAACGTGCCCTGGGCATGAAGCCCGTGCTTCCAGCATTTACAGGACATGTGCCTGCAGCACTGCGCAGGAAATTCCCGCAGGCGAAAATGAAAACCACCAACTGGAACAACGGCTTTGCCGACACCTATATTCTTGATTCGGAAGACCCGCTGTTTGCAGAAATTGGTAAGCGCTTTTTGAAGAAGCAAACAGCACTTTTCGGAACCGACCATTTGTATTCAGCCGATACTTTTAATGAGAATGAGCCACCCTCCGACAATCCGGAATATTTATCCAAACTCAGTGCAAGAGTGTATGAAGGCATGCGTAATGCCGACACTGCAGCCTTGTGGGTAATGCAGGGCTGGCTTTTCTACAGCGACCGTAAATTCTGGAAGGCACCGCAAACGGAAGCTTTGCTAAAAGCTGTGCCCGGCGACAGGATAATCATCCTCGACCTGGCAACAGAAATTGAGCCTGTGTGGAAACGCACCGATGCATTTTATGGTAAGCCCTGGATCTGGAACATGCTCAACAATTTTGGCGGCAATACCAACCTGTTTGGCCGCATGGAAACTGTGGCTGCAGAGCCCGCAAAAGCCTTGCAGGATTCCAAAAGCGGCAACCTGAAAGGCATTGGCCTCACTATGGAAGCCATAGAACAAAACCCGGTGATGTATGAATTGATGACAGCAAACACCTGGAGCAACCAGCCAATTGATTTGAATACATGGTTACCAGCCTATGTACGCAACCGGTACGGCACTCAGAATAACATTGCTTTGCAGGCATGGGAAATACTCCGGCACACCGTGTACACAGTGCCTGCTGACAAATACATACGCGATGGTGCCGAAAGCATCATCCAGGGCAGACCAACTTTCGATTCACTGACACGATGGACAAAAACAAAAATCAATTACAGAGCCGCTGATTTGTGGTCTGCATGGGATGCCTTTGTTAAGGCCTCGCCGGCATTGAAACAAAGAGATGGTTTTCAGTTTGACCTGGTAGATGTGACACGACAAGTGATGGCAAATTATGCGCTGCCACTACAACAAAAAGTTGCATCTGCCTACAATCATCGCGACCTGCAAGCATTCGACAGTAGCAGTGCTGCCTTTCTCGAACTGATTACTGATATGGATGCTTTGCTGGCCACCCGAAAGGATTTCCTGCTGGGCCCCTGGATTGCGAATGCAAGGAACTGTGGTACCACCGAAAAGGAAAAAGCCTTGTATGAAATGAACGCCCGGGACTTGATTACTCTTTGGGGCGATAAGGATTGCCCGCTCAATGAATATGCCTGCCGGCAATGGAGCGGGCTCATGAACGATTTTTACAAACCGCGATGGCAGCAGTTTTTTCAAACTGTGAGAACGGCCATGCAGCAAGGGAAGGAATTTGACAAAACGGCATTCGCCACTGAAATAAAAGAGTGGGAATGGAATTGGGTAAATGAAAGGAAAGATTACAGCCTTAAACCTTCAGGGAATCCGGTGGAAATGGCGAGCAGCCTTTACAAGAAATACAGGGGACGGCTGGTGGAATAAGTTGCATTGGATGCAACAATTGAATTTCAAATGGTACTCTTAAAAGAAAGAGCAACAACCTGATATTCGCGGTTGCTGCTCTTTTCATTAGGTGGATCCTGAGGGACTTGAACCCCCGACCCTCTGATTATGAGTCAGACGCTCTAACCAACTGAGCTAAGGATCCTGCTCTTTTGAGCGGCGGCAAATGTATAGGATTTGCTGATAAAATCTATCTCCTTCATAGCTGCTTCAAGCCATTGACCCAAACCTTTTCAGAAGCTTTTCTCTCATTTCAGGATACTTTTTCAGATTCCTGATATAAGTGCTGCTTTTCTGAGATTTAATATGCATTTCAATCATT
>JBBIOQ010000104.1:0-6019 GCA_037443285.1 Sphingobacteriales bacterium | reverse complement strand
AAACATTCAAGACACAAGAAAATTTCCCAATCTCCAGCCCTTTCAGTAAACGAATGAGCGAAGGTCTTTTCCAGGTGTTGCTGCAGCCTGTTTTCTAAAGTACGGGTGGTAGAACCTGTGTAGCAGCGATTCAATGAAATGCTAAATAGTATGTAGACGAAGGCATTTTCCAAATGGCTACCGGATATCTAAGGCTAAAATAGCAACCAAAATAGAAAGGTGAAATGCAAAGGGGTCAGACGCTCTAACCTCCCGATAGCTATCGGGATGAGCTAAGGATCCTGCTCTTTTGAGCGGCGGCAAATGTAGGTGATTGGGCACAAAATGGTCAATCATCCAAAGCGGTTTTATTCCATTACAGAAAGGCCTTTTACCCGCAGTGCTACCCGGTCTGAAATCCAGGCTGCAGGCAAGTGGCTTCCGGGGAATCCAAAATTCTGCGTGTTCAATTTCTTCATTTTCAAACTTCTACAGAAAGAAAAAATTCTTTTTGGTTATATTTTAAAATATATCTTTAATTCATTCTTGCCATTTGCTGATGTACGAACAATACCATATTTCGGACCTACAACACCGTATTGCCGCCTTTGAGGATCAGCATGCTTATCGTGAATTGTACAACCGCTATCAGCCGGCGCTCATGCGTTTTGCCTATACCATTTGTCATTCCAAAGAAGGTGCTGAAGAGATAGTTTCCGATGTGTTTATCAGGGTTTGGGTAAAGAGAAAAACCTTAGACCATATCCAAAACCTCAAGTTGTACCTCTATATCGCTACCCGAAATTTCAGCCTCAATTATTGCCGCAATCAGCGCAAGTTCCAGTCACTTCAGATGGAAGACCTCAATGTGGAAATGGAATCCATGATTGCAGGTCCGCATGAAAGGTTATTGTCGGCCGAATTGCAAAAACAGGTGTTTGAAGTTGTTGATTCACTCCCTACACAGTGCAAGATTATTTTCAAACTGGTGAAAGAAGATGGCCTCAAATACAAGGAAGTGGCCGAATTGCTTCATCTGAGTGCCAAAACAGTAGAAAACCAGTTGGCTATTGCCATTAAGCGGATAGGAAAGGCAGTACTCAATGTGGCTACCGTCAATTCCGGGAAGAACTGATTTTCAGTTTCTTAACCTGCTACCCCCTTGCGGGTTTCGTCTATTTTAAAAAAAATCAAAAAAAAGTTAATGGTCCTTTGGGGGAAGTTGTGGGTTCCTGTGTCCATTATCCCATTGCGCCCACATGGAAAACAAAGCTTGGCATCTTTTTTCTAAAAAACTTTCAGGTGAGTTGAACGAATCTGAGGCCCGCGAATTGAACGATTTGCTCAGTTCGCAGCCGGATTTACATATGCGCCTGCAGTCTTTGGAATCTATTTGGAACCAATGGCAACCTTCAAACGAGGCTCCAGCCGATTTTGATAAGCTGGTTGCCAAAATGAATGCACAAGGCATACCATTTGAGGAATCGGGCAGTGTTGAATCTGAAGAAGATCCAGTCGCTCCTATTGTGAAAATGCGTGGCTGGAAGGTTTGGTCTGCAGTTGCAGGCGTGGCTGCAGTATTGACGCTGGCGATATTCTTTTGGGCAGGAAAGAACACTGAAAGTACCGCTGCACCCGTTGCTGCCAGTACTAACCAGGTAACCACCAGGCCGGGTTCCAAAACAAAAATTGAGTTGCCCGATGGAACACAGGTTTGGCTGAATGCTGATAGCAAACTCACTTATGGGCATGATTACGGAGCCACCAACCGTGAAGTAACCTTGAGCGGCGAGGCATTTTTTGATGTGGTATCCGATAAGGCTCACCCATTCTACATTCACACATCAAGGATTAAAATCAAGGTAACCGGCACTGCCTTCAATGTACGTTCGTACCCCAATGAAAGCAAGGCAGTCACCAGCCTTGTGCGGGGAAAGGTGGAAGTAACCCTGAACAGCCATCCAGACAAGACCTACTACCTGCATCCGAGCGAAAAGATAACCGTAAGCGACAATGACATTGACATGGTGCATGCATCCATTTCGCCTTACAACAAAGAACTACGAACACCGGCGACTCTGGTGGAACCAACCATTTCAAAAATGGTATTCGACAAAATAGACAGCATACCTGTGGAAACTGCCTGGGTGAATAACCGCCTGGCATTTGATGACGAATCCTTTAGGGAAGTAGCCGACAAAATGGAACGGTGGTATGGTGTGAAGATTGTGTTTGCCTCTAAGAGGCTTGAATTGGAACGGCTGAATGGAAAATTCGAAAATGAACCCATTGATTTGGCCCTGCACTACTTGCAGTATACGGTCAGGTTCAATTTCGTGTTCGACAATAACACCGTAATTATTTCTGAACGAACCAAATAAAAACGCTTGCTTATGAAAAACGTATTAACCGACACCGGCTAAATACCAAAAGAAAGGGAGTGCTGCTGCAACAACACTCCCAGGAATAGAAAGTTAAATGACTAATCACGTACCTGGGCAAGGAACGATTGTCAATTTCTTTAACCCTCCATTATTAATGTATGAAAGTACAACAACTCCATGAGATGGGGAATAGGCATAACCTGTTCCGTAAATCACTGCTTATTATGAAAATGACGGTTGCAATAATGCTCTTTGCATGCCTGCATACCTATGCTGATGGGTTTTCTCAAAAAAGAATCACCATCAAACTGGAATCGGCCGAATTGAAACAGGCCTTGCAGCAAATTGAAAAAAAGAGCCAGTACAGGTTCCTGTACAATCAGTCTGTAGTAAAACATGCAGGCAAGGTTTCTATTAACGCCAACAACGAACTACTGGTTACCGTTTTGAATGAAATGTTTGAAGGCACCGGCATCAGCTATAGGGTTATGGATGGCGAATTAATAGTATTGGCTTTGGGCGATGAAGAACCGCCGGCACCACAAACTATCAGGGGTAAAATTACCGATGCCGATGGCAAGCCCATTGCCGGTGCATCCATAATGGTAAGGGGCACCAAGACAGGCACGGCTGCTGATGCAGAAGGTAACTTTTCGATCACTGTACCCGACGGAGCTGTGCTGGTAATTTCTGCAGTAAATTTTGTAACGCAGGAAATTACTACTGCAGGTCGCACCAATTTCGATATCCGAATGACAGCTTCCACTTCCGGCGGCCTGAATGAAGTGGTGGTAATTGGTTACGGTACTGCCAGCAAGCGAGACATTACCGGTAGCATTGCCAAAGTGCAGGGCAAGGAAGTAGCCGACAAGCCAAACACCAATCCTGTTTCTTCATTGCAGGGCAAGGTGGCTGGTCTTTCTGTAGTAAACTCAGGCGTTCCCGGCCAGGAACCCGATATCCGTATCCGTGGTACAAACAGTATTGGTGGCATTAAGCCGCTCTACGTTGTCGATGGTATTTTCAATGATAACATTGACTACATAAACCCGAATGATATTGAATCTATTGAAATTCTGAAGGATCCTTCATCGCTCGCCATCTTCGGTGTACGTGGCGCCAACGGTGTTATTGCCATAACAACCAAGAAAGCAAAAAGCGGCCAGTTGACAGTAAACTTCAACACCAGCTTTGGTATGAAGAAACTGGTGGACAAAATAAGCATGGTAAATGCTGACGAGTTTAAAATGCTTTTTGATGAAGAGCAGACCAATATAGGCGTTCCGACTAATGAGCGTTTTAATTATGCCCCATGGACAGGCAATACTGATTGGGTAGGTGCCCTTACGCATACCGGCATTTTCAGTGCCAGCAACTTAAGTGTGGCATCGAGCACAGAAAAGAACAAATTCTACATGGGAGTTGGTTACACGGTTGACCAGGGCGTAATTCTTCATCAGCAATTGGAGAAATGGCTCATTAACCTGAGCGATGAACTGAGAGTGAGCAAAAGCATTCGCCTTGGTTTCAATGTAAATGGCATCAACCAGACACCTCCTTTCAGCCAGGCAAATGGTTTGCTGTATGATGCACGCCGGGTGCTGCCAATCACGCCGACCATGGACCCTTCGGGCAAGTACTACACCGAACTGGCCATACAGGCAGCCCAAATAGGCAACCCGCTGATGAACCTCGAGAATAAGTATAACAAAGAACTGAAGAATGAAAGCCGCATGGTAGGAAGTGTATTCGCGGAAATTTCTTTCCTGAAGCATTTTACCTGGAAGAGCACTTTGTATGGTGATATGAGTATGCTGTCAACCCGCACCTACAATCCTATTATTTATACTTGGAATCCTTCCGTTGGTGGAGCTTCTGGCTCAGTATATGTTGACAAGAATAACCGCACCACCAGTGTAAATCAGAATTCAGAGCGCTGGAACAAATACCAACAGGATCATATCCTGAATTACAAGAACAGCTTTGGTGATCATAACATCACAGCCGTGGCTGGTTTCACTACGTATTTCAGCGGCTACACTGGTTTGTATGGAACGGTGAAGCAGGCTGCTAATGGTGATTCTATTCCCGACAATTCACGCTTCTGGTATATTGATAACGGATTTGGAGATGCATCTACCAAACGTTCTTCATCTTCTCAGTGGGAAAAGACTACCGTTTCTGGTCTGATACGTGGCATGTACAACTACAAAAACAAGTATTACCTCAATGCATCATACAGGAGAGATGGTTCTTCCCAAATCTCCCCCGCAAACCGCTACAAGAATTTCTATTCTGTAGGTGCTGCATGGGAATTGACCAAGGAAGGATTCATGAAAGACCAGCAACTTTTCGATTTCATGAAACTCAGGGCATCATGGGGTATTCTGGGTGTACAGAACACTTACGGATTTGACTATCCTTTTTACCCTGCATTGCAAACTGGCAACACCGCTGTGTTTGGCAACAACATAGCACCTGCTTATGCACTAGCTTATACGCCCAATCCCAACCTATCATGGGAGACCGTAGATGCAAGAGAAGTGGGTTTGGAATTCAATGCCTTTAAAAACAGGCTGCATTTTGATGCCGCTTACTATAACAAGGATACTAAGGACGTAATGACACTGGTGAATGATGGAACAGGCAGGCAGCGCCTGGACAACGTAGGTGAAGTGAAGAACCACGGTTTTGAAGCAGCCGCCAGTTGGAGCCAATCACTGTCGAAAGACATGGCAATTTCTATTGGTGCTAACATTACTACTTTCCACAACGAGGTAGTTTACCTAGGTGGCGACAAGATTCCTGCCAGCGAAGAAAGGCCTAACCAAACTGAAGCAGGATATCCTATTGGGTACTTCTATGGTTACGTAGTGGAAGGATTATATCAGAGTTATGCCGACAAACTGAATTCGCCCAAAGTGAGTGGCTATGAATATGGCCCCGGCGATTTCAAATACAAGGATATCAATGGCGATGGGGTTATTAATACGCAGGACAGAACCAAGATTGGCAACCCTACTCCTGATTTCATTTATGGTTTCAATGCCACGCTGAATTACAAAGGCTTTGATTTTGGAGCAGACTTCAATGGCTCTTATGGCAACGAAGTATACAGGTACTGGGGCAGTTCGGAGTTACCATTCACCACCTTCAACTATCCTTCATTTAAGCTGAACAGGTGGCATGGCGAAGGCACTTCCAACTGGGATCCTATTCTTGGTGCCAACCACACCATCAACAGGCTTCCCTCTACCTACGGTATTGAAGATGGCAGCTATTTCAGAATCAGGAACCTGCAGATAGGTTACAACTTCCCATCGGCCAACCTTGCAAAAGCCCACATTAAGAACCTGAGGCTTTATGCCAACGCTCAAAACCTGATAACCTGGAAACATAATTCTGGTTACACAGCTGAATTTGGAGGTACAGCCACTTCATTTGGTATCGACAATGGAAATGGCCCGTTGCCAATGGTAATCACCGGTGGTTTAAACGTAACCTTCTAACCTTAAAAAGCATTTGATATGAGAAATACTAAGAAACTGATGTGGGGAATGCTGGTTGCGTTGCCCCTTGCATTTGGAGTTAGTGGTTGTCAAAAGTTTCTTGACCGCAAGCCGCTCACTGCAACCCTGGGCGACCTGAACCAGGGT
>JBBIOQ010000103.1:0-15081 GCA_037443285.1 Sphingobacteriales bacterium | reverse complement strand
TGTGCGTTAACGCTGCCCGTCATCTTCATGGTTTTTATTTTATTGAAGGCATCCAACCCTCCAAGGTTGGCCGAATATTTCTCAATGATTTCTTCTGCCGTTTGTGCTGTTGCTTGCATGCAGCCAATGGTGATCAGAGCGAATAGCATTCTTTTCATCGCAGTATATTTTTTGGAGACAAGCGTAATTCAGAATAGGGAATAAGAAATAAATAATAAGGAATGAGGAAGTGGGAAGAAAATGGTGTATGGTGGAGGGGGAAGGTGTATGGTAGACGGTGTACGGTAAAAGGTGTGTGGTTATGGGTGAATCAGTTTGCAACGAATGTTTTTCTGTCAACTGGATTTAAAGAAACTTCACTTTGCAGCCGGCATGCTGGTGTTGCCAATGTCGCGGTAGAGTTTCCATTCGCCGTTGCGGTTTTGCCAAACTACCACATACTTCCCTTTGTCTACCAGGGTTTGCTTCGCATCCTTCATTTCATATTTTCCTGTTTCAATAAGGTAGTCTGCATCGCCGGCAATATCGGTGGTGGTGAACGTGAAATAAGGAATGCCCATTCTTGTCATAGAGCCCCATGCACCAAGGATTTCAGGGCCTTTAATGGCATCACTGTTCGATAGCAATATTTCTGCATCGGGCCAGTAGTGCGATGCCAATGCTGCTGAATCGGCAGCCCTGAACTGTTCGCTGAATTTTGCATTGATGCTGTCGATAAATGATTTGGCCCATTGCTTGTCCAATCCTGCTGCAGCAGGTTTTTCTTTTGCCTCTTTCAAATTACTTCCTTGATTGCAGGAAAGCATTCCAAAAATTATTATAACTACTGCCAGGAGGAGATGAGTTTTTTGCATGGCTACATTTTTTGGAAAGTTAATGATTGGGTTTGCCCAAAGCAATAGTATTATAACACTGAGTGAGTCATGAAATCAGATTGCTTGTTCAATCTGTAGGTGCTGATGCAATGCAAATAGCAGGGAATAATTTGGATAGCAGTAGACTTGCTAAATGCAGTGTTGACTATGCCCCTCACACTGTTATCAGAAACGCAGTTCCCTTTCCCGGAATGCTTTGCACGTGAATGCTGCCCTTGTGCAGCAGCATTATTTGTTTGCAGAGGCTAAGGCCTATGCCGCTGCCGGTTTTCTTGGTACTGAAGAAGGGAATGAATATTTTATCGAGCAGGTTGGGCTCAATGCCGGGGCCGTTGTCAGCTACTTTGATGGTCACTTTGCCGTTGTCGCTGAAGGCGGAAAGGGAGATCAGCGGATGAGGTGTTTCTTTTACGGCATCAATGGCGTTCACCATCAGGTTGATGAGCACCTGTTCAATCAGGTTTTGATCGGCTAGTACTTCCAATTGTGGTTCTTTCAGTATGGTGTCGAGCTGTATGTGTTTCTGGTCGAGTGTGGGCGACATCAGCGTGGTGAGGTTTTCGAACAAACTGCTCACCGTTATCTGTTGCAAATTGAGATGTGTAATCTTGTTGAGCGAACGGTAGCTTTCGGCAAACTTTAAAAGGCCTTCGCTGCGGCGCTTTATGGTATCAAGGCCGAGTTCGAGGTCTTCCCAATCATCGCCGGGTTCGCTGCGGCTGCTGATGGTTTCGCTCAGGTTGCGTTTGAGTGTATTGGCCAGCGAGGAAATGGGCGCTACTGAATTCATGATTTCATGTGTCATCACACTCAGCAGTTTTTGCCAGGCCTTAGCTTCCGTTTCGTCCAGCGCTTCATTCACATTTTGGAAGGCAATGATTTTGTTGGGCACACCATCGGTCTGGAATAGCGTTGCATTCATCAGCAATTTTTCCTGCTTACCATCTTTGTCGATAGTGATGATGTGGCTTTCGCCGGGTTTGATACTGATAACATCGTGAAACAAAACAGCATCTCGTTTTTCGAGCGATTCCAGCGTACGCATATAAGGAATGCCCAGCATGCGCTTGAAGGTGTCGTTCATCCAGTTCACTTCATTGGTTTCTGTTTGGTACGATACGATGCCGGTATCTACCAACTCGAGTATTTTTTGCAGGTACTGGTATTGCCGTTCCCTTTCGCTGCGTATTTCCTTGAAAGTGTTGTTGATTTCGTTGAAGCCCATGCGAAGCGGCTGCAGTTCAGCAGGGGCACGGTTTACATTGAAGTGGCGGGAGAAGTCGCGGTAGTGTACACTCTCGGCAAATTCTTTCACTTCATCCTGTGCCCGTTTGAGCAGCATGAACAAATCGTACACTTGCCATGCCACCACCAAACCAAGCAACAGTGCATAATTGTGCAGGTCTTTCACCCATAGGTAGGCCAGCGCAAATGCCACTACAAACAGCATAACTGTCCTGATGGCAAGACGGAATTGATATTGTTTGAAAAGATTCATAATCTTAATAGCTGTGAGATTCGAGCTGCACGCTACACGCTTCACGCTGCACGGAAGTTATTCTTCAATACTAACTATTCAACATCAACATACGTAAATCCAAATCTGAATTTGAATCCAAATCTGCATTTCAAATTTCTTCAAATGTCATACTTGTTCAACCTGCGGTACAATGCTGTTCTTGTAAGTCCTAATTCACGTGCTGCCTTGCTGATGTTGCCATGGTTTTTTTCTATCACTTTCAAAATGGTATTGCGTTCCACCACGGTGAGCTTCGATTCTGTTTCTTCTTCTTCGGGTATGGTGCTTTCGATGGGAGAAAAAATCAGGTCGGTGTCGCGAATCACTTCGCCGTCGCACATGATCACCGCTCTTTCGATGGCATATTGCAGTTCACGCACATTGCCGGGGAAATGATATTTCAGAAGTTTGTCGATAGCAAAGCGGTGAAGTTCCACCGAGGGCTTCATGTACTTGCTGGCATACATGGTTTTGAAATGCTGAGCCAGCAGTTCTACGTCGTTGCCACGCCTGCGCAGCGGGGGCAGTTCTATTTCCACTGTGTTGATTCGGTACACAAGGTCCTTTCTAAACCTGGATTCTTTTGCCAGTTCCTGCACGGGCAAGTTGGTGGCGCAGAGTAGGCGGATGTTGATGTCGATGGGTTTGTTGCTGCCGAGGCGGATGATTTGCCTGTTTTGCAAAACGGTGAGCAGTTTTGATTGCTGCTGCAGGCTAATGTTGCCAATTTCATCGAGGAATAACGTACCCCCATTTGCTGCTTCAAAGCGCCCCATGCGGTCTTCACGAGCATCGGTGAAGGCACCTTTCACATGCCCAAACAATTCGCTTTCGAAAAGGGTTTCGGTAAGGGCGCCCACATCTACTTTGATGTAAGGTCCGTTGGGACGCAGTGATTGGTCGTGGATGGCGCGGGCCACCAAATCTTTGCCGGTTCCGTTTTCGCCGAGTATCAGAATGTTGGCATCGGTGGGCGCTACTTTTTCTATTTTCTGAAACACTTCCTTCATGGCTTCGCTGCAGCCCAGCAATTCAGAACCGGAGGCCATTTTGGAAGGGCTGAGTTTTGCTGCTGCGGTACCGCTGTTTTTCTGCAGGCTTTCAATCAGTGTTTCTACGAGGCGGTCGTTTTGCCAGGGCTTCACTACAAAATCGGTAGCGCCTTCTTTTAATGATCGCACTGCAAGGTCAACATCGGCATAAGCTGTTATCATGATGATGGCAGCTTTGGAGCCCAGCGATTTTATCTGTCGCAGCCAGTACAGACCTTCGTTGCCGGTGTTTACACTGGCATGAAAGTTCATATCGAGCATGATGAGGTCGTAGTCTTTGCCGCCGGCAAAAAGGGATGGAATATTGGCCGGTTCTTTTTCAGTAGTCACTGATTTTACCTGCGACTTCAGTAGCAGGCGTACTGCGGTAAGCACATCCACATCATCGTCTATTACCAGCAGCGAAGCATTCCTGAGTGTCATGAGATGGTATCGTGTTGCATCAAGGCAAAATAACGCACCGGCGGTGGGCAGGAGCAGTTTCAAAAGTAACCCTTAAGGATTTGCCTGCCAAGCCGGGGGTGCAGGCTGCTTGATGCAGGACACAGATGGCACAGATTAAAATGATGTTCACAGATTTGTTTGCTTAAGCAATAGGTGAAAAAGCAAACATGCTCCGTGCAAATCTGTCGCATCTGACAAATCCGTATTCCATTAACCCTTATCAATCATTGCCAAAAAGTGTATCAAAAGCGGACAGTTCTTGTATCGGAAGCGGACACCAGGCCTAATGCCTTTTTTCTGAAACCCTTGTGTGGCAATGGTTTTGAGTTTGGCACACTGTTTTAATGAAGATTCATACACAGGCGAGGCCTGAACAACTAACAGGAACAAACTCAAAACGAAGATCAGTGGACAGAGCAATACCAAAAAAGACTTGGACAACAAAACGGAAAATGACAGTTGCCGGAATAGCAACACTCGTGTTGCTGATTGCAGCGAGCTATTATTTCACACGTGGCGGCAATAAACTGAATGTAGATACAGAACGCATCACCATTGCCGAAATCAGCAAAGGACCTTTCCGCGAACTGATTCCCGTGAATGGTGTGGTGCTGCCGCAAACCACCATTTACCTCGATGCCCTCGAAGGCGGAAGGGTGGAAGAAAAATATGTGGAGGATGGGGCGATTATGAAGAAAGGCCAGCCCATCCTTCGCCTCAGCAATACCGACCTCGAACTGAACCTTGCTACGCAGGAAACATCTGTGTTCAACGTGCTCACACAAATGAACATTTCGAAGAGCAACGCCACACAAAACACCACACGCCAGTTGAACCAGATGGCCGACGTAGAAAGTGCGCTAGCCGAAGCAGAAAGGGTGTACAAGCTAAACACTCGCTTGTTCAACCAGAAAGCTATTGGCGAGCAGGAATTCAGGCAGAGCGAAATAGCCTACAACTACCAGGTTCGCCGCAAGAAACTCACAGAAGACATTCTGAAGCAGGACGCGGAAGCCGTAAAACTCATGACCACACAGGACCAGCAATCGCTGGCCCAAATGCAACACACACTGGAGCTGATGCGTAAGAAGGTGGGCGACCTGGTAGTAAAGGCTCCCATTGATGGGCAACTCACTTCGCTGGATGCCGAAATTGGCCAGAACATTCCGCAGGGACAGCGCCTGGGCCAGCTGGACGTAACAACAGGTTTCAAAGTGCGGGTGGATATTGATGAACACTACATTAGCCGCATTTTCACAGGGCAGGAAGGTCAGTTCACTTTTGCTGGAAAGGACTACACTTTGCGAATCAAAAAAGTGTACACGCAGGTACAGAATAGCCGCTTCCAGGTGGACATGGAATTTGAAGGTGCTGCACCAGAAGGCATACGCCGTGGACAAACCCTGCAGATAAGGCTGGCACTGAGCGATGAAACGCAGGCTATCCTGCTGGCCAAGGGCGGCTTCTACCAGCAAACCGGCGGCAACTGGATTTTTAAAGTAAGCGAAAACGGCAAAAGCGCCTACAAAGTGGACATCGCCGTTGGCCGCCAGAATCCTGATTACTACGAAGTGCTGCAAGGCCTGAAGCCCGGTGATAAAGTCATTACCAGCAGCTACGAGAATTTTGGAAACATACAGGAACTGATACTTAATAAATAACACACATGAAAAACTCAAAACACCAGGCAAGAAACATCAGCGCCGTATTGATATACGCAGCTTTGGTGGTACTTCCATTGTTCATGATGGCCCACACAGGCAATGCATTTGTTTGCAGCTGCAGTAACAAAATCTGCCCGCAGCACGTACTAAAAAGTAACTACACCAAACAAGTGCTGCATCCGCTTGATTTCTTAGTGAAATAAAAGCGACTTATCATTTTCAAATAAACATGCAAAACCGGTTATGATAAAAATCACCAACCTCGAGAAGTATTACCGAACTGAAGAAGTGGAAACCGTAGCGCTCAACAAACTTTCGATTGATGTGAAAGAAGGCGAGTTTGTGGCTGTGATGGGACCCAGCGGCTGCGGCAAATCAACATTGCTCAACATTATTGGGATGCTTGATGATCCGGATGGCGGCAGCTTTATGTTCAACGGCATTGAAGTGGCAGGCTATAACGAAAGAAAGCGAGCCGAACTGCGTAAACGTAATATTGGCTTTGTGTTCCAGAGCTTCAACCTCATTGATGAACTCACTGTGTTTGAAAATGTGGAACTGCCCCTCATTTACTGCAACGTAAAAACCGCCGACAGAAAAGCAAGGGTGGAAGAAGTGCTCGACAAAATGCAAATCATGCACAGGCGAAACCACTACCCACAGCAACTGAGTGGCGGCCAGCAGCAAAGGGTGGCCGTTGCAAGAGCCGTAGTCAACAAACCGAAACTCATACTAGCCGATGAACCTACAGGAAACCTGGACAGCAGCAATGGTAACGAGGTGATGCAAATGCTCACCGACCTGAACGAGTTGGGCACCACCATTGTGATGGTTACACACAGCGAACACGATGCCCGCTACAGCCATCGCATCATCCGCATGCTGGATGGGCAAACGGTAACGGAGAATATCCTGGTGTAAAACGCTGTACGCTATACGCTTCATGCTTCACGCCAATATGCACAAGTAACTCATCAGCCAAACATCTCCCTGGGAAGAACCGCAGGAGCCTCACTCATCAACTACTATGATTCGCAACTTCTTCAAAATAGCCTGGCGCAACCTGATCAAACGCAAAGGCTTCTCTTTCATCAACATTCTGGGTCTCTCCATTGGTATGGCCAGCGCCATGCTCATTCTCATGTGGATTGTGAATGAGGTGAGCTTTGACCAGTTTCATAAAAACAAAGACAGGATTTATGAGGTATGGAACAAAGCACATTTTAGCGGTGAACTGCATGCCTGGAATACCACTCCCAAAGTGCTGGCACGTACGCTGGAAAAAGATTTGCCCGAAGTAGAAATGGCTGCGAGAATGGACTGGGGCAGTAATATCCTGTTCAGCATTGGCGATAAGCGGCTGATGGCAAAAGGAAACGCTGCTGACAGTAATTTTTTGCAGGTGTTTACTTTTCCCCTGCTGAATGGCAATGCCAAAACTGCACTTGAAAATCCAAACAATATTGTTGTTACCGAAAGCTTTGGCAAATCTCTTTTCGGAAACGAAAACCCAATGGGGAAAGAGGTGAAACTCAACAACAAGGATGTGTATGTGGTAACCGGTGTGCTGAAGGATTTGCCCAATAACACCAGGTTCAAATTTGACTACCTGCTGCCATGGGATTGGATGCGCAAACAGGGAAACGATGATCAATACTGGGGCAACAACAGTACACGCACCTATGTATTGTTGAAACCCAATGCTTTGTTTGCAGCGGCTAATGCTAAAATAAAATCGCTCAAGACGAAGTATGACAAGGATGACATGAAATGGGAAATGTTTCTGTATCCCATAAGTCGCTGGCATTTGCATTCCAGCTTTACCGACGGCAAGGAAGATGGAGATGGCCGCATTGTATTTGTAAAACTGTTTGCCATTGTTGCTGCATTCATTTTACTCATTGCCTGCATCAATTTCATGAACCTGAGCACAGCACGCAGCGAGCAGCGTGCAAGGGAAGTGGGCATACGCAAAGTAGTGGGTGCACAAAGGCGCTCACTGGTGGCACAGTTCATTGGTGAATCCATATTAATGTCGCTCATATCAGGAATATTGGCAGTACTGTTGGTACAACTTTCGTTGCCTGCATTTAATGAACTCACCAGCAAAGCACTTGCAATTGAATTTGCCAATCCTTTGTTCTGGATGGTAGCACTGGGTTTCGTGTTGTTAACGGGGTTGCTGGCCGGCAGTTATCCTGCTTTTTTCATGTCTTCCTTCCGGCCCGTGAGTGTGCTGAAGGGAACATTCCGGCAGGCGCATGCACTCATTACACCACGCAAAGTGTTAGTGGTATTGCAGTTTACCTTTTCCATTATCCTCATCATCTGCACCATAATTGTTAAGCAGCAAATTGACCATGCCCGTGACCGCGAAACCGGCTACAACCGCAACAATTTGATATGCCACCTATTCACAGGCGATATCGAAAAAAATTATTTGCTCATCAAAAACGAATTGATGGGAAGCGGCATTGCATCCAGTGTTACCAAAACAAGTGCACCCATTACCGAAAGCTGGAGCGATGGATGGGGACAGGAATGGGAAGGAAAGGACCCTAATGATAAAACTGATTTCTATCGCTACAACGAAGATGAAAACCTCGGCAAAACAGCCGGGCTGCAGTTCATTTCCGGGCGTGATTTTGACCTGGCGAAATATCCGACCGATTCATTCGGCATCATACTCAATGAATCAGCATTGCGGATAATGAAATTCAAAGAGCCGATAGGCCAGGTAGTAAAAGACAATGGAAGGGATTGGCACGTGGTTGGTGTTATAAAGGACTTCATTCTCACCAATCCCTATGAACCTACAAAGCCTATGATTATCTATGGAGCAGGCAGTTATTTTTCTGCCGTGCTTATTCGTTTCAACGACAAAAGCAGCATGGCCAATAATCTGAAAAAGGCCGAACTCGTTTTTAAAAAATACAATACAGATTATCCTTTCGAATACAAGTTTGTGGATGAAGAATATGCGAAGAAATTTGAGAATGAAAAGCGCACCGGCACATTGGCTTCATTATTTGCAGGGCTTACCATTTTCATTACCTGCCTTGGCTTGTTTGGCCTGGCTACTTATATGGCCGAAAATCGTATCAAGGAAATTGGTGTTCGCAAGGTGCTGGGTGCAAGTGTAGCAGGCATCACCACGCTCATGTCGAAGGACTTTCTGAAACTCGTTGCAGTATCTTTTGTCATTGCCTCACCCATTGCATGGTGGGCCATGAAGCAATGGCTAAGCAACTATGCATATGCTGTGCGTATTCAATGGTGGGTATTTGTATTGGTGGCAGCTATTGCATTGATTATTTCTGCCATTAGTGTGAGTTACCAATCCATCAGGGCAGCCACTTCCAACCCTGTAAAATCATTGCGAACAGAATAATTGCCGGGGTATGATCAAAAACTTTTTGAAAATAGCGTGGCGAAATTTGGTGAAGGATAAGTCCTATTCCCTCATCAATATTGCCGGCCTTGCCATTGGTCTTGCCTGCTTTCTGCTCATTGCATTGTATGTGGTAGATGAGCTGAGCTACGATCGGTTCAACGAAAAGGCAGATCGTATTTATCGCATTCATTCCGACATACGGTTTGGCGGCGCCGATTTGCACATGCCCGTTACAAGCGACATGATGGGGCAGCTACTGCAGAAGGATTACCCCCAGATAGAAGCAAGTACCCGCATGTATACATTCAACGGGCATGAGCTGATAAAAAAGGGAAGTGATTTCATTGATGAATTCCGTCTTGCGAATGTTGATTCCAATTTCTTCAATGTGTTTACAATTCAGGCTGTTGCCGGCAATTTACACACAGCACTTGTGGAGCCACATACTGTAGTGATAAGCGAAAGCATTGCAAAAAAATACTTTGGCACTACGGATGCGTTGGGCAAAATACTTGATATCAGGAGAGACAGCGGTACAATTCCCATCAAAGTGACCGCTGTTGTTAAGGACATGCCTGCTAACAGTCATTTTCGATTCGACTTGTTTTTTACGATGAAGGATGTAGACTACAATTGGGGGCAGATAACGAGCCACAATTTTTACACCTACCTGTTGTTGAAGCCCGGTGCCGATTACAAGGCACTGGAAAAAAATTTCCCGGTTTACCTTGATAGGTACGTACTGCCTTATGTAAAGCAGTTCATCAAAATCAATAGTCTCGATGAATTTAAGAAGGCCGGCAACATGCTGGAGTATAGCCTGATGCCGCTGAAAAAAATTCACCTTTACAGCAATCGTTCTTTTGAGCTTTCCCCCAATGGCAACATTCAGTATGTATATATTTTTTCGGCAGTTGCTTTGTTCATATTGCTCATTGCCTGTGTCAATTTCATGAACCTGACCACTGCCCGCTCAGCAAATCGTGCCAAGGAAGTGGGCATTCGCAAAGTGCTCGGCACAGGCCGCCGCGAACTGGTGACACAGTTTCTTTTTGAATCAACCCTTATGGTGTTCATCGCTATCATGCTGGCTATAGGTATTGATTATTTTGTTCTTGGTCTTTTCAACGAAGTGTCGGGCAAGGACATGCATCTCAGCAGTTTGTTTACCACTGTAATACTGCCGGTAATAGTGTTGCTCCCTTTTGTGGTGGGTGTAATGGCAGGCAGTTACCCTGCTTTCTTTCTTTCACGCTTCAGGCCCGTGGAGGTACTGAAAGGAAAATTGAAGCTGGGTGCAAAAAGCGGCAGTTTGCGCAGTGTGCTGGTAGTGTTTCAGTTTGCCACTTCTATCATCCTGATCATCGGTACTATTGTTGTGTACCGTCAATTGCAGCTTATACAAAACCAAAATGTTGGTTTCAAAAAAGAGCAGGTGCTGGTGATTGATGGTAGTGGCGCTCTCGGAAAAAATGTGGATGCTTTTAAGCAGGAAGTGTTGCAAATGCCGGGCGTGGTGTCCGGCTCAGTCAGCGGCTATCTTCCTGTTGAAAATTCTTCAAGAAATGACAACAGCTTTTCAAAGAGCCCGGTGATTGACGCAAAGAATGGATTTGACATGCAAATCTGGCGGGTGGATTATGATTACCTGTCCACGCTGGGCATGCAATTGAAATCGGGCCGCAATTTTTCGAGAGATTTCGGCAGTGATTCTACAGCTGTTATCATCAATGAAACCACCGCACAGATACTTGGATATCCAGACCCTATTGGTAAGAAGATTTATACGATTGGAAACCCCGGCCAGGAAATTTCATACACTGTGATTGGCGTGGTGAAGAATTTCAATTATGAATCGCTGCGCAAAACAGTAGGACCACTGGCATTGAGGCTGGGCAATAGTCCATGGACAATTTCTTTTCGCATCAACACTTCCAATATCAAAAACCTGGTGAGCCAGGTGGAGGCAAAATGGAAAGCACTTGCACCCGGTATGCCCTTTGCTTATAGCTTCCTCGATGATTCCTTTGACGATATGTACCGTGCAGAAATGCGTGTTGGAAAGATAGCCATGGTGTTTGCTGTTATTGCCATATTCATTGCCTGCCTCGGTTTATTTGGCCTTGCCACTTTCATTGCTGAGCAACGCACTAAAGAAATTGGTGTGCGAAAAGTGTTGGGTGCATCGGTGGAAAGCATTGTGCGCATGTTGTCTGTTGATTTTGCAAAGCTCGTCACCATTTCAGCCCTCATTGCATTTCCTGTTGCATGGTATGTAATGCATCACTGGCTGCAGGACTTTGCCTATCGCACATCATTGAGCTGGTGGATTTTTGTGGGCGCCGGATTAGTGGGTTTGTTCATTGCATTGTTCACCATCAGTTTCCAGGCCATCAGGGCTGCACTTTCCAACCCGGTAAAGAGTTTGAGAACCGAATAATTCAATCACCATGTTGAGGCACCATTTGTTGGTATTCTTCCGCAACCTGCGCCGCCATCGCAGCAGCTCCATCATCAACATACTGGGGATGAGCACAGGTATGGCTTGTGCCATGTTCATTGCTCTTTGGGTGGCTGATGAGTGGAGTTTCGACAGGTTTCATCAAAACAATGCTTCGCTGTACCAGGTGATGGAGCGCAGCAAGGAAGATGGTGCTGTTCGCATTCATGAGGCCACGCAAGGTCCGCTGGCAGAAGCTATGAAAGCCGACCTTCCCGAAGTGCAGGATGTAACACAAGTGCTTTCACTGGTGAAGGAAAATGTTCCGCTCACACTGCGCAATGGCACCGAATCGGCAAGGTGCAATGGCATTTTTGCCAGTGATAATTTCTTCAAAGTTTTTTCTTTTTCGTTGTTGCGGGGCAATGCACAGCAGGTGCTTGCCGACAAGCAAAGTATTGTACTGAGTGAGGCAACTGCCATTAAACTTTTTGGCAGTGCCGAAGCAGCCATTGGCAAACAGCTCGATTGGGATGTGTTTGGCAAAAACTGGCAGGTGGTAGTAACCGGTGTCGCTGCACCTCTGCCGAACAATAACTCGCTGGTGTTTGATTTTGTTATGACCCGCGAATTGCTGCTGAGTGAAATATACAAAGGTGGCAACGAGTGGTACAACGAAGGCATGCAAACTTACCTGCTGCTGAAGCCCGGCACCAACATTGACAATTTTAATGCTAAGATTAAGGACTTCATAAAGGCCTATGATAAAAACACATTGTTCACTTTGTTTGTGCGGCCCTATGCCGATGGCTATTTACTGGGCCGCTATGAAAACGGCGAACAGCGTGGTGGCCGTATTGACTATGTGAAGTTGTTTGCAGCAGCAGCCATTTTTGTGCTGATAATTGCCTGCATCAATTTCATGAACCTGAGCACTGCCCGTGCAGCAAGGCGTGCCCGTGAAGTAGGAATTCGCAAGGTGATGGGTGGTACCCGCAAAAGCCTGGCGTTGCAGTTTCTGGTGGAGGCAGTAGTGATTTCGTTATTCTCAGTATTAATTGCATTGCTCGTCGTATGGTGGGGACTTCCCTATTTTAATCAGTTGACTGGCAAGCAACTGACATTCGGACTGACCTGGAACAGAACATTGTGGGTGGTGTTGCTTTGCCTGGCTACCGGGCTGCTCTCAGGCAGTTATCCTGCATTTTACCTATCAGGATTCAGGCCGGTGGCCGTGCTTAAAGGAAAACTTCGGAGCGATTGGGGTGAACTGATAGCACGCAAGGGCCTGGTGGTTTTCCAGTTTGTTATCTCACTTGTTTTGTTGGTAGGGGTAATGGCCGTGTACCGGCAGGTGAATTATTTGTTCAATCGAAACCCCGGCTACAACCCACACCTGGTGGTCCATTTTCCAAAGGATGGACGGCTGGTTGCACAAAGCGATGCATTTATGGCTGAATTGCGCAAGGTTCCCGGTGTTGTCCATGCAACTGCAACTTCGGAGTTGATTGCACAGGAAAGCCAGGGCTCCTCAACTTACGGTATTGATTGGCCCGGGAAGAATCCGAAAGCTAACACGGATTTTGTAATCCGTTTTACAGATAATGAAATAACGGAAACGCTTGGCATTACCGTTAAGGAAGGCCGCAGCTTTTCCAAGGAGTTTGGCGATGAAACAAAAAGTGTTTTGCTGAATGAAACAGCAGCCAATATCATGGGTCTGAAGAATCCGGTGGGTACGAAGTTGCGCATGTGGAATGAAGACATCGTGGTGGTTGGCGTGGTAAGAGATTTTCATGTGGTGTCCATGCATAAACCTATTTCACCGCTCCTGATTCGATACAATCCACAGCGAACTTCTGTGGTGATGGCAAAAATTGAACCCGGTAAGCAGCAGGAAGCAATTGCTGCAATGCAAAAATTGTACAGGCAATTCAACCCGGGCTATCCATTTGAATATAATTTTCTGGACACGGATTATCAGCAGCAATATGTTTCTGAAGGAAGGGTAAATGAATTGGCCAAATGGTTTGCCGGGCTGGCTATTCTTATTTCCTGCCTAGGCCTGTTTGGCCTTGCCACATTCAATGCAGAAATGCGTACCCGCGAAATTGGAATACGCAAAGTGTTGGGAGCTTCCACACAGCAAGTTGTGTTCATGCTTTCAAAGGATTACTTCAAACTTATTGTGATAGCCACACTGGTGGCGAGCCCGGTGGCATGGTGGCTGGTACAGCATTGGTTGCAGGGATATGCTTACCATACTACGCTTTCACCCATGTTGTTGCTCTGGAGTTTTTTGAGCTTGGTAATTATTATGATGATCACCATCAGTTTCCAGGCCACCAAGGCTGCACTGGCCAATCCTGTCAACAGCATAAGAACAGAATAGATGAAAGATGAAATCAACGCCTGTAACCCGCATGGGATTGCAATAAAGAATCATGTTTAAAAACTATTTCATAGCAGCATGGAGGCATTTAAAAAAACACAAAGTGCTTTCTGCCATCAATCTTGGTGGACTCTCTGTTGGTATTGCTGCGGTGTTGCTTATAGGATTGTATATACACGCTGAAGTTTCTTACGATTCATTTCATGTAAATGAGAAACAACTTTACAGGGTTGGCTTCCGCTCATCGCAACAAGGAAACATGATCGGCGAAAGCCCAAAATTTACTGCACCGTTCAGTGCCGATGCAAAAGCCCTGTTTCCTGAAATACAGTCCTACTGCCGTATAAGCGATGAACGTGAAGGATATTTTTCGTACCAGGAAAATATCATTAAATCGCCGGCCATCGCCTATACCGACTCTACTTTTTTCAGTTTGTTTTCATTCCGGTTACTGCAGGGAAACCTGGTCAATGCACTCACACAGCCCAATGCTATTGTATTGGATGAATCGTTAGCCAAAAAACTGTTTGGCAACGACAAGGCATTGGGCAAAACCATTTTGATGAATGGAAAAATTCCCTGCATGGTAACAGGTGTTGTAGAAAATGTTCCTGCCAATTCTACCGTTCATTTCGATGCGCTGGTTTCATTTTCGTCCTTGTATCACGACCCCGCGTACTTTATGGATTGGAATGGCGGCTGGCAGTACGAACACTATTTGCTGTTGAGCCAAAACACATCCCTGCCGGCACTTGAAAAAAAATTCACTGCGTTGCTGTTTACGAATTACAACCAGAAATTCGATCCCTCGGGAAAAGTTGAAGCTTCGTTGCAGCCGATGAATAAGCTTCACCTGTACTTTGATGATAATGCTGCCAATACCCGAACCAACCTCTATGTTTTCGGAATCATTGCACTGCTTATCCTGCTCACTTCCGCCATTAATTACGTCAATATTTCGATGGCAGGGGCTTCGGAGCGTTTCAGGGAAATTGGCGTCAGAAAGGTAATGGGTGCAGCCAGGATGCAACTGGTAAAACAATTCATGGGCGAATCGCAACTGGTTACGGTAATTGCAATGCTGGCGGCAGTGGTAATTACTGTCTTGCTGCTGCCTTTGTACAGCCAACTGTCGGGGGAGCCGATGCAGCTGAATGCACCCGAACTTTGGTTTGCAGGAATGCTGTTGTTTGCGATGACTATTGGCATCAGCCTTGCGTCGGGTAGCTATCTTGCTTTTTTCCTTTCATCCTTAAAGCCAGCAAGCGCCTTCAAGGCGCAAATTCCTACAGGTACGAAAC
>JBBIOQ010000102.1:0-15178 GCA_037443285.1 Sphingobacteriales bacterium | reverse complement strand
TTGCCAATATACATTTTGTTGCTACCCGTTTCGTTTGATCCTGAATTATGGCCTATAAAAACATTGCCATCGCCATAAAGCGCAAGGCCTGCGGAATCACCAATGGCTACGTTATTGCTGCCGCCTTTTCCTCCTCCGAGCGCCAGGTATCCAATAGCGGTATTATTTGAGCCGCTATTGTTGCCGTAAAGTGCGCTTACTCCCAGTACACTATTATATGAGCCGGAGGTATTTAAGCTTGCAGCCCTGTCGCCAACTGCTGTATTGTTTTGACCAGTATTTGCCGAGGCAGTAGTACCTCCACGCAAGGCATCATATCCAACAGCAGTATTATAGGTTAATTTCCCGCTACTATTGTTGTCTGCATAATACATAGCGTTTGTGCCAATGGCGGTGGTTCGACTGTTGGCTTGATTAGAGAAAAGTGCTGACAAACCAAGAGCTGTATTGTTTGAACCGGTAGTATTAGAATACAACGCGGCATATCCATGGGCTGTATTGCCGTTTCCAATGGTATTGCTGTAGAGCGTTTGCATGCCGTTGGCGGTGTTATTGCTACCCGTTGTATTGCTATAAAGCGCATTAGCACCATACCCACTGTTGTAGTTGCCCGAAGAGTTGCTGGTAAGTGTACTTAATCCTGTTGCTGTGTTGTTTGAACCGGTACTGTTTGCACTCAATGAATTATCACCAACAGCAGTATTGTATTGACCTGTGTTATTTGCAGCAGAGGTGCTCCCTAGTAAGGCAGCATAGCCAACTGCTGTGTTAAATGTTTCTCTTCCCGAACTGCGGCTGTCTGCATAATACATGGCACTATAGCCAATGGCCGTGCTGCGGCTGTTGCCCTGGTTGCTAAAAAGCGATGCCACTCCAATAGCAGTGTTTGCCCCTCCGGAGCTATTGTAATAAAGCGAAATGTTTCCTGTGGCACAGTTGCTGGCACCAGTAGTGTTGAAGGAAAGTGCATCCTTTCCGAATGCACTATTAAAGGAACCAGACATATTGGATCCAAGTGCATTTGCTCCTGTTGCTACATTGTCATACCCTATTGTATTTGAATGCAATGCCATGTCGCCGATTGCAGTATTGTTGATGCCTGTATTGTTTGCAGCAGTGGTACTCCCTTGTAAGGCAGCATAGCCAACTGCTGTGTTGAATGTTTCTCTTCCCGAACCGCGGCTGTCGGCATAATACATAGCATTGTAACCAATGGCAGTGCTGCGGCTGTTGCCCTGGTTTTGAAGAAGTGAACCACTTCCAATGGCGGTGTTGTTATTACCAGTACTGTTGTTGTAAAGAGACATGTATCCCATGGCACTGTTAGTAGCCCCAGAACTATTGTTGTATAGCGTATTGAAACCGATGGCAGTATTACCCGATGCGCTATTGTTGCTATAGAGTGCGTGTGACCCAACTGCAGTATTGTAGTTTGTTCCAGTGTTCGCGCTGAGTGCCAATATGCCCACAGCAGTATTGTGCGTGCCGGATGTATTGGCTTTCAATGCACCATAGCCATTTGCTGTATTGTCAGTGGCTGTATTGGCCATCAGTGCCTGCCAGCCGAAAGCAGTACTGTTGGAACCTCCAATGGGAATGGTATTGGCGTTGTAGGAAGTGTTCTGCGCATTCACTTTCAGAATGATGAGCAGGACAAAAAAGGACAAAAAAGCCGGATGCCAATTTTGGCTCCGGGGAAAATTGAACGATTTCATATGACAGGGTTTATCGCTCTTCCAAAAATGCCGGGAGGAGCACCTTTGAAGTTACGACAAGATTGCTGCGAAAAGACTTTGAAATATGGTTTTTTGTGCCTTCACCAAATAAACTGTACCAGTAGAAACTCATGTTGGCAATCCACCCGCAAAGTCATGCAGGAGATGGATTGCATCATAATGTCTCGATGCAGTAATTATGCGCTCATGACATACAATCTCCAACTATAAAGAATGTTGCAGATATTAATCAGTCAACTCCTGAATTTTATTCAGGTCTACCTTCACTTGTGGATTGAAATTGTTTGTTGCCATGTACTTCGTCAGGCTGAACAGCAGTTGCCTTGCTTCAGGGCGATTTTCCTGGTTAGTCAGCAAATCAATTCCAGAAACCAGCAGTTTTCCGTTGCCAACCCGGCATTCAAAAACAAGCCCAAGCGATTGTGCAGTAACCCAATCATCAATCACCCTCACGATTGGCTTCAGTTGTGAGGACACTGCATCCAATTTAATGGGGCTTGAGTGACTCATGGCATCCCACCATTGCCAATTGCTGTAGTAGTCTGTTGGGAATGCGGAAAAGGCAGGATGTTTGGGATTGCATAGAATGCCCAAAGTAGTGGGCGGTTGTTTACCTGTCCATGCGGTATTCCAGAAAATGCTGGAGAAACCGATTTTTACCTCACCACCCTTGCCGGGCTTCAGTTTCCCTTGTTGAATAGTCAGCAACACTTTGCCCCCATCTCTCAACACATTCAATGCATCTTCGTTCAGGCTTTGCGCAACAAACACACCATGATTGTCTGCTTTCTGTTCATAGGGATACACAAAAAAATCCCATGAATTCTGATAGGCTCCAACCTGCACAGTCAGCACCAACTTCTGCGCCTTGGCTATTGAGGAAAGTGGTTGCTTCACTACACCAAGTTGAATGGCATTGCCCAATGCAATATCAGTGGCACCAAACTTCCCTTTGAACAAAATATCTCCGTTAGTATTCTTAATATTCCAGGAAGTAGCTACGCCTCGCATGACAGCATCACCAAACTGAGCCACTTCAATGGGAACAACCAGTGATTCGTTATTCAGGTACACCATTTTGGGGAAACGTGCAAGCGGCACCACAGTATTGCAGAAGTGGCTGTATTCTTTTCCTGTGATATAACCTTTGTCTTCCCAAAATGGATTGAGCACTCCCACCAGCGCCGTACCCTGACCGGGGAAATCGTGCAGGTCAAGCAATTGGAATCCACCAAAACCAGGCGTACGCAAAGCTGCTTCAATATCCGCTTTGTAGCATAACGCCTGCAGTTTGCCGGATGCCAGCAAGAAACTGTCAGCCAGTTTTCCCAAGCCATTGCTGTTGAGTTTATCGCGAAAGATTTCGAAGTTCTTTGCCTTCAGAATACCGGTATAACGGTTAATCTCCTTGAAATCGGGGTACACACACCATTGGCCAATCTCATGGCTTACGGTTGGTTTGTTCCACTTGGAAATAATTTCGCGCCAATCATAATCACTGCGTGGCGGCTGAGCATTAATAATGCTTTTCAAGCCAGCTCCCCAATTCTGGATGCGTGGGTCAGCGGTGCTGTTGTAATCGCTCTCTGCAATCAGCGGCCAACCTGACCCCGATGTATAAACCCTCCTATTGTCAAGTCTTTTCCAATAGTTCACGAACTCAGTAAGGAACTTCACCTGGTTTTTGCCAGCAGGCTCGTTGCCATATGCCAGCATGCAGAAAGAAGGGTGATTACCATATGCCTGTATCATCCTGCGGCTCTCATCGTAGATGTACTGGTCAATGGGTTTGCCGTCACCCACGGAAGACCCTTGGTTTGCCCAGGAAGAAACCTCCAACTGTAAATAGAAACCAACCTGGTCTGCAGCCTGGAAAGCGGCTTCAGGAGGACACCATGAATGGAATCGTATGTGGTTGAGTCCATAACTTTTGGCTTTGCGGAAAATGCGCAGCCATGAATCTACATCGGTAGGTGGAAAGCCCGTTTTTGGAAAAATTGCACATTCCAAAGTACCTCGCAAAAAAGTGGGTCGGTCGTTGATGGTAAACTGCGTTCCTCGTGTTTTAAATGCACGCATTCCAAAACTCACCACCTTTTCATCAACTGCATTTCCTGCACGCATCGTGGCTTTAAAATTGTAAAGGTTGGGGGCGAATTCGTCCCACAGCAATGGATGAATGCCCATGGAATAAACCAGATCGATTTCATTTGTACCCGGGTGCAGTTCGATTTGCCTTCGCAGTGGCGTAAGCTTTTGCGCTGTCCTATTGCCCGCAGTTGCAAGGAGTTCCAATTCCACTAATGCTGGTAAACTAGTTCCATTGTGCACCGTCATTTTTGCATTTACCTGCTTACTGTCAATTTCAGGAATCAACTGCACATCAGCGATGAAAATTTGTGGATGTGCAACAAGAAAAAGTTGGCCAACCATCCCGTTCCAATTGCCTTGCGTATGGTCGGAAACACTGTGTGAATTGGGGCCCACATTTATTTCCTTAATGCGGTTATCAATGCGCACAGTGATGCTGTGCACCCCCGGCGTCAATTGTGCAGACAAATCAAAAACTTGCGGGGTACCCAGGCTATTATGCATGCCAACAGCGTGGTCATCCACCCAAACAGATGTTTCCCAATGGCTTCTTTCAATGAACAACTCGAGGTGTTGGTTTTTCCAATCAGCCGGAATTTTCACCCGCTTCTGATACCAGGCAGCTCCTTTGTAGTATTTCACCGGCTGCAACCAGAAAGGTATTTTGATATTGCCGGGAACGCGGTAGGCAGCATATCCCGGGCCATAAAACCAGGAAGAATCTATTATGTCTCCAGTCCAGGGCGTGTTGGTGGTGATGTCATTTCCCTTTCCATTGGTGGTCATGGAACCAGGGAGTTGAATACTATCCGGCAAAGTGCTTTTGAACCACTCGTTCCGGATGCCATCATCCAGCGAATCAGTTTGAAACAACCAGGTGCCGGCAAGATTAATTCTTGAAGATGCAACAGACTGGTGAACCAATTTACCCTGTGCCAGAACGCAATGAGGAACAATGCCCAGGGCAAAAAGAAGCAAATGATAAATGGCGGGTCTCATGCCCACAAGTTCATGAAAGAAGCAATTGCAGCCATAAAATCTACAGGAAAAAAGATTACAGCTTGGACAGGCCTAAGAGGGTTCACCCGTCAGGAAAACAATCACTGCGAAAATTTTGCAGGAAATGTATTGCAGCTGCAATGCAAAAGTTGAGTGGTCAACAGGGATAGCACAAAAAAAGAAACTCACCAATTACTGATGAGTTTCTAATTATTTCAGTGATCCGGCTGGGACTCGAACCCAGGGCCCATACATTAAAAGTGTATTGCTCTACCAACTGAGCTACCAGATCAACCTTTCCAAAGCAAAAAACAAAAAGATGTTTTCGTTTTTGGGAGTGCAAAAATAGCAGCACAGGCATTCGAACCCAAAAATTTTTCTAACTCGTTTCTCAACAAGGTGTTTGCAATTTCTTTAACAAATGCTCAAAACCCTTTACCCAACTTTGCTTTTATTATGCCTATTATTAAGAACCCATCTTATTTTTCTGGTAAATCAGTAGTGGTTACCGGAGGCAGCGAGGGCATTGGCAAAGCGCTGGTGCAGGAGTTGATCAATGCAGGCGCAAGAGTTTCCACTTGCAGCAGAAACTTTGACAAGCTTTACCAACTTCAATTGCAGAACGCAGGCAAGCAATTGTTCATACAGGTGTGCGACGTGAGCCGCGAACAGGACTGTCACCAATTCATTCAATCTGTTATCAAAAATTTCGGCGGCATTGATATTCTCATCAACAATGCCGGCGTTTCCATGCGTGCCGAATTCAGCGAGGTTTCATTGGATACAATCAGGCAGGTGATGGACATTAATTTCTGGGGCACGGTCAACTGCACAAAATTTGCCCTGCCCTACCTGCTGGAAAGCAAAGGCGATATTATCAGCGTATCCTCCATTGCGGGCTACCGCGGACTTCCGGGTCGTACCGGCTATTCAGCCAGTAAATGGGCCATACAGGGTTGGAGCGAAGCGCTGCGAACCGAACTCCTGCATTCAGGGGTAAACGTGATGTGGGTTTGCCCTGGATTCACCGCAAGTAACATCAGGAATGTGGCATTGAACAAAGAGGCCAGGCCACAGGGTGAAAGCCCTATGAATGAAGGAGCAATGATGACGGCTGAGGACTGTGCTATCCATATCCTGAATGCTGTAAGCAAAAGAAAAAGAACCCTGGTGCTCACATTCACAGGAATAAGAACTGTGCTCATGAACATGTTTTTCCCCTCCATGGCCGATAAACTGGTGTACAAATTCTTTTACGAAGACAATAAGCTTGTACGGTAAATTTTGGTTGGATTGATGTTGTAAACCAATGGGCAACCATGAAACCATAAATTTGCGCACCAACTCCCTGCATTCATCACCCAAAAAAGAGTTGCAATTCGACCAACGTGCCTGTCATTACTCTTACCTCGGATATTGGACACAAAGACTACCTGGTGGGTGCAGTCAAAGGCAAACTTTGGCAAGTGAATGAGGCATTTCAGCTGGCAGATATTTCGCACAACATCACTCCCTTCAACTACAATGAGGCTGCCTATTTCATCGGCAATGCCTGTAAACATTTTCCTCCGTTCAGCTGGCACATTATTTTGGTGAACATGTTTGACCAGCCCAATCCCCGGTGCCTGCTTGCCTTTCACAACGGCATGTATTTTGCCTGCCCCGATAATGGCCTGCTGCCCATGGTGTTCGACAAGGCGCCGGAAACTGTGATTGAATTGCCCCTCACAGCTGAGCAGCAACCCAACATGCTTGAATGGATATCTGTTATTGCCAATTGCATTCAGCGCATAGAAAACGGAGAACCCTTCCTGGCCCTTGGCAGTGAAACAGAGAAACTGGTTGAAAAAACAAGATTGCGCCCAAACTTCGGTCCCGACTGGATTGAGGGCCGCATTATTTTCATCGACCGATTTGAAAATGTGGTGGTAAATATTTCGCAGGAAGAATTTGAATCTGTTCGCCAAAACCGTTCATTCAGCATCGTGTTTAAAACCGATGAAAAAATCACCAAACTTTCTGACCATTACGGACAAGTGGCAGAAGGTGATAAGCTGGCCTTTTTCAATACTGCGGGATACCTTGAAATTGCTGTAAACAAAGGCAATGCAGCCGGCCTTTTTGGCCTGCAATCTATTGATACCAAAGTAAGCCAGCAATTCATGAAATCCAGGATGTTCTACCAGTCTGTTCGAATATTCTTCCAGGACCAAAAAACCTAAATTCAATTTTCAATTTCAGCAAAGCATGAAACCAATTACAAGGGTGGTAAAGCTTACCCTGAAACCCGAATTCATTGATGCATTCAAACAAATTTTTGAGGGGCACAATGCAGGCATTGCCCTGTTCGATGGATGCCTTGAACTGAATGCTTACCAGGACAACAGGCAACCTGAAATATTTTTCACCATCAGCAAATGGGAAAGCGAAGCCATGCTGGACAACTACCGCTTCAGCGATTTCTTTAAAACGCTTTGGTCGAAAGTGAAACCTATGTTTGCCGCAAAAGCCGAAGCACATTCCATCACCGTAGTTTAACCTAACCCTGCATTGCGTACCCTTCTTCTTAAGCCTTTGCAAATTTTATATTGCCTATATGCATTTGCATTATTTGTGGCAATCATGCTGGTGATTTTTCCTATCGTGGTGTTGGCGATTTTCATGGGCCAGCCTGCGGGTGGTAACACCGTAGTGCATCTCTGCAAAATATGGAGCGATACCTGGTTTTTCGCCATCGGTATTCGCCACCGGAATATTGAAATAGCACCTATTGATCCCGGGCGCCATTACGTGTTTGTAGCCAACCATATTTCTTACCTCGATATTCCACTCATCTTCAAGGTTATCCGTAAAAACATGATACGGGTGTTGGGCAAATTTGAAATGAGCCGCATCCCTATTTTCGGCAGTTTTTACCGGCTGGCAGTGATTATGGTTGACCGAAGCAGCGCAGAACGAAGGGCAAAAAGTGTAGCTCATCTAAAAAAAGTACTTAATCACAACACTTCTATCCTGATTTTTCCGGAAGGCACTTTCAACGAAACAGGTGGGCCGCTGAAATCCTTTTACGACGGCGCATTCCGAATAGCCATTGAAACAAATACACCCATCAAGCCCTTTGTATTTCTTGATGCCCACAAGCTTTTACATTATCACAGTGTGTTCATGCTTCGGCCGGGAATCAGCAGGGCGGTTGTGTTGCCCGAGGTGTCCACGAATGGCTATACGCTCGATGATGTTGACAAGTTGAAAAAGGAAGTGTATGAGTTAATGGAATCGACTATCATTGAGTATCAGAACAAACATGCCGGCTCTAAATGACATACCCAGTTTATTCAGCGAAAAGAACACGTTGTATGCCGATGTGATTGTGCCGCTTTTTTTGCCGAAAGCGCTTACCTACAGTATTCCCGCTGAATGGAAAGACATCATAAAAGTGGGTTGCCGTGTAGAAGTGCAGGTAGGTAAAACAAAACATTATGCGGGCATTGTAAAACACCTGCACTACCAAACACCTACGTTATACGAGGTGAAGCCTGTCCTTTGCATCCTAGATGAACAACCCGTAATTCACGAACAGCAGCTTGCCTTATGGAATTGGATAGCCGACTACTATTGCTGCACCGAAGGTGAAGTGATGAAAGCTGCTTTGCCCTCCCACCTGAAACTTTCGAGTGAAAGCATTATTCAATTCAACGAAGGACACACGATTACTCCGCAGGAACTGAGCGATAAAGAATACCTGGTATCCGAGGCATTGGAGATAAAACATCAACTGAGCCTCAGCGAAGTGCAGACGCTTCTTGATAGCAGTTATGTGTATCCTGTGGTAAAAAAACTGGTAGAAAAAGGCGTGGCCTATGTGTGGGAATCGATGCAGGAAAAATACAAGGAGAAAACAGAAACCTATGTAATTCTTGCTCCTGCTTACCGCGATGAAACAGCGCTGGAAGAACTGGTGAACAAATGGGAGAAATCACCCAAACAACTCGATTTGCTGCTTGCATTTCTGCACTACGACCGAACCGAAGGACAGGTAGTAAAATCAGCACTGCTGAAGAAAGCAAATGTGAGTAGTAGTGTGCTTGATGGCCTGGTAGCAAAAAACATTCTGCAATACGAACGCAGAAGCGTGGACCGCCTGCCACAGGCGCCACGCCAGTTGGATTTGTCCATCAAATTTTCCGAAGTGCAGCAGATTGCGCTTGGCCATTTAAGGGAAAACCTTGCCAAACATGCTGTTACACTTTTGCATGGTGTAACGGGCAGCGGCAAAACACAACTCTACATTCAATTGCTGGCTGAGGAAATTAAGAAAGGCAACCAATGCCTGTACCTGTTACCCGAGATTGCACTCACATCGCAAATCATTCGCAAACTAAGGCAACATCTTGGCGGATATGTAGGCATTTATCATTCCAAATTCAACCCTAACGAAAGACTGGAGTTGTGGAATAAAGTAATGTCGGGCGAAATACAGGTGGTGCTGGGAGCAAGGTCAGCACTTTTTCTTCCTTTCAGAAATCTTAGCCTCATTGTTGTTGATGAAGAACACGACAGCTCATTCAAGCAATACGAACCTGCACCACGCTATCATGCAAGAGATGCAGCCATTTATTACGCATCGAAATGGAATGCACATGTGTTGCTGGGTAGTGCAACGCCATCATTGGAATCCTATCACAATTGCGAAATCGGCAAGTATGGATTAGTGACATTAAAAGAACGCTACGGCGATTTGCAATTGCCGGATATTGAATTGGTTGACCTGCGTGCAATTCCCGACCACCGCAAGGGAAAGGTTATATTATCACCTGCCATGAAAGAAGGCATCGAGAAAACACTGGCTTCAGGAAAACAGGTGATTGTATTCCAGAACCGGCGCGGCTACTCGCCCTACCAGGTTTGCAATGTATGCGGATGGATTCCTAAATGTACGCAGTGCGATGTGTCCCTCACATTTCACAAGAGCACGCAGAAATTACATTGCCACTATTGCGGCACTACCTACCCACAGGCCAAAACCTGCATGCAGTGCGGCAGCCAGCAGTTCAGGCACAGGAATTTCGGAACGGAACAACTGGAAGAACTGCTGGATGAACAGTTTGCCACGGCCACAGTAGCCCGCATGGATACCGATAGTGTGCGGGGCAAACACAGCCACGAAAACCTGATTAAACTATTTGAAGAACAACGCATCCAGATATTAGCCGGCACACAAATGGTTGTAAAAGGCCTCGACTTTGACCACGTGGGGCTTGTTTGCATACCCGATGCAGATGGCATACTTCATTTCTCGGAGTTTCGTGTGAATGAAAAGGCTTTTCAACTAATAGAACAGGTGAGCGGAAGAGCCGGCCGCAAAGGTGAAAGAGGAAAGGTGCTGATTCAACTGCTTGACACCAGCCATCCACTGCTGCCTTTTTTGCAGCAGCATGACTACAAAGGTTTTTATGAAATGGAAAGAGATAACCGCCGGTTGTTTTTCTATCCACCTTTCAGCAGGCTTATACTTATACAATGCAAACACAGGGACCAAATGACTGCATGGAAATCATGCGACACGCTGGCTGCATGGCTAAGGCTGCGTTATGAAAAATATTTATCGGGACCTGCCGAACCGGTTATCAACCGGGTTCGGAATCAATTCATCACCGAATGCCTGTTGAAACTGCCACGCAACCAGGAAATATTGAAGGAAGCGAAACAGTACATACGCGATGGCATTGTGGAACTGTTGCACCAACCGGACTATCAACGTGTGCATGTAGCCATAGATGTTGACCCGCAATAACCATTGCCGCATCCTTCGTTTATTTGCACATTACCGGCACGCCTGCACAACACATGATACATTACAACCACCAGCTTCGGCCCTACAATACATTTCACATCAGCACTACAGCGGCTGCATTTGCCACATTTGATTCTGTGGACCAACTGCAGGAATTGATGCTGTATCAAAAGCAACATCCCTTTGAAGAAAACCCTTTAGTGCTGGGTGGTGGCTCCAACATGCTTTTCACGAAACCCTACAACGGATGGATACTCAAGAATGAACTGAAAGGCATCAGCGTATTGGGTGAAACAGATGAATTTGTTTTTGTGGAATGCGGCGGTGGCGAACTGTGGCATGACTTTGTGCTGCATAGCATTGCCAACAATTGGGCAGGTGCCGAAAACCTTTCACTCATACCGGGTTGCGCTGGTGCTTCTCCTATACAAAACATTGGAGCCTACGGTGCGGAAATCAAAGATGTATTTCATGAACTGCAGGCCTTTCATTTGTACGACAACACTGCAGTGAAATTTTCACTGGAGGAATGCAAATTTGGTTACAGAGAAAGTGTTTTTAAAACGAAATTCAAAAGTCAGTTTGCTATTACATCTGTCACCTTCAGGATGCGCAAGCAACCGGTTTTCAACACCAAGTATGGTGCAATTGAACAGCAATTGGAGAAAATGGGAGTTACGCAGCTGTCCATCAAAGCAGTGAGCGATGCCATCATCAGCATTCGTTCATCCAAACTGCCTGACCCGCAGCAGGTGGGCAATGCCGGAAGTTTTTTCAAAAACCCGGTGGTCAACAACAGCCAATTCGAAGCACTGAAACTAAACCATCCGGGCATGCCCCACTTTACCGACCACGCCGGCATAAAAATACCCGCAGCGTGGCTGATTGAGCAATGTGGATGGAAGGGCTATCGAAAAGGAGATGCAGGCGTTCACCCGCATCAGCCTTTGGTTCTGGTGAATTACGGCAATGCCTCAGGTGCTGAAATTTATGACCTGTCCGAAGCAATTGTTCAGGATGTTCAATCAAGGTTTGGCATCACCTTACATCGGGAAGTGAACATTTATTAACAGGCATTCATCTTACAAAACCGGGCACATTTTTATTGCGAATCCGGTATTTCCCGGAAAATAACGGTTACACATTTTGAAAAAATTACAAATGTCATGTTTGGATAATGCCTTGCCCTTTATCTTCATAGCTTATCAAACATTCATTGGCCAATAGAAAGGAAACGATACGAGTAAACCTGAATGACACCCGGTATTTCAAACATAAAGTGCATTTTACTAACCGTTGCTTTGGCATTTTTTTTCGACTGCCAGAGCCAGGTGGATGCCCATTATTTTTCAATAAATACACCGCACTCCCAGCCTTCTTTGCCCGCCCGGATGGACATGAACCGGCCTGTGTATGTTTCTTTGATTGATACAATTGAACAGGTCTTTGTGGCCGAAATGAGTATTCCCGGTGATGTGCCGGGTTTAATGCAGGAGCACCTTAAATTCAAGCAAAAACTTTCTGCCAAGTTGAAATACCTGTACCAGAAATCCATCTTTGGCAGTACCGCTTCAAACTCATCCATAGATGCATTGGCCGCTACGCCTGTATTCACATTTTCACATGAAGCCAAACTTCGAAATGAGGAAAGTAATTTCTGGAAAAAAGCCTGGCATGGGGAAGTGATAGTTGGAGGCATTGAACTTGCGGGCATGGTTATCCTGATCGGCATGCCACAATCTGTAACGAAATGGTCGCCAAACTGGATGCAGGATGCAAAGCACAACATAGTAAGGGCATTCACCAAGCCACCGGTAATTGATCATGATGACTGGCAGATAAATTACGTTGGGCATCCCATTGCAGGCTCCTATTATTACAATGTAGTTAGAAGCCAGAATGCCAACTGGTGGCAGTCATTACTGTATTCAACTGTGCAATCAGCCATTTGGGAATACATTATTGAAGGATATGCCGAACAACCCAGTATTCAGGATCTAATAGTTACGCCACTCGGGGGTGCCATCATTGGAGAACCTGTGCATCTGGCTACCATGAGTATGCGCAGAAACGGTTTCAATTTTTTTGAAAAGGTTTTTGTTATCCTGCTCAATCCAATGTTTGCCATCAACAATGGATTTGGCCCAAGGCACAACCCGGTTCGCCTGCCAAACTAAATTTCATGGGCATTTTTCCTGCCCTTAGCCTAAGAAACTATATTTCCCAAAGTTTAGTTGGATAGGCACCAGAAGCTACCAGGCGTGAAATGCTGGCCTCAACAATAGGCGCATCATCGGGGTAAGTTACGCCAAACCATTCTGCATCGGTACCAACAATTTGTATGCTGCCAATTTTTTGATGAATGAAATGATCGGCCACTATGGGAATGAAAAATTCAGATTTCGGTTCCATGCCTCTTGAACGAACGAAAGATTCGAATAATTCAAAGGACAATTTGAAAATCCCCGGGGAAAAACACCAGAAGTTCATGCTCACCGGTGAGTTGGGATCTTCTTCATATTCCTGTCCATTTTCCTCATAAAATACTTTTTCGCCCTTCCAGTAAATTTTTGTCCTTTCCGAAATACCCACCAGGTTTCCATCCGCATCGGCCTTGCAAACACCGCGGCTCACGCTGCCATGCCTGCTCAGCGTTTTTGACAAGGTATATCCAATGATGCCGTAGTTGGTATCGCTGCAATGGTTCATGCAAAAGTCAAATGCTTTCACAAAACCATCGGCGCCATAAAAATCATCGGCATTAATCACCACAAAGTTCTCCTTCACTGCTTCCTCGGCGCAGAGTACCGCATGTGCTGTGCCCCATGGCTTTGTTCTTTCGGCATTCACTTTAGCATCGGCAGGTACGTAGCTGGTCAGATGCTGGAAAACATATTCCGTCTTAATACGCCCATTGAGCTTTGGCTCCATGATGGATTTGAAGGTTTCTGCAAATTCTTCACGTATGATAAACACTACTTTTTCAAACCCGGCCCTGATGGCATCAAAAATCGAATAGTCCATAATGGTTTCGTTATTAGGACCAAAACCTTCAATCTGCTTCATTTTTCCATATCGGCTGGCCATTCCGGCAGCGAGTATTACTAGTGTTGGCTTTTGCATAGTTGAATTTTAAAACTTTGCGAAGGTAAGGGGAGGATATTTTGAACCATCAGCTACCTATTCACGAATACATTTTGCCGCAGCAGGTGCCACATCCACTTTTTGAAGAAAGGCAGATAAAGGTGTTTGTCCTGCGGCTTGACCTGCTCCACCCCATTGTTTCGGGCAACAAATGGTTGAAATTGAAAGGATGGATAGAGGAAGGAAGGTCAGAAAAAAGAAATGGACTCCTCACCATGGGTGGTGCCTGGAGCAACCATGTTCATGCTACAGCGGGCTGGTGCCATGCCAATCAATTGCCATTCACTGCTGTCATCAAGGCAAATGAAAACTTTCAAACTGCCATGCTTCAGGATGTGAAGAACTGGGGTGGCAAAATTATTTTCACCCACAGGCAAATGTTTTATGACCATAGACATTGGCTGAATCTTGCACAGGCAGAAGACAAACTTTTTGTGCCCATGGGCGGCGACGGTACCGCAGGTGAAAAAGGTGTGAAGGAATTTTTTGACCAATACCTGCACCAATATTTTGATGAGGTTTGGTGTGCAGTTGGAACTGCCACAACAATTGCGGGCATTGCCGCTTCACGCCTGCCGTTCAAAACTTTGGTTGCCTTCAATCCCGGCATTAACGATAAGCAGCTTGACCAAAAACTGGAGGGCATTTCGCTTTCATTTCCAGAAAGAAATCTTAAAATAAGGCGCACAAACAATGGGCGTTTCGGAAAGACCTCTCCTGTCCTTCTGCAGCACATGAATGAATGGTACAAAACCACGGGAATACCTTTGGATATAGCCTACACAGGCAAAATGATGACGGAATGGATGAATGAAATCATGTCTGACGATTCCATCAAAAACAAAACATTTCTGCTTATTCATACTGGCGGCCTGCAGGGCAACCGGTCAGTTCAGGAAGGCGGCCTGAAATTTAGCGCATAGGTCTGCGTTATATTTGCTGGCATGTGCTGAGCACGCCTGTAATATGCCCATGAAAAATATTTATGCCCCATTATTCATCCTGATTGTTTGTTGTGTTTCGTTTGTGGCAAAAGCACAGGACACCCTTCCAAAATTTACTGTGGAAGACAAAGGCGGAGGACGCATTATTATCAGTTGGGCCAACCCCTACCCCAACTTAATACAACTTGCCGTGCAACGTTCATACGACAGCCTCAAGCGATTTTCATCGGTCTACTCATCTACCTCACCAGAGTTACCGGTGAATGGTTTCAGCGACAAAGTGACTCCGGGTTTAAGGGTTTTCTATCGTATTTTTTATGTAATGAAAGGTGGCGCTTATTACTTCACCAAAAGCAAGCAGCCTATTGCTTCCACCTCAAGCACATCGAATAATGTTACATCAAACAAGGAAGTGGATTCACGCCGTGACCAGTTGGATGAAAAGTTGATTGAAAAACTAAAAGGAGAAA
>JBBIOQ010000101.1:290-15336 GCA_037443285.1 Sphingobacteriales bacterium | reverse complement strand
AACAGCAGCGCCTGTGGTCTTGCTGCAGCCCATTACACAGGCTGTTTCAGTCATCCATGCAATGGCTAAATAGAATAGTCCAAACGAATATCTTTGTTGCCCTTTCAAGAAGGAATAGTTAAGAAGGCGATCATACGATTGCTTTTCTAATTACAATTTTAACCTGACAAAAGTTTAATCAATCATGGCAGAAAAAATCAAAGTGGCCAACCCGGTGGTAGAACTGGACGGCGACGAGATGACACGGATCATCTGGAAATTCATCAAGGATAAACTCATTCTTCCTTACCTCGATATTGACATCAAATACTACGACCTCGGCGTTGAGTATCGCGATGAAACAAATGACCAGGTGACAGTGGACGCTGCCAATGCCATCAGGCAATATGGTGTAGGCATCAAGTGTGCTACCATTACCCCCGATGAAGCACGTGTAAAGGAATTCAACCTCAAGCAAATGTGGAAGAGTCCCAATGGTACAATTCGTAACATTCTCGACGGCACTGTTTTTCGCGAACCAATCGTTATCAAAAACATCCCGAGATTAGTGACTACCTGGGATGCGCCCATTATTGTAGGCCGTCATGCATTTGGCGATCAGTATCGTGCCACAGATTTTGTAACCAAAGGAAAAGGCAAACTCACCATTAAGTTTGAAGGCGAAGATGGACAGGTAATTGAACACGAAGTTTTCAATTTCAAAGGCGACGGTGTGGCCATGGCTATGTACAATACTGATGAAAGCATCAAAGGTTTTGCACGTAGTTGCATGAACATGGCACTGCAAAAAGGTTGGCCACTGTACATGAGTACCAAGAATACTATCCTGAAAAAATATGATGGCCGTTTCAAGGATATTTTCCAGGAGATTTTTGAGAATGAATTCAAAGCACAATTCGATGCGGCTGGCATTACTTATGAGCATCGCCTCATTGATGATATGGTTGCCAGTGCACTTAAGTGGAACGGCAATTTTGTATGGGCTTGTAAGAACTATGATGGCGACGTACAAAGCGATACTATAGCACAGGGTTTTGGCTCACTGGGCCTGATGACTTCCGTACTTGTTACACCAGATGGAAAGACCATGGAAGCTGAAGCTGCACATGGTACTGTAACCCGCCACTATCGTGAGTATCAGAAAGGAAGGCCAACTTCCACTAACCCCATCGCCTCCATTTTTGCATGGACACGCGGCCTTGCTTTCCGTGGCAAACTGGATGGCAATGATGCATTGATCAATTTTGCCAATGCACTTGAGCAGGTTTGTATTGAAACTGTTGAAAGCGGTAAGATGACTAAAGACCTGGCCATTTGTATTCATGGCAATAAAGTGAACCATGGTGATCACTATTTCTATACAGAAGAATTTCTTGATGCCATTGATGAAAACCTGAAAGTGAAACTTGGCTAATCATCAAATGACAGGAATGAAAAGACCCACAACAATGTGCGGGTCTTTTTTTTATCAATCCCAAATGAAACGGCTCTTATTTCAAAACGCATTGGTCCATCATAATTTCTTCCATCAGGTCGTTATATGTAGTTAGCCTTCCCTGGATTTTCACATTTTCACCCACTTTAAGACTACCGAGTTTTGCTGTTTCTGTGGAGTCCATATTGCAAATGATATTATCAAGAGAAATGTGGTCCCCTTCAATATTGGTGATGGCGCCGTTGATAAGGACAGCCTTGTCAATGTATTTTGCCATAGCAGTTGTATCGGTGGCAAAAGCTTTCGATAAATCTTGAGCACTCAAAGTGTAAGTTGCTTCTTCGGAGCCAACATTGCGATGGGGTTTGTAAAATACATACCATACTGCCCATGAGCCAAATACTAAGCCAACCAATACGATGGCAACTAATATTCTCTTTGTGGTTTTGCTGATTTTCATGTTGTTGTAAAATTATTTCTGCGAAAATTGGCGTTTATTTTTCGATTACTAATGACGTATGTCCATACTCAATGTGATTAATGTCATGTTTTTTTCATAGCAATGTCATGTTTTTGTCATGACAGTTGCACAAATTTTGACATCGCAAATGCAGCCCGCATTACCAAGACTAAAAGAATAAAAAACTGGTCATTAGATTCAAGATTAAAAGTTCAATTATGGCAAACCAATCCAAATCAAAAAGTGTTCTCATTATCCTGGGAGCCTTGTTCATCACCACACTGACTATCCAGTGTACCAAAGAGGGTGTCAATGCAGGCCTGGTATCCAGGGCCTTGGTTGATGCACCCGACTCAACCGTTTTCTCGCCATTCTATGATTCCAATGTGGTGGCGAAGGCCGATGCTATTCCCGATGTTAATGACTATGCTATTGGCAAAGGCGTCTTAAGCATCGTGAAAAACAATTGCGCTTCCAGTTCCTGCCATGGAGGTAACATTAAGCCATTGCTTAACACTTTCGCAGACGTCAAGGCATTGGTTGTACCAGGCAATCCTGACGGAAGCAAGTTATTCCAAATGGTTACCACCAGTGACCTCAACCAGGCAATGCCTCCAATCAACTACGGTGTCGATTTGTCGATCACTGAAAAAACAATTATTTACAACTGGATTTTACATGGTGCAAAAGAAAGCCCCGACCTACAGGATTTCAGGCCATCAGCTATCTCGCTTATCACCAATGGTTGTGCATCTGCCAACTGTCATAATGCTGCTACCGTGGGCGGCGAATGGGCAAGGAAAAGCCTGATAACTTTTGCCGCCACCGATACGATTAATTACATCTACATCAACCCTGGTACCGGCGCTGTAACCAATTACGGTGGTTTTTTCACAGCAGCGGGAGATTATGGCAAGAACCTAAGTTGAGTGAAGTTTGGAAGGCTTATAAGGATAGTGTGAAGAAATTCTATCCGGATACGGTAGCCAACGCATCTTTCAGGCCGTATAAGACCTTTGGTACCCCTGTAATTGCAGCCAGCCGTCGTGGGCCTCTCAATACATATGATGACATTATCATGGATATCATGTATCCCAAATCTGTACGGTCGAGCAGCTCTGTAAAATACACCGACCCTGTATCGGGCAAGAAATACTATGCAGCAGGCGATAACTACAACGCCACCAGTTCATTGTTGTCCAGGGTTGATAGTACTATTCTTTTAGCCAACCCACGAACCGGCACATTTGCCACCACACATCAGGGCGACATGGCTTATGGAGATGGTGGCTTGAAGTCGGGTGAAATTGGTTTGATAAAAGCCTGGTATTTCGCTGATCCCAATATTCCAGATGCATGGAAATACGGGCTTACCGGAAATGGAATATTCAAGTATCGCAAGACCGGCAACATCATCAAGAAGTAACATCAATAACAGCAAATCAGAATTTTATGAATAAAGCAATTGCAATAATGTTAGTAGGGGCCCTGGCTATTGGGTTTTCATCCTGCTACAAAAATTATTACGACATAAGCGAGGACACGCTGAACAGTATCAACTCGGTATCGTTTCGCAACGACATTGTGCCCATCGTAATCGCAGGCGGATGTGGCTGCCACAACAATGGTTCAACCAGGCAGGTCATGTTCTCACATGGTGATACTGTTTTCTACTCGGCCATTCAAACCCGCTCCACTATGTTTTACCAAATGGCAAAAGGCGGACAACACCCCGGCGAAGGCAGTATTTACTTTACACCATCGCAGGCTAAAATCGTTATCAAATGGGTAGACCAGGGAGCAAAAGACGACTATGTGCCACCTCCAGTAACCGGTGAAGTCACTTATAGCAAGGACATTGTACCCCTGTACAATACGGATTGCAAAGGAAGTGCCTGCCACGGTGGTGCCGCACCTGCCCTTGACTATACCATTATGAAAAACAATGAGTCTACACTTAGGAAAATGATGAATAGCCTTGGTGCTTCGGGTCACCCCGGTGGTACTATCAGCATAGCTCCATCTACAGCTCAAACATTCTTAGCCTGGATGGACCAGGGCTTTAAACCATAACAAATCAGAAACGGAATAAACGAACTCAAAAAACAATCCAAAAAAATTCAATTATGAAAAAGTTTTTATCATCCATCATCCTGCTCGCATTTATTGCCTCATTTGCAAATGCACAAACCTATAAAACAAGGGACGGAAATATTTACTTCAACCCCAACAAGAACCAGGGTAACAAAGAATATTCTGCCGAAAGTAAAGAAGCAACAGCTGTATTTAAGGTTGAAACCTCTGAAGTAGCACTGCTGGTACCCATGAAAACCTTCCACTTCAACAACGCATTGCTGGAAGAGCATTTCAATGAAAACTACCTGCATACCGACAAATATCCCAATGCTACCTACAAAGGGAAACTGTTTGGATTTGATAAGTCGATGCTTGCAAAAGATGGAGATTACAAAATCAGTTCTACAGGAAAAATTGAGTTACATGGTGTAACCAAAGATTTCTCTTCACCGGTTGTATTGAGCGTGAAAGGAAAAGTGGCCACATTCAAATGCTCGTTCAAAATCAAACCTGAGGACTACAACATTGAAATTCCAGAATTAGTTAAACCAAAACTGCTCGAAGAAACTCCGATGAATGCAACTATTTCATTTAAAATGGAGTAAGCAACCGGGCTACTACTACTCATTCACAATAATTAAGTAGACTATGAAAAAAATATTAGCACTCGTTACAGCAAGTTTCTTGATTTCGGCATTTGCCATTGCGCAGGATGACCTGCTGGGTGAACTGCAGAAGGAAGATTCAGCCAAGGTGAAGCAGGACATCGCCATTGCTACCTTCAAGAGTACACGCATCGTAAACATGCACAGCGTGGAAATGACTGGTGTCGGCAACCTACAGTTTATGATCATCCACCACTTTGGACCCGTTTGGAGCGAAAATGAAAGCACCGGCGGAAACTTTGCCAGGTTGCTGGGCGTCAACGGTGGTGTAGCTAACACCTACATGTCGTTTGACTATTCGCCTACCACGTACATGAACCTTGCAATGGCATTTGCAGGAAACGCAACGCTTGAAGGAACAGCCAAATTCAAAATCCTGCGGCAGCAAACCGGTTTGCACAACTACCCATTAAGCATTGCAACAGTGAGCATAGCACGGTACAACGCCTCAAGCACTGTGCCCGCAGAAAATGGATTGGAATGGAACAAGGTTTCTTACCTCAACCAATTGCTGGTGGCCCGCAAGTTCAATGACAATTTCTCCTTGCAGTTTATTGGTTCATGGGTACACAATAACGTCATCTCCTATGGAGCAGGAAATGGTCATGAGATATTTTCAGTAGGCATGGGCGGAAGAATGAAATTGACGCATAAAACCGCAATCACCTTCGAATATTCAAGGCAGTTGAACATGTATGAGGACGTTATTGACAAATCTGGTGAAATTGTGAGCTATTCACCTAACCTCATCTCTCTTGGATATGATTGGGATACCGGTGGTCACATCTTCCAGTTCTTCCTGTCCAACAGCCAATATGCAAGCAACGTGCTGCAGTTGTCAACCAACCCGGTTCACAGCAATATGGGCCAATGGTCACTTGGCTTCAACCTTAACAGGAGCTACAGTATTAAGCATACAGTGAAAGCTCATTAATTACCTTTTTCTTAGTGTGTGGTATTGTACGGGCGGCTGTAAACAGCCGCCTGTTTTTTTTCATTTTCACTTACCTTCCTTACTCAAATTCCGAAGGTATTTTATGAGAAAAATGTTTTTGCTGATGCTCGCTGTCATATTTGGGTTTCAGCTTGTCGCACAAAAGAAAAATTCAAAAGCCCCGGCAACAGTATCAAAGCCTGCGGCTGATCAGGATTCATTACTGTCCGAAAATTTCAGGACGGTTAAGTTTCGCTGCATTGGACCTTACAGGGGTGGAAGGTCGGTTACTTCAACCGGCGTCAAGGGAAACCCCTTGTTGTACTACATGGGAACAACTGGTGGTGGAGTTTGGAAAACTGAAAATGCAGGTGCAAGCTGGAAGAATATTTCAGATGGATATTTCAATACAGGCTCAGTAGGTGCAGTGGCAGTTTCTGAGTCCGACCCAAACGTAGTGTTTGTGGGCATGGGAGAACATGCGCCACGCGGGGTGATGACAAGCTATGGCGACGGAATATACAAGAGTACTGATGCCGGCAAAACATGGAAGCACATTGGACTGGAGCAAACACGCCACATCAGTTGGATACGCATCCATCCTTCTAACCCGGATATTGTGTACGTAGGGGCACAAGGCGCTATTTATGGGCCCAACCCCGACCGTGGTGTTTACAAAAGCACCGATGGAGGCGCCACTTGGCGGAAAGTGCTGTACGTAAACGACAGTACCGGCTGCGCCGACCTTGACATGGATATGAACAACCCACGCATTTTGTATGCAGCCATGTGGGATTACCAACGCAAGCCATGGGAGATGCGCAGCGGCGGCAAAGGAAGCGGATTGTACAAAAGCACCGATGGTGGCGAAACCTGGAAGAAACTGGAAAATGGCATACCCATAGAATTGGGAAAGATGAGTATTGCTGTTTCGAGGGCCAATTCAAACAAAGTGTTTGCACTCATTGAAAGTGATACGCAGAAAGAATTGGGTGGCCTTTTTGTGAGCAACGATGGAGGCGATTCATTTGACCGAATAAGCAAGGACCATCGACTTACACAACGTGCTTGGTATTACATAGAGGTATTTGCTGATCCGCAAAATGAAAACACAGTTTATGTACTCAATTCACCCGGTCTGAAATCAACAGATGGCGGTAAATCGTGGACCAACATTCGTGGCACGCATGGTGACTTTCACCAGCTTTGGATCAATCCCGCCAACAGTCAGAACATGATAATATCCAATGATGGCGGGGCTGCTGTCACTTTCAATGGTGGCGCTAATTGGAGTACACAGGCAAATCAGCCCACGGCACAATTTTACCGTGTAAATGCCGATAATCTTTTTCCCTACAATATTTATGGAGGACAACAGGATAACAGCAGTGTGAAAATTGCAAGCAAATCGCCTTCGGGTTATTCAATTACTGAACGTGACTGGACTTACACAGCCGGTGGTGAGAGTGCCTTTCTTGCTTTTAATCCCGATAGTCCCAATTTGGTGATGGGCGGCAGCTACCAGGGTACCATTGATTTGCTGGATGTTAATGCAAAAGAAGACAAGCCAATCATGGCAGCGCCCATACAGTACCAGGCTTTGAAGCCAAAAGACATGAAGTATCGCTTCAATTGGAATGCACCAATTGTATACAGCATGCACGAACCAAATACTTTCTACCACGGCGCAAATGTGTTGCTGAAAACCAGCAATGGCGGCAAAACCTGGTCACCCATATCAGGCGACCTCACCCGCAATGACAGCAGTAAGCAAGGCATGAGTGGCACGCCTTACACCAATGAAGGAGCAGGCGGCGAAAACTATGGCACTCTTGCATATGTAGCGGAATCAAAGCTCGAAAAGGGAGTGATTTACACCGGCAGTGATGACGGTTATGTACAACTCACAAAAGATGGCGGAGCCACATGGACTAACATTACACCCGCAGGGTTGCAGGAAAGCATAATCAATTGCATTGAAGTATCGCCGCACGATAAGGCGACCGTTTACATTGCTGCTACGGCTTATAAATTCAATAACCTGGAGCCGCTACTTTTTAAGTCGAATGATTACGGAAAAACATGGACTAAAATCGTAAACGGAATTGCCAAAGATGCTTTTACCCGTTGCATTCGTGAAGACACTGAGCGCAAAGGATTGTTGTTTGCCGGTACTGAAACAGGATTGTGTGTATCATGGAATGAAGGTGCCAACTGGCAGCAATTGCAGTTGGGCTTGCCCATTACACCTGTTACGGATCTTAAAATTCATAAAGGCGATTTACTGGCCGCAACGATGGGTCGTGCTTTTTGGGTGCTCGATGATTTACACATGCTTCGCCAGTACAATGCAAATGACAGTTTGGATGCATTTGTAATGTACAAACCCGAAGATGCCATGCGTGTAAGTGGCAGAAGCATGCTGGACAATGTGGACGATGATACAAAGGCAAGCGCTGTAGGGCCTGCCGGCACAGGTGACGGCGTTAATGCTGCAACCGGGGCTGTTATTTATTACAGACTGCCTGCAGCATTCAAAGAAGGTGACACGCTAACGCTTGATGTGATTGATGGTGAAGGACTCGTGGTGCGCAGCTATTCATCCAAAGCCGATCCTTTGTTTGTAAGCTATTCCGGCGGTCCGTCTGCCGACCCGCTTTTGCCTCCAAAGCCTGGCCTCAACCGGTTTGTTTGGGATTTGCGGTATGCTACTATGAAGGGTGTTCCCAATGTATTTATTGAAGGAGATTTCAGCGGAAGAAAAGTGGCACCGGGCGCATACCTGCTGCGCTTACGAATGGGCAAGTTGGAGCGCACTGCACCGGTGCGAGTATTGCCGCATCCAATGATCAAAGCCACGAAAGCTGAATATGTGGAGCAGCAAGCCTGGCAAAAAAAGGTGGAGGATAAGGTAAATCAAATGCATTATGCTGTGCTTGATATGCGCAGTGTACGTAAGCAAATTGCAGAAATAAAGGGCCTCACCAAAGATGATTCTACCTACAAAGAAATTAATCTAAAGGGGCAGGCTATTATTGATAAACTCACGAAATGGGAAGATGAAATTGTTCAGAACAAAGCAGAGAGCAATGATGACATCATCAATTATGTAAACAAATTATCCGCTGATTTTATTTTCCTGCATGGTGAAATGGATTGCAACATTCCCTACGTTACCGATGGCCAGAAGCAACGCTTCGAAGACCTGCATGAACAATGGGAAGAACTTGAAGAAGAGTTGAAGGGAATCATCTCAACCGATATTGCAGAATACAATAAGATGTTTGCGGCAAAAAATGCTGGTAGAATTATCATCCCGAATAGTGGTCGTTCAAGCAAAGTGCTTTCGGTGGAAGAAGATGACGATTGATAAGGAAACAAGTATAATCCACAAAAAATGCAGCTGTAAAATGGCTGTATTTTTTGTTGCAGCCATCGTGTGCTGATTGTATCTTGATCGCCTAAACTTCAAATCACATGGCTACACTCAAACTCATGTTATGGAACATGGAATGGATGAACGACCTGTTTGGTCAGAACGGTCAATACCGGCCGGATGCAGAAAAAACACAGCATATGCCATCGGCAACAGTGAAGCATCGGCGTGAGCATCTTTCCAAAGTGATCAACGAACTGGCACCTGATATTTTAGTGGTGGTAGAAGGGCCCAATGCCACACCTGAATTGCAAACTTTTGCTGATGCTGATCTCACGGGAAAATGGGCCACATTTATTCAACCATCACCAGGCATGTCGCAATGTGTAGGTGTTGCTGTGCGCACAGATACCGGCAAATTTGCCGCTACACCTTTTACAACCACTGATACATTGAAGATGCCAGCATTTGAAGAGTGGCGCATGGATTTGGAAGATGATGGTATTCCGGAAGTGTATCGCTTTGAAAGAAGCCCGCTGCTGGTGAATATCAAGACTGCTTCAGGTAAGGAACTCAACATCCTGGGGCTGCATTTAAAAAGTAAACTGGTGACCAGTGCACTGGAGTGGAGCAAGTGGTGGGAGAACGCAGATGCCAACCGTCGCAAAATTCTGGCACAGGCCGGCAGGGTCAGGCTCGCATTTGTCGACAAGTATTTGAGCGATGATGCCACTAAAAATATTCCGCTCATTGTCTGCGGCGACATCAATGATGGACCCGGCATGGATGCCAGCGAAAAGAAATTGTTTGGCAGTGGAGTGGAGCGGCTCATGGGTAATGTATGGTTCCCGGATCTTACGCTGGGCAGCGCATTGTTCGATTCGCTTTCAGCTACTGATCAGAAAAATATGCGACTCGAAAAAATTTATACTACCAGCTATCGTGATATGCTTTTCAACAACATGTACCTCAATGAATGGATTGACCATGTATTATATTCACGAAACAAGAAAGCATGGGTCAAAAATGCCAAAGTGAACCTCAAACTGGCACAGGGTTTTCTATATGAAGTGCCTTACAAATATTCCAGCGACCACTATCCTGTCACTGCAGATATAGAACTCGATTAGTTGGTAACGCACTGAATTTTCTATCCTCCAATTGTTGCTTCGTATTTTAGCAACCATGGAGCAGTATTTCGACATCGTAATTATTGGTGGCGGGCCAATAGGCCTGGCATGTGGAATTGAAGCAAAACGTGCAGGCAAATCCTATGTAATTATTGAGAAGGGCTGCCTGGTGAACAGCCTGTACAACTATCCCGCCAATATGACTTTTTTCTCAACTTCCGAAAGGCTTGAAATTGGAGATGTACCATTCACTTGTCTGCATCCAAAACCCAACCGTGCTGAGGCACTGGAATATTACCGGCGGGTAACTACTTTGTTTCAGCTTAATGTCAGGCTGTTTGAAAAAGTTGAGAGCGTCTGCAAAATAGCAGATGGAAGCTTTGAGGTGAAAACTGCAGGCGGCAATTACACTTCAAAATTTGTAGTGGTGGCAACAGGCTTTTATGACATGCCTGTAATGCTGAATGTGGCGGGTGAAGATTTGCCCAAAGTAACTCACTATTACAAAGACCCACACTACTATGCATTTCAAAATGTGCTGGTGGTGGGTGGCAACAATTCGGCGGTTGATGCCGCACTGGAAACATGGCGCAAAGGAGCACATGTGACCATGGTGATGATGGAAGAGAGCATAGGCGAGAGAGTAAAATACTGGGTGAGGCCCGATGTAGTAAACAGGATAGAAGAAGGAAGCATTCGTGCATTTACCCGGTCAAAACTGGCAAGCATTCGCGAAAAGGAAGTAGATATTGAAACGACGGAAGGAATGGTAACAGTGGCCAACGATTTTGTAATTGCTATGACCGGCTACAAACCCAATTTTATTTTTTTGGAGAAGATGGGAATTGCATTGAGCAATGATGAAAAGCGATATCCTCAGTACAATCCTGAAACCATGGAGACTAATGTGCCCGGCCTTTACTTAGCCGGAGTAGTATGCGGTGGTATGGATACCCATATCTGGTTTATTGAAAACAGCAGGGAACATGCGGCTATTATCATGCGTCATGTGGTAAACCATTCTTCAGGTTCAATATCCTCTTCATTGCCCTGAGGCTTGTTTTTTTTTCTGTTCTTCCAAGCCCTCAGCAAACGTTTGGCTATTCCAATTCCAGCAAAGATGGCCGTTTCGCGGAGCATGCCTCCCATTACAAATTTCTTGCCGGGTTTACCTACAGCCTTGCCAAGCAGTTGTCCGGCGATTCCGCCAATTTTTGTGTTCAGGATGAAAGACAATGCATTGCCTGCAACCTGTGTCATTATGGTCGATGGCAACTGTTCAATTTCCGCTTTTAGTGTTTCATCCGATAATTCGATATGCTCTTTCAGCTTTTGTTTTTCAAGCCGGAGCGTCTGCAAATCGGTGATGGGTGATTGTATGATGTATGGTTGCGGCATCAGTTATTGTTTGTCTTTTTTTGGCTATTATCATCATTGAAAATAGTGGTGATGATGAAAGACTCTATTTTGGTGAAAATCCACTTGCGGCCAACAGTCAGCAAGAGCACTAGCAAAAGCAAATAAATGCCTGCCAGGATAGCGAAACCAATGAATAAACTCCCAGTGATTTGTGCAAAATAATAGCCACCCATAATGCTCACAAAAAGGAGTACGAAAAACAAGACCATGCTTGCTGCCAGCAGAAACACGAGTCTCGCAGCCAGTATGGATACTTTTTCGGCAGTCTCCATTTTTGCCAGCAGTAGCCTGTCGCCTAACAACTGCTTGATTGCCTGCTTCAGGCAGTCGAATAAAGATGTTGATTCTTCCTTAGCCATGTGATGTATTTTAAGAGGCTGCGGACTCTTCGTCCTCTTCCCAGCCCTCAGCCATCTCTTTTTCTTGTTTTACCAGGTCTTCAAAATCTTCTTTCCATTCACCGACTTGTTTTTTCATGCGTTTTATCCATGCCTGTCCTTCGGGCGAATTCAGAAATGCATAGATGCCGGCGCCAACAACTACGCCTGCAAGAAATCCCAGCAATGTTTTTTCAGACCTTTTCATAACCCAATGATTATATGCAATGTATGCTGTTGAAAATTAAGAAAAAACGGCGAGCCATTCTATGACATTGCTACCTTTCCTCAAATCTTGTTCTATGTCTTTTTTCAGCAGTGCCCAACGCAATTGTGTAATCAGATTGTGCCTGGTAACTGGTATTGCAGTTCTGGTGGGTTGTGAGGCAACCAATGCAAAAAAAATCAAGCACGTACATGCTATTGACACAACTGTCAACCAGCAGACTGCATTTGTGAACCTGTTTCTTGATTCGGCGGCTGTGCAGCAGTTTATCTATACGCAACATCTAACTGAAAACGACAGCCTGCTCGTGGAGAGTTTTTACAGGATGCGTAACTATGAATATGCATGGTTCGATAGTTCCGGCGTAGCGGAACAGGCTTACAACTTCGTAAACCTATATCGCAATTATCGTGAGTCTGTGAATGACAAATCGCTGGAGTTGCCGTTGCTTGATTCCGTCATCGAAAAATTTCGGGAAGATTCCACCCGTTTCAAACCGGGAACACCAGAGGTGATTAATGCTGAAATAATGCTCAGCTGGCAGTTTTTCCGTTATGTTCAAAAGGCCTACGGCGGCAATGAAGAAATCAATCCGGAGGATTTGGGTTGGTTCATTCCCCGAAAGAAAATCGATCCTTTGTTGTTGCTTGACAGTATCGTATCAAATAACGGAAAAGACATCACAGGTTACTTGCCGGTTGCGCCTTTGTTTGAGCAACTGCGTAAGGCATTGGAAACCTATTCGAAAATTGAAACGGCCAACCATTGGACACCCATTCTTTTTACGAAGGAAAAATATGTTGCCGGCGATTCGGCATCCGAAATAGGACTGGTGAAAAAGCGTTTGCAATTATTAGGTGATTTGGGCAATGACGATGCAGGCAATGTTCTGAATGAAAAGACAACTGCAGGAATCAATAGCTACCAACAACGCATGGGCCTGACTACCGATGGTGTTTTGGGCAAGGGATTTCAGCAAAGCATCAACGTGCCTTTGAAAGACCGCATAAGACAAATACTTGTGAATATGGAACGTGCACGATGGGTACCGAAGCCCGGTAAAGGGCCATTCATTTTTGTAAACATCCCTGAGTTCAAGCTGCATGTAATGGACAGTGGAAAGCAACAATTTGAAATGGCAGTGGTCGTGGGCAAACCTGCAACCACTACCGTTATTTTCAACGGCAACATGCAGTACGTTGTATTTGCTCCATACTGGAATGTGCCGTACAGCATTGCGAAAAATGAAATGGGAAGGTCGGCATCCTATTTTTCAAAAAGGAACATGGAGGTGGTCGGCCATTATTCCGATGGCACTCCCATGGTACGGCAAAAACCAGGGCCAACCAACTCGCTTGGAAGGGTGAAGTTTTTGTTCCCCAACAGCTACAGCATTTACCTGCACGACACGCCGTCCAAAGGCCTGTTTGGCCAAACCACCCGTGCATTTAGTCATGGATGCATTCGTATAGCCGAACCTGAAAAAATGGCTAACTGGGCGTTGCGTTTCAATCCTGAATGGACCCCTGAGAAAATAAAAGAAGCTATGAATGCATCAAAGGAAAAGACAGTCACAATCAACAATCCCATTCCAGTGTTTGTAGGCTATTTCACCTGCTGGGTGGGCAGTAATGGCAAACTCAATTTCAGGAACGATTTATATGGTCACGACCAGAAGCTTGCCGACCATCTTTTTCCTGCTGACAATTAAGTGGGCCGCTGTTAAATTTGCCGCATGGTTGTAGTTGAAGTGAATAGTAAAAGGCTTGAAAAGGCATTCATTAAGGTGAATGTGGACTTGAACAGGAAGGACAAGAATTACATCCGGCCGCTTGACAAGGATATTAACTTTGTGTTTGACCCAAATAAAAACAAAGCCTTTCGATTCGGTAAAGTGAAGCGTTGGTTACTTCAGGATGATGAAGGCCGGTACATTGGCCGCATCGCCGCATTTGTGCACAAAAAATACCGCAACAAAGGCGATACACAACCTACAGGCGGGTTTGGTTTTTTCGATTGCATCAACAACCAGGAGGCAGCCAATTTGCTGCTGGATACTGCAAAGAACTGGCTGCAAAGCGAAGGCATGCAGGCTATGGACGGCCCCATCAACTTTGGGGAACGCGACAAATGGTGGGGATTGCTCGTTGAAGGATTTGAACCCCCGCCTTATGGCATGAACTACAATCCACCTTACTACAAAGACCTTTTGGAGAATTATGGTTGCCAGATTTTTTTCTACCAGAATTGCTGGGGCCGGCCTATTAAGGGCAGGCTGAACGAAAAATTTTATATAGCCCATGAGCGGATTTCAGCCATGGGTGGATTCCACGCTGAGAGGATTGACAAAAAGCAATTGGAAAAATATTCCCATGATTTTTGCACCGTGTATAACAAAGGTTGGGCACAGCATGAAGGCAATAAGGAAATGGCACCTGAACAGGCCATCATGATTTTTAAAACCATGGCACCGGTTATGGACCCCGATTTAGTATGGTTTGTGTACCGTTACAATGAGCCCGTTTCCATGTACATAAGCCTTCCCGATTTAAACCAGGCGTTCAAGTACCTCAATGGCAAGTTTCACCTGTGGGCCAAATTGAAATTCCTTTTTCACCGTTGGCGGGGTGCTATCCGCAAAATGACCGGCATAGTGTTTGGCATAGTGCCGGAATACCAGGGAATGGGTATGGACTATTACATGGTAGTGGAAGCTGCGAAAATAATTCAAACCAAAGGAAGATACCTGTATACAGAACTACAGTGGCAGGGTGATTTCAACCCAAAAATCAACAACATCTCCAAAAACCTCGATTTTACCATTACCCGCAGGCTGGCCACTTACCGCTACCTGTTCGACAGGAACAAGGAATTCAAACGTCACCCGTTTTTTAATTGAGTAGTTCGTGGCAAACCAACCGCTTGTTTTGCACCTAACTATTCCATTT
>JBBIOQ010000101.1:0-260 GCA_037443285.1 Sphingobacteriales bacterium | reverse complement strand
AACCCTGTTTCCCTACTTTTGTTTTTGCTCATGGAAAAATTCATCGTATCGGCAAGGAAATACCGTCCTCAGACCTTTAGTTCTGTGGTGGGTCAACAGCACATTACCACCACGCTCAAAAACTCCATCCGCAACAATACGCTGGCGCATGCCTTCCTGTTTTGCGGCCCAAGGGGTGTAGGTAAAACCACCTGTGCACGCATTTTGGCCAAAACCATTAATTGCGAAAACCTGCAGCCCGATGGAGAGGCCTGCAATGA
>JBBIOQ010000100.1:0-15949 GCA_037443285.1 Sphingobacteriales bacterium | reverse complement strand
GCCGCTGAAGCCCCATTCAATCCTTGTTTTACCCAGCACTTTTTGCGTAGTGCTTCTTTCTGATTCTGGCACTTTTGTTTCCCACGCATATACTACAGACAAACCGGGAAATGATTTGAGCGCAGACATTTCTTTTGCCGAAACATGCGTACCTGAAATGGATATCTGCTGAAGATGCTCCAGTGACTTCAACGATGAAAGTCCATTACCGGTGATATCGGTAAATGACAGGTTGAGTTTGCGTAGGTTTTTAAATGAAGCAATGGTTTCAAGTTCTTCATCTTTCACCGGCATCTTGTTGAGGTTGAGCGAAACTATCTGCTCTTTCACCTCCAGCAGATCTTTGAGTTGGGTTGGGTTGTACAATGAACGACCATAGAAATCTACTGCCAGCGCAGGCACCTGCAATGCCAGTGGATACACCACCCTGTTTTCTGAATTCAGTTTTTTGATGGTGCCTGCATCGGCTGCACTAAACGCATATTTCTCGTTAGCAAGATTGCTAAAAAGGTGGTTGGCAATTTTGCGCAGCGTGTCATTATCAGGCAATGCAGCCACCTTCATTTTCATTGATGCACCCTTTGCCAGCCATTGTTCAATGATGAAAATTTCATCATTGGTGAGTTGCGGTTTTCCTGCCGGTGGCATATGTTTCTTTTCCTGCAAGGGCAGGTGAAGCCGTTGCATCATCAGCCCGAAGCCGGGCTCCTGCAGGTTCCAGAGTTTGCCATTCTTTCCGCCCTTCAGCAGTTGGGCTTCAGTTTCCATTACCAGTTCCCCTTTGGCCTTTTTTTCGTTGTGGCAGCCCATACATTTTGCTTCCAGAATGGGGTGTACCATGTCCTGGTAAACCATCGCATCATCGAGCAGCACTGCTGGCTTTTCATTACTGTGCGTTACGGGTGCCAGCAGGAAGTTTTCGCCATGGGTGATAGTAGCACCCAAATGCCCTGCCAGCAGCACAGCTATGAGGCAGGATGTGGCCGCTAATGCTGAAAGGCGCTTATTCATTTGTAATTTTTCATATGCCATGCACCAAATCAGCAGCAAAAGCGATAAGCCCCAGCCACTCCACTTGTGCCAACTAATGCTGTCTGCATCGTATCCGCTTTCTTTCGACAGGAAGAAGCCTGACAGTGCAGTGATTGCGACAATAGCAGCAGTGAACAATAGCCATGTTTTGAAAGATGCAAACGTATGGCTGGGTTTTACAATTTTGTACAAGGCAAATGCAGCCACAAGCACAGCCAGTGCGATGGGGAAATGCAGGATGAGCGGGTGCATGCGGCCTGCTACCTGTAACCATGCAGGAATGGCAACCCTGTTTTCGAATAGGAGCAGAAAAGCCTGCAGCGCATTCAGGGCAATGGCTATGTTGAGGAGTATGTTATCCAGTCGTTTCACAATCGGTCAATAAATTTTTATTTCATCCAGAAAACACCAGGCTCTTTTTCCTTTGCCGGCATGCCAATCAGGAAGGGAAGCCAATGGATGAATGACGATACGTAATTGTTGCAGTGTTGTTGGAGAAAAATTTAGCAACAGGGCTTTTGTGTCCGATGGAGTTTCATCGGCTGCATTGAATGGCTGTGTGAGCAGTAGTGTGTTCATGTTGTTTTTAACTGCATATACTTCAGCCTGCTGCGGTAAAAAAATCCACCCACCCTGGTTTACCAGCACATGCAGCATCACCTGCGAAATGCTCACAGTTTTTTCCAGGGAAAGGTCGACAACAATGCTGTCGCTGTCGAAGCCCAGCCATGCGGGATTTGTATGCTGCATGCCGCCACTTTGGTTGTCGGTTAGTGTAGTGGGTCCGTTGCCTTTGTATTGGTTGTTGGGGGCAGAAGTTGCGATGGAGGCAATGCGATAACCTTGCGCAAAGAATTGCAGCGACACCGTTTCAGAAGGCGAGAAGCCCGTGGCAAAAGATTTTGCTTTTACCACAGTGAGGTGTTTTTTAATGGAAAGCGGTTTCGTGTAAACAGCAGATGAGCCGATTGGCTCGGTGCCATCAGTTGTGTAATGAATGCTGCTGCCGGGCAGTTTGAAATCGAAGGAGAGTGCAATCTCTTTTTGAAAAAACACCGATGCATATTTTGGAATGGGTGGCGCAAGCTGATATACTTTTTGCGCAACAATTGATTGCACCATGAACAGCAGCGAACACGCTAATAATTTCAATTGCATCAGGCTACTGGTTCAAGTTTGTAAGGATATACTTTTCCGCTGTTCCATTGTGCCAGGTACATGCATTCATCATCATCAATGCAAACATCATGCGGGTAGCTGAATGCTTTGATGGTTTGGTACATTTCCTGCAACACGCCGTTTTGATATTGCGGCTCGCTGCCTGCAAGATTTGAAATCACTTGATGGTCTTTGTTGAGAATGGTTACGAAACCTGATTGTTGCCATAGCCTGTTGTTGCTTTGTAATACAGCGGCATACAGGAAGTCGCCTTTGATTACTGGTCTGCACACCCAGGCTCCCGGCATGGCAATGGTGCCAATAAATTCGCCCTGCATGCTGTAGCGCTTGAACGCATTTTGTTCTCTTGAAGTTACTATCAATTCGGGCTTTCCTTTGCGTTGGTCAATGCAGATTCCATGAGCATTGCGCAGGTGTTTTTCTTCTTCACCACGTCCGCCAAAATGCAGGATGTAATTGCCCTTGCTGTCGTATTGAATCACGAAGTCTTTACCGTATCCATCCACAACAAAAATGTCGCCGTTGGCAGCGATGGCTGTTTCGGTGGGTATATACTCATCCGGTGTTGTGTATTGGCCGGTTTCCTTTGGGTAATCCAATGTCATCAGTACCCGGCCATCGATGGTTGTTTTGATAACCTGGTGACGCTTGTTGTCGCAAATGAACAACACATCATCGCCACCTTCATTGAACAAAGTGAGACCATGTGCACCGGGAAAATCGTGTCCCCATGAATCGAGCAATTTGCCACTCTTGTCGTAGATGAGCACATTGTTTCTTGTTTCATTGGTCAGTAATAGGATGCGGCCTTTTTTGTCCTGCACCATTTCGTGGCAATCGTTTACAGGGTTGCGGCTCACATCAGCTTTGCTCCATTGCTCATTCAGGCGGTAACGCTTGCTGCCAAAGCCGAAAATGATTTCCTGCGGTGAAAACGCATGCAGTTTGCTTGCGCCCAATGCTACGCCACCGGCTGTTAGTAATGATTGATGTATGAATTTTCTGCGTTTCATTTCTGTTGATATGCATTCAGTTTGATTGACCCCGATAAGTGTATCCGTTGTGAAGGATTTTTGCCTGCAAAATCAGTTGTTTCGGGTGTCAGCGAAAAAGTGGTACCGCCTGGGAAATTTGATTAGCTCGTGTTTGTTTTTTTTATTGCTTATTTTTTTATTCAAAAGAATCACCCAATCAACCCATCCACCACTTTCCCTGCTACATCTGTAAGCCGATAGCGCCTACCCAAGTGTTTAAAAGTGAGTTGCTCATGATTGAGTCCCATGAGGTGTAGGATGGTTGCGTGGAAGTCGTGAACATGCACAGGGTCGCGAAGGATGTTGTAGCCAAAGTCATCTGTTTCGCCGTATACGGCTGGTTTCACCCCACCACCTGCCATCCATACGGTGAAGCAACGCGGATGGTGGTCGCGGCCGTAGTTGTCTTTGGTGAGTGTGCCCTGGCAGTAAGCAGTACGACCAAACTCGCCTCCCCAAATAACCAGTGTTTCGTCAAGGAGGCCGCGTTGTTTCAGGTCGGTGATGAGGGCAGCAGTTGCCTGGTCGGTATCGAGGCACTGGCCTTTTATTTCTGAAGGAAGGTTGTTGTGACCATCCCAACCCTGGTGATACAGCTGAACAAACCGTACACCGTTTTCGCTCAATTTGCGGGCCAGCAAACAATTGGCTGCATAGGTGCCGGGCACCAGGCATTCGGGACCGTAGAGTTTGACAATGTCTTCAGGCTCTCGTGTTACATCCATTATTTCAGGCACAGCCGTTTGCATGCGGAAAGCCATTTCATACTGCTGAATGCGAGCTTTGATTTCAGGATCGCCGGTTTCTTCAAAAGCTGTTGCATTCAGTTCGGCAACTTTGTCGAGCATGTTGCGTCGGTCGGCCTTGTCCATGCCATCCGGATTGTTGAGATACAGCACCGGGTTTTCGCCACTGCTGAACTGAACACCCTGGTGTACGCTGTCGAGGAACCCATTGGTCCACAGTTTGGAATAAACACCCTGGCCGTTTCCTTTTCCTTTTGAAAGAAGTACGGTGAATGCTGGCAGGTTTTTGTTTTCGCTGCCGAGGCCATAACTCAGCCATGCGCCCATGCTCGGGCGGTTGCCCACCTGTGCACCTGTTTGAAAAAAGGTTAGCGCAGGGTCGTGGTTAATGGCTTCTGTAAACAAAGTTTTAATGATGCACAAATCATCCACCACACCGGCAGTATGCGGCAGCAATTCACTTACCCAGGCTCGTGCCTGGCCATACTGGCTGAATTGAAATTTAGACGCTGCCAATGGAAACTTAGACTGGTTGGCCGTCATACCTGTAAGGCGCTGGCCCATACGAACAGAGGCAGGAAGGTCCTGTCCGAACATGGTTTGCAGCATGGGTTTGTAATCGAACAAATCCAGCTGTGATGGTGCGCCATTTTGAAACAGGTAAATGATGCGTTTTGCTTTGGGCGCAAAATGTGGCAGGCCAAGAGGCGTTGATTCGGCATCTGTACTGCTGAACAAATCTGGAATAAGCAGTGAGCCCAATGCTGCGCTACCAATGCCCAAGCTTAGCCTCGACAAAAATTTTCGACGGTTCAGATTTAGCCCATATTCAAACGCTTCTTTTTCCATGTGGCAGGGTTATTTCGTGATGGCTTCTTCAGTGTTGTAAATAGTGCTGCACAATTTCATCCACGCAGCAAGTTGCTTTTTGTTGGCATTGGCAGGCAATGGGTATTCGCCCTGGGCCAGCGTCTTTGCAGCATCCAATTTTCCATTGGCAAAAGCCTGCCTTTGTTCCAGCAGGTATTCGTGCAGTATGCTTACCTCTTTGCTATTGGGATGCCTGCAAATGATACGCCGAAATGCGGTAGTGATTTTCTCGTCATCGCCCTGAGTGGTGGCAACAAGTTGTTGCGCCAGCACTCTTGCCGCTTCAAGGCTCATGGGGTCATTCATCATCACCAGTGCTTGTAGGGGCGTGGCGGTTTGCGATCGTTTTACCTGGCATTGGTCGCGGTTGCTGGCATCAAAAATGGCCATGGAAGGCGGCGGAACGGTGAGTTTGATAAACGTGTAAATGCCTCGCCTGTAAAGCGCCGAACCGGTATCCTGCTTGTAGGTGGCTAGTTGACCACGACCTGATGAAGCGCTTTCCCACATACCTTTTGGCTGGTAGGGCTTTACACTGGGCCCGCCAATTTCGGGGTTTAACAGTCCGCTGCTTGTCATCAGCATGTCTTTCACCAATTCTGCCTGCAGCCGCTGGCGGGGTGCATGGCTGAGGAATACATTTTCAGGGTCTGTTTTCAGTTGTTTTTCACTCACTTTGCCCGACTGGCGATACGTAGCACTCATCACTATTTGTTTTACCAGGCGCTTGATGTCCCATCCATGTTCCATGAAATCAACAGCCAGCCAGTCGAGCAACCCGGGGTGCGAAGGAAGTTCGCCCTGCATGCCAAAATCCCCGGTCGTTTTTACAATGCCACGGCCAAATAACTCCTGCCACAACTGGTTCACAAATACCCGTGCAGTAAGCGGGTTCCTGGTGCTAACCGTCCATTTTGCAAGTCCCAACCTGTTGCGTGGATATTGTTGTTCATCGTATTTCATCACTGCCGGCAATGCTTCCGGCTCCACCTCTTTTCCGGGATTGGTGTATACTCCTCGTCCAAGAATAAATGTTTTGCGCAGCGTATCTCTTTCACCCATTACCGAAACGCTGAGCATGTTGGTGTCCTTCTTGTTGATGTAAGCCATTAGCGACTTTACGTCCTCAGTGCTGATTTGCAGTATCGGGAGTTTGGCCGGCTTCGATACACTCACATCGCCTTCAAAGCCCAGTTCTTTAGTGTTGTTGAAAAAAGCAAGGAGGCTGTAGTAATCCTTTTGCGAAACCGGGTCGTACTTATGGTCGTGGCACTGGGCGCATTCAACAGTTAATCCGAGTAATCCCTTCGTGAAGGTTTTCACTTTATCTACCAGGTATTCTACGCGGTATTCTTCTTCAATCACGCCACCCTCTTCTGTGTACTTGTGGTTGCGTAAAAAGGCCGTGGCGAGAATTTCTTCCTTGCTGGCATTGGGAAGCATATCTCCTGCTATTTGCCAGGTGAGAAACTGGTTGTATGGCATGTTTGTATTGAAGGCATGAATCACCCAGTCTCTCCATGGCCATTGAGTACGGATGTTATCGTCCTGGTAGCCATAACTGTCGGCATAGCGGCCTACATCCAGCCAGTGAAGTGCCATCTTTTCACCAAAGTGCGTGTTGGCCAGCAGTTGGTCAACCATTTTCTCATAGGCCTTGTCGCTGTTGTCTTTTTCAAAAGCATCCATCATGGCAATAGTAGGAGGCAGGCCGGTGAGGTCGAAACTCAGGCGTTTCAACAAACGTTCGGCATCTTCCTGTTTGTTGGGAGAAAGGTGGTTAGCGTCCTGTTTGGCTAATATGAAATGGTCGATTTCATTGCGGGGCCAATCTTCATCAGACACTTTTGGCAAAGCTGGTTTTTGCGGAGGCACAAAAGCCCAGTGCCGCTCATATTTGGCTCCCTGTTCAATCCATTTCTCAAAAAGTTTCACTTCATGCTGCGTAAGCATGCCCAAATGCGCATCAGGAGGCGGCATTGATTCAGTAGTGTCGTTGCTTTTAATGCGCCTGATGAGTTCGCTTTTTTCAGGCTTGAAGGGCACAATGGCAAAAGCGCCTTTCGTTTCGCGAAGCGGGGCATAGGCTCTTTCGGCAATGTCGAGACGCAGGCCTGCTTCCAGTTTGGAAGTATCAGGGCCATGACATTTGAAGCATTTGTCGCTAAGGATGGGCCGAATATTGAAATTATAGCTCACCGTTTCGGGCAGGGAAGCATCATGAGTGCCATTGCAAGCATCCAACACTATCATGGCAATGCATGCCAGGCTGAAGAAAGAATAAACCCAGCGGTTCTTCATACGGATGGTTCTCGTTGTAGCTGTAATATTAGAAACAAAATCAAAACTGTCGCATGGATAATTTTATGGGCAGCATGATGAATACTATTGTATGGTAATGGAAATCAGTGCTCCATGTAGTCGAGCTCTTTTTCAAATGTTTCGGGTGTTTTCAACACAGACCAGAAGCCGATGCCAACTACAACAAACCCGGTGACAGCTGCTGCCAGCACATAATTATTGAGCATGCCGCTGCTGCGCAGAAACTGAAACAACAAAAGTATGATAGGGAGAAAGCCACGCACCAGGTTGGGAATGGAAATAGCTGCCGTGGCCCTGAGGTTGGTGCCAAACTGCTCGGCACTCATGGTGATGTACACCACTGAAATGCCGGAGCCAAAGCCCATGCCCATGCAAATGGCATACATATTGAAAGCATTGCCACCGCCTTTCAGTGTGAAGAAAAGAATCAGGAAGATGCTCAGGATTCCGTAATAAATCAGCAATGTTTTTTTGCGGCTTCTGAGGTAGTTGCTCAGCAGCCCGGCACCCAAATCGCCAAACACCAGGCCTACATACTGCAGCATCAATGCTTTAGGCTGATCAAATCCTTCGATGCCGAATCGTTTTGCAAATTCATCGGAAAAACTAATGATGACGCCAATCACGAACCACACAGGAAGGCCAATTAAAATGCCGCGGAGATAACGCCACAACCTTTCCCGCTTATTGATGAGCATGAAAAAGTTTCCCATTTGCACATGGGCATGTTTGGTGGCATCGTACAAGCGGCTGTCGAGTACGCCCACACGAAGCAACAACAACGCCAGTCCCATGCCACCGCCAATGAAATAACAAAGGCGCCAGTCCTCGCCACTGAGGTAATGCACAAAATAGGCAGTAATGGTTCCCAGCACACCGCTTGTGGCAATGATGGCTGCAGCGATGCCTCTTTTTTCTTTGGGTAATAGTTCACTGGTGAGGGTTATGCTTGCACCCAATTCACCGGCCAGACCCAGACCTGCAATAAATCGCAGCAGCAAATATTGGTCCACCGTTTTTACAAAACCATTGGCCAGGGTGGCCGCAGAGTACAAAAGAATGGAACCAAACAGCACGCTTTTGCGTCCTTTTTTGTCGCCCATAATGCCCCAGAGAATACCGCCGATAGTGAGGCCAATCATTTGCCAGCTGATAATGTTTTCGCCGATATCCTTTAATGCATCATCGGGTACACCAAGCGCTTTAAAGCTGGAACGGCGCACAATGCTGAACAACAACAGGTCGTAGATGTCTACAAAAAAACCGAGGGCGCCTACAATAACGGGCAGCGAGAAAATGCTGTACTGTTTTTGCTGCATAGCAAGTATTTCGTCTGATGGTTGAGGCGGGAAGATAAGGAGTGATGTGATTACCGGTTTGGGCAATTGCGGCAGGAAAGAAAAGGCATTGCAGGTGACATTAACAAAAATGTTCCTGCTTCGCCAGCAAACGAATTGTCAATTACCATTTTTTCTTAAATGAAAGCTTACATTTTTGCTGCTCTTGTAAAACACCGCGAAGCGATGAATGATTTGAGACAATGGTTCAGGTATTCAACTTTCCGGGTCGGCATTGGCAAAAGCATTCTTTTCCCTTTGCTGGCTTTGTTATTTTTTTTGCAGGCTACCACTGCTTTCAGCCAGGCACAGGCAGCTGAAAGACACCCCAATATTGTATTGATTATTGCTGACGATCTTGGTTATAGCGACCTGGCTTCCTATGGCAACAAAAACATCAAAACGCCGAATATTGACAGGCTAGGACAGGAGGGTGTAAGATTTCTGCAGGCCTACACTACTTCTCCTATTTGCGGGCCATCCCGTGAAGGAATTTTGACTGGGCGATACCAGCAGCGTTTCGGAAACGAGTTTATGCCTTATGACAGGTTGGAGCCCGGCACTATTCATTTGCTGCGCAATCATTTTCATGCTGTAAAACAAGTGAACTATGGACTGAAACAATTGAAGGCGGATATTTTTATTAACCATAGCAAATTCAATGATGGCTTACCTGCAACCGAAACGACCCTTGCACAGCTACTGAAACAACAGGGCTATGCAACAGGCCTTGTTGGAAAATGGAACATCGGCAATGGCGATGGATTTTATCCTGATCAAAGAGGGTTTGACTACAGTTACTATTTTGAAGGAGCACTTACCCGTTATGTGGATGACCCTGTTGATACATCGAGATATGTGAACCAACACCTGCCCTGGTCATTTTCCGAGATGCCTGCATGGGCGCCACGCTATGGCTCTACTGCCATCAGGGAAGGACGCAACGAAGTGAAGGACACAGGGTACCTCACTTTTTCCTTTGCAACCAAGGCAGTGGATTTCATTGAAAAAAATCATGCAAAGCCATTCTTTCTCACACTCACTTTCAATGCGCCGCATGATCCATTCCAGGTGCCGAAAGCCTATTTCGATAGAATCACCGGCGTTCAGGATACGGTGAAACGTGTGTATTACGGCATGATTGAAGCACTGGATGATGCAGTAGGCATGGTGATGAAAGAACTGAAAGAAACAGGCTGCGATTCAAATACACTGGTGTTTTTCATAAGCGATAATGGCGGTGCCACCTATACAAGAGCTACTGACAATGCACCGCTGCGCGGTGGCAAGTGCACACATTTTGATGGCGGATTGAGAGTGCCATTTTTTATGCGATATCCTGCGGCAATGCAGGCCTCTAAATCTTTTGAACATCCTGTAAGTTCGCTGGATGTCTTTTCGACAATTGCCGCAGCAGCACATGCGCCATTGCCGGCAAACAGGGTGTACGATGGAGTGAACCTGATGCCTTTTGTACAATACAAAACAGACAGCCTGCCGCATAATATTTTTTACTGGCGCAATGGTTATTCACAAGCTATCAGGAAGGGAGATTGGAAATTGTATGTAAACACAAAGAGCAAGAAAACATTTCTCTTCAATCTTAAGGCGGATAAAGAAGAGTTGCACGACCTGAAGGACTTGCAGCCGGCTAAAGTGCAGGAACTGCAACACGATTTACCGCAGTGGGAAAAAACACAGACCATAAAGCCAGCCTGGCGCAGTGCAGCCAGCGTGTTAATAGATGTGGATGGCGAATATTTTTGGTTTCCTACATGATGTTGACCAGCAAAGAATTGCATTCATGCTTTATCAGGATTCGCTGTTTGCGGCCTTCCAAATAAACCAGGCATTTAGCAGGAGGTACAAGACCAGCATCATTCCGGCCGCAATCCTATCAAAACGAATTGCTTTTGTCTCCTGGTTTCTCTTGATGAGTTTCAAAGAATACGCATTTGCAGCTATCACTAACACGATGAAAAACAAGGTAACGGCATGCAGCAAATCTACAAGGGTAAAAGCTGATGTTTCGGGAAGTGATGATTCGATGATATACTTATTTCCGATGACCGCAAAAATGGAGCCCACGCTCAATCCGAAACGGGAATCCATGCCATCGGCATTTATGAAAAAGCAGAGGAATGAAATAAGAAATGCCACATACATGCCCAGGAACATTTTCCAGAACAAGCCGCCGGCATCCCTTTCAATGCTGAGCCGCACCCTGAATGTGCTGTAGTCGGATTTTGGTTGATTTATTTCTTCACTGCCAAATGCGGTTTCGTAGGTTTTAATTCCAGTAGAAAGGATACAACTATCAATCGTCCAGCCACGCAGCGTAAATCTTTTGTCATAGTGTTCGCCAAGCGTATCGGGCGCAAATACCAGGTACCTTGCGTCATACTGCGAATTCTCTATCGATAACCTGAGTTTCTGCTGATCGAAAGGGAAATTATTAATGCGCCATGAATCTTTCATAACGCATTGCATCTTCAGAAGCAGGTACACTATTTCGCCTGAAGTATCGATGGTGGAAAATGATTTCTCAACTGTTTTTGCCTGCGGCACTTCCAGGTTATGTTCAAAATCAAAATCCTTGTTTTTGTATTTGAGCCAAAGCCAGAATGTAACAGTATATTCCTTGCTTTTGAAATCTATATCGTGAATACTTGTGATATAAATGCCTGCAGTAACAGTGTCTTTCGTTGTCTCCTGGGCAGCCGCAACATTTGTGCTACAAACCAAATACAACAACAGCAGTAAAGCCAGGCAATGCTTTTTCATGATTGTTGCTTTTTCTGAAGGTAAAAACATTATTCCTATGGGCATGTTTATTTACCATGCGGACTATTGTTTTGTAATTCCAGTGAAGCGGAATGCCGTTGGCTGAATCGCTCAATTCAGCATTCGCTTCAGTTCGGCAATCCGTTGCTCGCCCGACTCGGGACGAATAAGGCCCCGCATAGGCCTGCCCAGATCGAGCGTGATGTAGATGATACAGGCGGCCAACAAAACAAAGCCACCAATAATAATCCACTCTTTTGTTTGAATGACAGGCGTGGTGAAGCCACCTATAAAACTGATGGTCATGGCCAGAAAGAAGAGCATGTATTGAACGGCTTCGGGCACGCCTGCCATCAGCAAGGCATCGCGTTTGGTTGCAATGTCGAACATGCTGGTAAGTGCGCCAAACATGTTGTTTGACGCTGGTGTCATATTGGGTAGCGATGCAACCTGCTCAGTTCTGTTCCAAAGTGCATTACCCATTGCAACCGTCACTTCCTTGGTTTTCACAACCCCATCCAAATCACTGTTGGTGGCGCTATTGTAGTAATCTATACGCGACTGAAGATACTTGCGCAGGTCGGCACTATAGCCCTGGCTGATGGAGTCGGGGAAAACCTTGCTACGCATAATTACGTTACGAATGGAATTGGTTTCGTCAACCATTACCACCCGAACATTTTCGAATCGTGTAGCTGAATTCCCGAATGTAAATGCAAGCAGAAAACCCCATAATCCAAACAGGGCTCCCATCAGCGAATTGACGCCGCCTTTGCTTTCCGGCTCATCGGGCTTCAGAAACAGGGTACGCAGGCGGTGTCCGGCCATTACCATCAGGATGCAGGCAATGAACAGCTACAGGCAAAGTACGTAGGCCTCAGTGCGCATGAACCAGGAAAAATGCATAGAACCTCAAATTTGAATTGCTGCTAAGATAGGAAAAGGCAATAGTTGTTGATTTCAGGATCATATATTACTGGCAGTGTCGATACCAACAGGTTTTGTAACCATTTTTTATTTTATGCAGTTGCCAAATTCTGCAGGTTTCAATTACTGCCTTTTAGCCACCACTTGCGATGTTCATCAACAAAGGGTACATTCAAGAAGTTAATCAATCATTCCTTAAGCCAGTTCCATGCACCATGCAATATCCGTTCTGCTCGTCAAAGCCTGCATGGCGGCTGCTATGAGTATTTTTCTAATGTCACCAGCCTTTGCTCAGCTGCAGATCAGACGGTTATACTGTTGTTGCCCTTAAGTGAATTACTATTTCATTCAAATAATTAAGAACCATGAAAAAAATTCTTGTACTCTTTTCTTCAACAATCTTGTTCAATTGTGCCTTTACTCAAAACGTGGGAATTGGCGTTACAAACCCAACTGCAAAACTGGATATTGCAGGCACCCTTCGAATTGCCGATGGTACGGAGGCTCCAGGTAAAATACTTACCAGCGATGGCACCGGCCTGGCATCGTGGAATAGCCGTGTAAAGCCCACAGTAATTCGTGTAGTGGATGCAAACACGGGTTGCGCAGTTATTCATACACCCATTTACAATTCGGTTTTTACGTTGGCCGATTCAGCATACTTCACCGTTACCGGAAAGAGCATCCGTTATGGCACAGGCAGGCATGATTTAAACTTATCTGTTGATGGAACACTTGTCCAGGTTGCTGTCACCTACACTCCTCCCGGCGATGGAGCACAGTGGGCGGACGCATACTTTACTTATTCCGGCAAGTTACTTGCAGGAAGCCACACCATTCAGGTGGTGCCGGCCGACAACCAGGTTCCATGGGGCTGCGGCAATCTGTATGGTAACATGATAATTACCATTTTTAACTAGAGGAAGATTTTTGTTTTTCAGGATTTGGAATTCCAAACTCATTTCAAGTTCATCGGCCTGGAAAGTGAATTGATTGTGCAATAGAAATGCACCGATAGATATTCAGGATTGCTGCCAGCGAGGAGCAGGTAGAAGGTTTATGGTCTCAAACTTGCCGCCTGGTTTTGTAGATGATTTCCAGCATGGCAAACAAATCGGGGTGATTGGCCTGAAGCAAATGGGGCTGCTTGAAGAAATACTCCGAGATAACGGCAAAAAATTCTGCAGTATTGGTGGCGCCATACATATCAATGTCCGAACCAACCGTTTTCATTTGCTGGATAGTTGTTTCCATCAATTGCTTCCATCGGCCAGTGTAGTTACGTTCCAGAATGAGTTCGGGAACACCGTCTACGGTTCCATCCATTTTATCTATCAAATGCACAAATTCATGTATGGCTGTGTTGCGGGCATCATGCGGATTAATGAATCCCTGTCTCAGTTGCCATTTGGAAATAACCATCACATGCTGCATGGCACCAGTGCCCACCATGCCGGCAATATTCCGGTCAGAACCGCCTTGATCGAAATCTGCATTGAATGTGCCCGGGTATAACAATACCTCATGCAGGTTGATGTATTGCCAGTCGGGTATGCAATAAACAGGTATGATGGCTGCTGCAGCAACCAGGATTTTATCGAGGTCTTCTACCTCAGCATTGATGCCGGATATTTTATGGGCAGATAGAAAATGCTCCACTCTTTTTTCAAATGCTTCCATTGCCACTTCATCCAGTTCACGGTAAAAGGCAATATAGTCCCACAGCAGCGATTTGTAATTTTCGGGCAGGTAGTTAGATAGCTTTTCACTCCTTATGCTGAAGGCTATCCCTATGACCAAAACAATCAATAACCCGACAACTACAATTTGAAACACTAATAGCATAATGTAGATGAAGGTAGATGTTCTTTAGGCATCGGGTTTTGTAGGGGATTCATGTTTGTGAGACAGGAACCGAGGCGGGGGATGTGGTAGTTTGGTTTGCGCAACGTACCGTTCCGGAGAACTAGCGGGTAGAAAATTGAAGGCTGAAGTGCGGATGGCGCCATCGCCGAAGCGCTACATGATACATTTGTACTAATTTGATAGCAGCAGTCAACAATGTATGAATACCAGGAACATTGTAAAACTCATCTTCTTCGGAAATTACTTCTATGGGATATGTGCGGTTGCACTTTCCATAGAAGCCAGCCTGCAACAACAGTATCCCCTGAATGATTTCGTTTTTTATGCGGCGCTTTTTGCAGCCACCACCTGGTATTATACCAAAGCTTATATAACGGATCAAACCTCGCTTACAGTGAACCAGCGAACCAATTGGTATATCCACCACAAAGGATTCGTAAGTAGAAGTCAGAGGCTGTTGTTGTCAATTCTCGTATTGTGCCTGGTAATTTTCTTCGTTTCAAACGGTAAAAATTTGTGGCCACTGAAGCCTTTGCTTGTATTGCGGGCAACCATTTTTCCAATAGTTGCTCTTTTGTACTATGGCATTGAAACCAAACTCATTGGCAATGTCAATCTTCGAAAAATTGGCTGGATCAAACCATTCGTTATCGGGTTTACCTGGGCAGGCCTGGTCACAGTGTACCCGGTGGTTTATTATTCAATTGTGCACCAGGTTGGCGGTGATATCAATTTGATACAGCTTTTTTTATTCGTCAAAAATTTCATGTTTGTAACGGTGCTTTGTATCATGTTCGACATTAAAGACTATGCCATGGATTATAACCGGCAACTGAAAACATTCGTCGTACACCACGGTCTGCGAAGCACTATCTTTTATATCCTCATTCCTTTAAGTATTGCAGGGCTTGGCAGTTTCTTGTTGTATGGGTATACCCGTGATTTTACCATACAGCGCATCATACTGAATACCATTCCTTTTATACTGATGTTACGTGTAGCCTATTCGCTTCACCGCAGGAAAAACATATTATACTACCTGATACTGATTGATGGCCTGATGCTGATAAAAGCCATTTGCGGTTCATTGGGTGTCATTTTCTTTTAGCGACCATTGATTAAGATACCAGAGCAAAAATGTTTATTCGGAAATACTCTATGATATTCACTAAGAATAATCTGTGAAAGTAGTTGGGTGTTTGTGGCGGTAGGAAAGAAACGAACCTGGGCGAATAAGAAAGGCGGATCTGCCGGTCTTTGAGCAAAAGCCGAATGGCTGCGGATGACCGGAGGGCACCGGACCAATGCCCGGCCCGGCTGTGATGGCCGACAGCCCCAAAGCCTCCCCAAAAAACTAACGCTTGTTAGTTTTTGTTGGCTTTCCCATTATTTTTACAGCCCAAACACGATTGCCATGCCCGCAATAAACCTCGAAGAAAACTTCCGGGATAAAATTGATCGCGAAGTACGCATTGAACCCAAGGACTGGATGCCGGACAAATACCGGCAAACGCTTATCAGGCAGATTAGCCAGCATGCGCACAGCGAAATAGTGGGAATGCTTCCCGAGGCTAATTGGATTACCCGTGCTCCCAGCCTGAAACGCAAAGCTATTTTGATGGCCAAGGTGCAGGACGAAGCGGGCCACGGCCTTTATCTGTACAGTGCTGCCGAAACGCTGGGCATCAGCCGCGATGAAATGATTGAACAATTGCACAGCGGCAAAGCGAAATACTCCAGCATTTTTAATTATCCTACCATTACCTGGGCCGATATGGGCGCCATTGGCTGGCTGGTGGATGGCGCTGCCATCATGAACCAGGTGCAACTGTGCCGCACCAGCTTTGGCCCC
>JBBIOQ010000099.1:0-15995 GCA_037443285.1 Sphingobacteriales bacterium | reverse complement strand
CATTTTCAGCGGCTCACAATCGCTCTTTCACAATCTGCCCGAAGAAGAGGACCAGATGCCACAAGCCGGCGATGGCGGCGGCAGAAGGTTCAACATGCGTTTTGGTGGTGGTGCCAATGATGAATCATTTCGGGATTACGACAAAGAACTCATCACTGAAAAAAGAGAACTCGGCCCAAAAACCTACCTGATTGATGACACGCTTCACCCGTTGAAATGGAAGATGGAAGAAGACACCATGACTCTGAACGGGCACCTTTGCTACAAAGCCACCACGGTGACTTCAATGTTTGGTTTTGGCGGTGGCCGCAGACCCGGTGGTGATAGTGCCAGAAATAACAACCAACAGCAAAGCAGGACCGACAGTACTATGCGCCGGTACAACATTCCACAGGAGCAGAAGGTGGTAGCCTGGTTTGCACAGGATATTGAATGCCCGGCAGGCCCCGATGCATATTTTGGTTTGCCCGGATTGATTTTGAAACTCGTGGTGGATGAAGGTACCGTTACCTACACTACCCTATCCATAGACCCCATTGGGAAAGCAGTGGTAAAGGCGCCGACCAGCGGCAAGAAAATTACCCGCGAAGAATATCGCAGTATGATGCAGCAGCAATTCCAGGGCATGCGTCCTCCGGGTGGTGGCGGGGGCCAGCGAATGATGATTATTAACCAATAATAATGCAGTTAGTTAAGCTAGGCGCATAAGAAAAAACGGTCGCAAAAATCTGCGACCGTTTTTATTTTAATCAGGTGAAAATCTACTTAATCTCTGCTGGCAAAACGGCTCAGCAGGCGCAGAATTTCGAGGTACAACCAAACCAGTGTTACCAGTAATCCAAAGGCGCCATACCACTCCATGTATTTGGGAGCACCATTGGCAGCACCCTGTTCAATCATATCAAAATCAAGGATAAGATTGAGTGCGGCAATGCCTGCAACAAACACGGAGATTCCAATGCCAAGCATAGATGAATCATGCATGAAAGCCACGTTTACACCAAACATGCGCAACACCAGAACTATCAGGTAAAAAATGGCAATGCCTGCTGTAGCAGTAATGATAACAGATTTGAATTTTTCAGTAGCCTTGATGATCCTGAAATTGTACAAGAGGAACATTGCTACAGCCACGCCAACTGTTAAGCCAACTGCATTGGTAATGATCTTGGGCATCCTTTCGGCAAATGCAAAATTGTATAACGCGGAAATAGCGCCGATGAACAACCCTTCGAGCAGTGCATATGCCGGTGCAAGATAACCTGCCCATTCTTTTTTAAACGCCATCACCAGTGCAACAACAAGGCCGCCAATAGCGCCAATCCACAAAAAGGGTTGAACATTTTGCCCCTTGCTGAAACCACTCCATGTATAGAAAGCGCCAGCCATAAGCAGGAGTAACATGAAACCCAACTTGTTCATTGTACCTCTTACACTCATTACTTCGCCGCCGGTACCTGCAATAGAAAGACCCTGAAAAGTTTTTTCGCTCAATGCGGGATTACCCGATTTGAATAATGCCATAATGCTTGAAATTTTGATGCTAAACTAAAGGATTTGTTGTTAAATGAGTGTGATAGACCGGGCCATCAACATCAGGACAATGACCATTGGCTGAAATGGTTTGTTAATTGAAAAGGAAAGCCCGGTGTCCATGGTCGGCGGTTATTAAAACGCCAGCCTGAAGCTACCAAAAACACCAAACCTCGAAACTTTGTTTTCGGGCAGTGGTTGCGGTGCAATGCGCCATACCAAATCAAGGCGCAGTACTTTCAGAATGTTGTCAACTCCTGTACCTACTTCGCAATATGTTTTTCCCTGCAGGTCCTCAAAGGGATTGCCCGGAACAAAATTCAATTCACGGTTGGCATCGGTAAGACCTCCCCAAAGTGTTTTGATATTCCAAAACTGCCTGAACTTGAGCTTACGGGTAAGCCCAACATAGCGAAACAGGCCACTGCCAATATTGTGTTCAAAGGCTATACCAGCATAGCGGTCGTTGATGTATTCAAACCTGTTCATGAGGTTGAATGCATACTTGTTGTAGTAATAAATTTCGTTGCCCGGTGCCACATCGAGCAACATGTAGGGCAGCGTGCCGAAAATCTTGCCAACATATACTGAGTAATCAATGGTACCCAGGGGTGCAATCTTTTTGAAGCCGTTTACCTTCAAGTCAACTTTATTGTAATTGTAACTGCTGTTGAGCACACCGCTCCATCCTTTTGCGTAGCGCAGTTCAGCAATCGGGTAATCGCTGCCAAGGCTTGTGCGGAAAAAGTTGCCATCCAAAAATTTCTCGAGGTAGGCAAAACGAAGCGTGAATGCAGTCTCAAAATTATTGAATATCTCCCCGGGCACATTGCGGAAAAATACTTTAGGGGGCAGGTTTTGCAGGGGTGTGTAGAGTTTTCTCCTGGCTTCCACTTTAAACGACCATCCTGCCGGCGTACTGTTGAAGTACTCCAGTTCCTGCATTTGAATTTTCATGAATTTAAGCGGGATATGGGGCTTGCGAATAGCAAGTGTGAAGATGTTATCGAGGCTTACTTCATCGTAATAATTCTGTCCGTTGTCGAGGTCGTTCAGAAAGGAAGCATGAAGATATTCACGTGGATTTTTTCGGAGAATAAAATACCCTTCAGCTTTGCCTTTGAATTTCTGATCACCAAAACCGTAGGCAAGATAGCCGTGTAAATACATGTGCTTGTTCATGGCTGGTGTGGTGCCAAGGTCAAAGCGCATACGCATTCCTTCCCATCCATTCAGGCTTATCCAATTATACCACGGACCTATCTCATAATTACCAATTTGCTTGTATCCTGTAGTGATGAATGAAATGGTGTTGTAGTACTTTTTGTAAATAGGCATTTGCTGCAGCGTGTCAATCATTTTGTAAATGGCTGCTTCATTTTTGTTTAATGCCTCATGCCTTGCTTCGGTCCAGAAACTGTCAGTTTTTTCTTCCGAACCCGGCATCACAATAACTTCTTCCTGCAGCTTGTTTTTGTTGAGCTCAGCTATTACGCGAGGGTCATTCACCATTACATTCCGGTAAGTGGTGGTTTTCTTCCCCTTCATGCCACTGTTGTTTTTTCCGATGGGATACACATCGGCAATAAACTTGTCCTTTGATAAAAACCAGGTGCTGTCATTTATTTGCCTGAAGTCCTGGTAAATACTCAGGTTTTCGATAAAGTTTACCGGTGAAGTGCCATCGATGCGTAGCTGAATACGCTGAACGGCAAACGTAGTGTCGTGAATCCAGGCATCGCCCACAAAAGCATTTTCGCCCTTGTGTTTTGGCCTGAACAGCCAATGAAAAAACCGGCGACCATTGATGAATACAGTGTCTGCTACCGAGTAATTATAATAAGCATCGCCGTTATCGCTCAGCGGGCTTGCAAACTGCTTGTCAAAAACCGGGATGAAATTCTGGTACACGTTCACATTCTGGTACATTCCGCCCAGCAATTTGGTCACACTTTCATTGTTGATGCCATTGGTTTTGCTCGCCTTTATAATTTCCCGTAGCCTGGTGGGGTTCTTTTGGCGGTAGTAATCACTCAATGTTTCGGCAAGAAAAACCGGAAGAAAAGGCTCCCCGTTTTCCGCAGTGTCTACATTATCCAGGATGAAGGTGAAAGGCTTCAAAACGTTTACCTCCTTCAGCCTGTCCGCATTAATATGGTTGAGGTCAAGTTCAAGTTTGTTGTGCAATTCATAGCCGAAATTGTTGAACCGGTAGCGGTCGTTCAGCTCTTTGTGCCGCACCACTTTTCGCCACAATATCAAACCCCAGTTGGCCTTCGACTTCACCATTACGCCTTGTGTTACCTGCCGCTCCAGCGAAATGCGGAGGAAATCGTTGGTCTTTGCATCTTTGATGTACACCACTTTGCGGGCATAGCCCACATAGGTTATCACAATTGAATCCACCTTCCACCCGGTGATGTCCATGGTAAACAAGCCCAGTGAATCGGTCACCACACCTTTGTGGGCAGGCAAAGCTTCTACCGATGCAAAAGGAATGGCTTCTTCGTTGTGGCTGTCTCGCACAAGGCCCTTAATCACCTGTCCAAAGGACTGGTGAAAAAGCAGCAGCATGCAAAATGCCAATCCAACAATTGCCTTGCCTGGGTTCATGGGCTCAAATGTAGGCCAATAGCCTTGGCCTGTGTAGCCTCTGGTCTATCGCAAAAGCCCTTTACAACAATTTTAATTAACCATAAAATAAGTGCCTGCAACTTTGCCTCCAGTATTTTTGATATTATAATTAGCTGCTCTGACTATGAAATGGATGCGTTTTATTATCGTTTTGGTTGGCTTGTCAATCATTCAATTATCATTTGCACAAAGCCGCAAACAGCGCAAAGCTGAAGCTCGTGCAAACGCAACTACCGAAGCAAATGTGCGTACACATATTGGCGTACTTGCCAATGACAGCCTCGAAGGCAGAAGAACCGGAACGCCGGGCGAGGAAAAAGCAGTTCATTACATTGAAACCTATTACAAACAAATTGAAGTGCCGGGTGCCGGAGCCAACGGTGAATACCGCCAGCCATTTGTGGTGGATGAAGGCAAAGTGATTGGAAAGGCCAGCTATTGCAAACTGAACAACCATGCGCTTGAATTGGGAAAGGAAGTATTCCCATTGGCATGGGGTGGCGAAAAACAGGTAAAAGCCCCTACCTCTGTTGCACTCAACGAGGCAGGTGGGCCGTGGTGGTACGACCTGAAAGACGACCTGGCTGCCAACGAAAACAATCCGCATTTTATTCCCGAAGAACTTTTGCGCAGCAAAGCACAGGCTGCTGCCGAAAAAGGTGCTACTGCATTGCTGGTCTTCAACAGCGGAAGCGCTGATGATGGTTTGAAATTCAACGGCAAAGACAGGGCTGCTTCAGTTTCAATACCGGTTTGGTATTTTACCAAAGAGGGTACAGCCAAATACAAAATAGGTGATTCAGAAAGTTTTGAGGTGGATGCATCGCTCTCCTTTGAAGCCAAAAAGAGAAATGGCATCAACGTAGCTGCTTTCATTAATAATAATGCAGCTCAAACTATTGTACTGGGTGCACACCTTGACCACCTTGGTTATGGCGAAGATGCCAACAGCCGCTACACCGGTGCGCCAGCCATTCACAATGGTGCCGATGACAATGCCAGCGGCACTGCTGCTGTACTGGAACTGGCCCGCATCCTGAAAGCCAGTGGCACCAAAGCATACAACTACCTCTTCCTCAATTTTAGTGGCGAAGAACTTGGCCTGTATGGCAGCAAGTATTACACCGAACATCCTTTGCTCGATTTTTCGAAAGTGAATTACATGGTGAACATGGACATGGTGGGCAGGCTGAACGACAGCAGCAAAGTGCTTACCGTTGGTGGCTTTGGCACCTCACCTTCCTGGCCATCATTGCTGAAAACAGACCAGCAAAAAGCATTTACTGTAAAAATTGACAGTAGCGGCACAGGCCCCAGCGACCATACTTCTTTCTACAGAAAAGATATTCCGGTGCTCTTCTTTTTCACAGGCTTGCACACAGATTATCACAAGCCCAGCGATGATGCGGACCGCATTAACTATACAGGCGAAGTAGCCATCATCAATTACATTTCTACCATCGTCAACACTACGCCGCCTGATACAAAACTTGCGTTTACTAAAACAAGGGAGCAGCAAATGGGCACCGGCCGTTTCAAAGTTTCCATTGGCATCATGCCGGATTATACTTACACCGGCCAGGGTGTAAAAGCCGATGGAGTCATTGACGGAAGGCCTGCACAGAAAGCAGGACTCAAAGTGGGCGATGTGATTGTGCAACTGGGCGAGCATCTCATTACCGGTATGGAAACCTACATGGCCGCACTCAACCGTTTTGAAAAAGGCCAATCCACCACGGTAACGGTAAAACGTGATAAGGAAGTACTGGAATTTCCAATTACCTTTTAACTGAAAATGCTAGCTGCATCATGGCAAAACTGGTCATTGATAATGCACTTATTGCCGAAGAATACTTTGAGCATGCTCACCTGCTGGGCATACAATGTGCAGCAGAGCCGCACAGGTTTGTGTGGCTAATCAATCGCCATTTTGCTTTTGATTTTCGCTATCAAAACGGTTCAGAAATAGAACTCACCAAGCAGCAGCGGAATTTCCGTTATCCTATTTTCCGCTTTTCCGAAACACACCTCATGGTGGAGCATCTCATTTACACCCATCAGCACGATGGCGAGTACCTGTTGCCCGAACTGAGGCATACCGATTTTTTGTGGCTGGTAAAAGGCGAATCCATTGATGCTGCTTTTATGAACCTGCTGGAAACCGAAATCAGAAAAGTGCCGCAGGTGCAATTGGTTACAGCCCTCTCGAATGAAAAAATAAAAAACAAGCAACACCTTGTGCTGTAATGCAGTTTTTTTACTCAATACAATTTCAAGATTCAGGCAAGCTGGATGACTGCGAAATGGGCGTTACAAATGTGTTTATAGCCGGAATTCCTGAATTGAACAATGTATAGTTGGCTGGCTTTATGATTGTATCTTTAATAGAGATACTTTTTAACACTAAATAGTCAGGTATTACAGTGCTCCTGCGCAATATGAGGCAGTAAGGGTTACGGCAAAATGGTTTGACGTAGGTGCGGAAAACGAGTATTTGGAATACGCAAAACAACCCTATACACTAGGTATTGCCCGAAAATTTCCACGATATTATTTGGTGCATTTTGATTTTAGTGCTGCTTGGGCTCAGCTATTTTCTTACTGTGCGCTACAAAACAGAAAAGGTATTGGATGCAATAAGAAGCAGGCAGGCCTTTCAATGGCATTTTTTGAAATTGCTGTTTACTTTTTTATTGATGGGATTGTTGCCACTTGCATACTGCCATGCACTTCGGCAATACCTGCATCCCCCCACAGCCTCAGCAAAACTCTATGTCGTTCTTGGTTTACTTGCATTGCTCGTAACTACCATTGGTATTTACACAGCAAAAAGCAATACCCAGGTAGAATTGACAAATTCACACCTTGCGGGAAATTTGGTCTTCTATTTTCCGCTTCGTGCATTGCATGTAGCCGCCTATGAAATCTTCTTCCGCGGTAGTTTTCTGCCGGCATTGTTGGCATTTTTTTCGCCGGCAGTCAGCATCGTCATCAACACATTTTTTTACGCACTCATGCATGCCAGCAGTGGAAAGAAGGAACTTGCTGGAGCTGTTCCGTTAGGAATTGTCCTTTGCTATCTTACCATTGTCACACAATCTGTTTGGCCGGCAGTAATACTGCATATTTTTTTAGCCTTATCTTTTGAAATTGTTGCAATCCACAGGGTTTTTGCAATGGCCCGTAAAAAAGTTGAACTATGAAAATCATGATTACAGGTGCCACGGGCTTCATTGGTCAAAACCTCGCAGGCAAACTTGCGCAGCAGGGACACAATGTTCATGCACTCGTACGAAATCCACAACAGGCAAATGATTTGCAGGCAATGGGGGTCGGTCTTTTTAATGGAGATATAACCGACAAGGATACTATTGCGCAAGCCATGCATGGTTGTGAGCAGGTATACCATTGTGCAGCCTTCGCCTCCTTCTGGTCGAAAAATCCAGGGGAAATATTCAAGGTAAATGTGGAAGGAACTCGAAACATGTTGGAACAGGCGCTGCAAATGGGCGTTACAAAATTTGTTTACACCAGCAGTACTGCGGTTTGGGGGCCAAACCCTTACAAAACAATCAACGAAGACGACCCGAGAATATTTGGCTTCGATAACGATTATGAACTTTCAAAACACATGGCTGAGCAAGAGGTAATCAGCTTTGCAAAGCAAGGACTGGATGCAGTAATCGTAAATCCATCGCGGGTATATGGACCGGGCAAACTATCCTACAGCAATGCCGTTACAAGGATGTTGCACGATGCTCTTAGTGGCAAAATGGTGATGCTGCCAAATGGAAGGGGAAACCTTGCCAATTACACTTTTGTACATGATGTGGTGGAAGGACACATACTGGCCATGCAGCACGGCCGAACTGGCGAACGTTACATACTCGGTGGCGAAAACCTAAGCTACAATGAACTGCTTGCGCTTCTTTTGCACAAAATAGGCAGGGTACGCATCCTGAAGATGCCCCGGACATTACTCAAAGTCCTGGGCGGTTTTGAAATGCTGAAATCACGAATTACCGGCAAGGCACCTGCGTTTACGCCCAACATGCTCGACCGTTATTTTGTGAATATGGCATTTTTAAGCAAGAAGGCAGAAGAAGAATTAGGGTACCATATTACTCCTGCTTCTTTGGGCTTTGACCAAACTATTGATTTTATAAAAAGGCAAATGCATGAATAGCAACAAATTCACCCTGATTACCGGAGCAAGCGAAGGATTTGGAAAAGCCCTGGCTGTAGAATGTGCAAAGCGAGGCATGAACCTTGTGCTTGTAGCACTGCCCGGCCCGGAAATGTGCATACTGGCAAAATTTCTACGTGAATGCTTTAGCGTCAAGGTCTATACTTTTGAAACGGACCTTTCGAAGGATGGTGCATGTATGAATTTGTTTCATCAAATTAGTGAATTGAACATTGAAATAAACATGCTCATCAATAATGCAGGCATTGGCGGCACCCTGCTTTTTAAGGAAACTGAAGTTGAATTTCTTGAAACCATCGTCCGCTTGAATGTGCTGGCTACCACACTGCTCACAAAGCTTTTTCTGCCCCAGTTACAAGCCAACAAGCCTTCCTATGTGCTGAATGTAAGCAGCCTGGGTTGTTTCTTTTTTCTTCCCAGGAAAAGCGTTTATGGAGCCACCAAATCCTACGTTTACTATTTATCCAAAACACTGCGCAAAGAATTGAAACCACTTGGTATTTCAGTAACCACCATTTGCCCCGGGGCTATGTACACTTGTCCTTCCATTTCAATGACAACGCAAACAGGTGGGTGGTTTGCAAGAAACTCTGCATTGAATCCTGAGTGGCTTGCACCCAAGGCTCTTGATGGTTTGCTAAAAGGGAGGGCGTTGATGATTCCAGGGAAACTAAACCGGATATTCAAGTTTGTGGATTACATCCTTCCGCTATTCATCAAAAACATGCTTATTGGCTGGCAAATGAACCATCTGAATTCTCCAGCAAAATCAAATGGAGGAAGTATTGCAGCAGCAGGTATCTCAAAAATTAAACTCAAAAAAAAATCAGGTGTGCAACAACTAGCCACCAGCACACTTGAATAGCCTTCTATTGCTCAGAAAAAAAATAATCCTATGTGGGAGGAAAATGACAACCGGCTCTGCAGAAAATTTGTGTTTCAAAATTTCAGCGAAGCATTTGCCTTCATGACAAGGGTGGCCATGGAAGCTGAAAAAATGAATCACCATCCTTACTGGAACAATGTTTGGAACACAGTGGAAATTTTTCTGAATACACATGATGCCGGCGATATAATTACCAGCAAGGACTATGAACTTGCAGCAAGAATTGATGCATTATTACAGCCAAGTAATTACTGACGGCTGTTCATTTTTTGTTACACTTATTTCAACGGAAACACCCACTGCACCGGCGTTGTCATGGCGGCGCTGTCGGGTTTTACACCACTGCTTATATCCATATCGGCCCAGGTAAGTGGCCCATGCACTGTGTATGGCAACAGCCGAACCTGGTTTTTTGAAGGCTCTACCCGTATTTCAAAAAAGCTCTGAAAAAAGGGCGCAACGTTGTAATCAAATGCTGCCGACAACCATTCAGCACTGAATGGCCAACCGTTGTAAATCTTTGTCCACTTCCACGCCGGGCGTCTCAGCATGTTGTTGTTTTTTTCAATCTTATCAACAAGTGGTACCGTCGCCGGGTAATGCGCCCAAACTTTTTCAGGGATCTGGTCTTTGGGTTTCAGAGCGGCACCAATGCTGAGATATGCTCCGCCACCACCGTTTACAAAGTGATACATTGTTTTGCCTGAATCAGCACCCTTCAATGGTTCTTCATAGTATTCAAGGTCATGTGTATCGCCTGCCATAGCAATGCGTGCATGATATTGGCGCAGCAACTGGTGCAGCGCTTCAAAATCTGGATTGAGGCTTCCCATGTATTCTCCGGTTGCATAGAATGGATGCCCGAGCAGCACAAAAATGAATTTGCCTTTTGCAGCTTCCAATGCCTGTTTCACCCATTTCATTTGTGCATCATCTATACGGCGTAGCACTCCTGTTTCAATAGTGATGAATGCAAAGTCTTTTGTTTGTATCTGGAAAACAGGCGCTTGCTGCAGGCCGGTAGGAACGCGATATTCATTTCGGTACCACGCAGCCTTTTCAATGAGTTCATCTATTTTAGATGCTGTAGTGCTGGTGATTTTTAAATCAGCCTCCCTCCGTGCATGCATGGATTTGCTGGCCGATGCAGAATCCAGGAAAGTAGCGTTGAATGCATCCAGTGCATCGTACCAATCGTGGTTGCCGGGTATGGCATATACGGGCTTGTGAACGCCCAGCATGGGTAGCCAGAAGTTTTTTTCATAATCTTTCATAGCACCATCGGGATACACAACATCGGTAGAAATAACCATGAACTTCACTTCAGGCCTTTGCATCACTTCCACTACCTGGTCATGCAAAGAGTATTGTGATGCATCGCCTTCGCCGGGGTCTCCCAAAACAACAAATGAAAAATCGCCTTTGTCGTTTACCCCTTCGGGCTTCAGCGTAAAGCTGGCGGCCGTTGGGTTGGGTTCCACTGCATTAATCATTGCTTTGCGCCATACATCTGTTCTTGCAGCAGCCCAGCTGTCCCAAATACCAGCAGCCCAATTCTCAGTATCGAAATACCAGCTCATACCAAAAACAGGAATAATGGCTGCCAGTAAGGCTGAGAATGGAAGGCCGATTTGCAAACCAGTACGCACAGCAGTCATAAGTGAATAGCCGGCTTTCCGCATTCTTATGCGCAAGGCGAGTCTTGCTTCCAACGACCACTGAATGAGGCTGCGCAGACTGTACCATTTACGATTTGCCTCCGCCACTTTCATTACCCATTTCCAAATGGCTGTTTCTAATGGCCTTGTGGCAATAGCAAACACACTGCGGAGTGGAGCCACAATAAAAAAAGCGATTATCAGTGCCACAACAAGGTCGCCAATCAGCGCAATCATAGGCGATAGCATACCTGATGCCGACCTGTCGAAGCCCATGCGTCCAAGATGTATGAAAAACAGCACAATGACGAAGGTGATAATCCATTTCCGGTCAGCTGTTGCACGTTCATCAACTGAGTGATAAATGCGAGCTGCAATCTTTTTTAATTCCTCATCACCCTGCAATGACATGGAAGTGAGCACATCTTCGCTCAGCCCTTTTGTGTCTCCAACAGTTGATGAAAGTATGTCGAATCCCATGCCGGCGATGCGCAAGGCGCCGGCAATAGAAACCATCCATTCTACACTCTTTCCTTTCACCATAAAAATGCCAATCATCACCAACATGTTTCCAGCAAACATCAAGGCAGGACGCACCCATGGTCTGCTCATTTTCCTGTTGCGCAAAACCAGGAAAAGCTGGTACATACCATCAATACCAAACAGGAGCGCCGCAATTTTCATCAGCGCAGTTCCGCGTAAATAATCAGCATTGATATACAGGAATGCAATGAGTAGTGTAATGAAGCCGCTGAACCATGCCGACCGCCTTTCCTGGTTGTACGCCCTACGAAAACCCTGTAAAATGAGCAGCACACCCGACAGCAAGAGCGGCACACCAATATAAGAGCCTACAGGCACCGTGCGAAGCGGAGCAAAAAAAGCCTGCAACGCCAATGCAAAAACAAGAATGGCAAAAACAAATTGCTGAACCTGAATTTTTCTTTTTGGAGTATTGGCGGTGCTTTTCATGATTACGAAATTGATGCTTGTGGAATTTACAGAAACTATTCACACAAGAACGCTTTTCCGGTACCTATTTAGGTCTGGTTTTCGGCGCACACAAATCCAATTTAGCAATACTCCGTTAATGTATCATGCAACAATCACAGTTTTCTCCTGTGGTGCTGTCATTTGTCCAATAGGCTGAATGAAGTTTTCTAAATTACTGTCACGCAATATTTTCTTCACAACATCAACAGCTGCAGGCTCTACAGCCACAAGTATACCGCCATTGGTTTGCGGGTCGGGCAGTAGCTTGAATGCTTCCATCACATTTACGCCCTTTTCAAATTTTACTTTACTGCTGCAACCATTCCAGTTTCGGTATGTTGCATCGGGCACCATGTTTTGTTGCAAGTATTGCAGCGCTCCCTCCATCACCGGAATATTAGCATAGTTGATTTGTGCCGACAAGCCGCTTCCTTCGCACATCTCCACCAGGTGACCAATAAGCCCGAAGCCAGTAACATCCGTCATGGCGTGTATCCCTTCTATGGCACCAAACTTTGCGCCAATGCTGTTAAGCGTTGTTAGCCATTTAAGAAATTCGGAATAATGATCCTCCGCTATCACACCCTTTTTCAAAGCATTGGACAAAGTACCTGTGCCTATTGGCTTTGTAATGAACAACAAATCTCCTTCCTGCGCAGTATTGTTTTTTTTAAGGTTGTCATGCTGTACCATACCAGTAACCGCCAATCCAAAAAACGGTTCAGGGCTATCGATGCTGTGGCCGCCAGCCAAAGGGATACCCGCCTCGGCGCATACAGCACGGCTGCCTTCTAATACCTGGGATGCAAGTTCTGCAGGCAACTTTTCAACGGGCCAGCCCAACACAGCAATGGCCATCAACGGGTTGCCTCCCATGGCATACACATCGCTGATAGCGTTAGCACTTGCAATGCGACCGAATTCAAATGCATCGTTCACAATTGGCATAAAGAAATCAGTGGTGCTGATAATACACTGCCCATTTCCAAGGTCAAACACGGCGGCATCGTCTTTACTGCTGTTGCCAACCAGCAATGCCGGATACTGCGTCAAGCGGTTATCCGTTTTAATAATCTGTTCCAGCACTGCCGGGGCTATTTTGCAGCCACATCCACTGCCATGTGCGAATGAAGTGAGTTTGATTTCGTTATGCATCGTTCAAAATTGTGGTAAACAAAAAAGAGGCCGCAGCCTCTTTTGATTTCTAAATAGTATTATAAGTCGGTAAGTTTCAAGCCTTGGTTTGCCTTCACATCAGTAATGTTGATTTCCTGTTTCATCACGCCAAAATCCATTACCAGCTTCACAGGTACTTTCACTCCGTTCACATCCTTATATTCCAGGAATTTGGTGATTACATTCACCTTTCCCATCTGACCCATTTCCTGTTCACGCATTTCCTGCAGTTTCAAGCCGGTAGACACTTCATAAAAAACATTGCGAATGCTGCTGTCGGGTTGTGTTATCTGCAATTGGTATGCGTCTTTACCATCTACTGATTCAATGCCTTTTACATCGAATTTGTAGTCCTGGCTTTGCAGGTAATAACGCTCTTCCACCAATGCAGCTCTAGCATCAAGTTCACGCTTGCTGGCTTCGTCCAACTCCTGTTTATTCCCCTGCATGCTTGAGCTGTATTCTTTGCCCTTCTTCATCTGGTTCATTAATGCCATTTCTCCCATCTTCACAGAAGCAGAAAAACCATCTGGTAAAATATTCTTCTGAACATAGCTGAGTGTCTGTCCCATCACATTCACGGTGCCGGTGAGTGTAATGTCTTTCAGTGCGCTGATGGCGGCCTCACCACCAGAGGCAACCACTGCTTTCTTCAATACATCTTCAGCCCTGATGCCGGCATCGACACTCTTGGCTGATGGAGCACTGATAGGGTTTCCTTTTATGTCGAAATATTTTACTTCACCGTATTTCTCAAGCCCGGGCGCAATTTCTTTTGCATTGCCTACAATGGAAATGATGAGTTTGCCAGTTGGCACATATTTGTTGGCCATGGTCTTTACATCATCTGCAGTTACTGCATTAAGCCTTGTAAGATAGTTGCGGTAATAATCATTGGGTAAATTGTACCGTGCAATGTTCAGTGCAAACGATGCAATAGTGCCCGGGTTTTCCAGGCTTCGGGCGAAACCGCCACTCATGTAATTCTTGATAGAAACAAGTTCGCTGTCCTGAACTGCTTCGCTCCTGATGCGATTCATTTCATAAATGAACTGACCCACAGCACTGTCGGTTTTTTCATTGCGAACCGAAGCATCGGCACCAAAATGACCTACCAGCCTATCAGAACCAATACTACTGCGGGCCCCGTATGTGAAAGCATATTTTTCGCGAAGGTTTTGCATAAGCCTGCTGCTGAAACCGCCACCAAGGATACTGTTCATAACACTGGCAGGAATTACATCGGGAGCGCCAGGCTTCAGCTGCAAAGGCGCATCCAGGCTGATGATGCTTTGAACTGACGCAGGTCGGTCAATAATTGCCACATATGTTTTAGCCGGTGAACTAACGGAGTCGTACTGCAACTTGGGTATTTCACCTTTTGCCCAGGTACCAAAATTGTCTGTTGCAAGTTTGAAGCCTTCTGATGCAGTGATATCACCAACCAAAACGAGATAGGCGATATTGGGTTTCCAATAAGTTGTGTGATATTTTTTGATATCATCTACCGTCACTTTTTGAACGGTTTCTTCAGTTTCAAATTCACCATAAGGATGATTCTTTCCGTACAATAGCATGCCGCCGATTTTGTTGGAAATGGCATTGGGGTCATCCTTCTCAGCTTCCAATCCACTGAGGGTTTGCTTGCGTACTTTTTCCAATTCATCGGCAGCAAATGCAGGCCGCAATGCAACTTCGGCCATCAATGCCATCACCTGACTGAAATTTTGTTTGAGCGAAGAACCCGAAACCGAAACGGATGAACTGCTGATATCAGCTCCCAAAAAATCAATGGTTTCATCGAGTTCTGATTTAGACATTTTGGTGGTTCCGCGGCGCATCATGGAGCCCGACATTTCTACCATACCGGCTTTGTCGCCTTCAAAAATGGGGTCCCGGTCTATTGTAAGCGTTGCAGAAACCTGAGGCAGCTTTGTATTGGTAACCACAAAAACCCGCAGCCCATTGGGCAAGCTGAAAGTTGCAGGGTCTGCAATGTTTATAACGGGAGCAGGGCCAGCTTTAGGCGCCTTGGTTCTATCGACACCTTGCGAAAAAGCAAGGGAGAAAAATGAAATGAATAATGAGAATGATATAATGCGTTTCATAATTGTCGGAGATGAAGAGAAATGAAATGAATGTTGGTAATCGCGTCTGTTGTTTTAAGGTGCAGGTGTACCCTTTGTTTCACTACTGCCTTTAGGAAGATAGTACAGCACAATGCGATTGTCCTTCACCAGGTATTTTTTAGCCACTGCCATCACGTCTTCACGTGTTACTTTCCTATAGCGCTCAATTTCAGTGTTGATGAGATTGGCATCGCCAAAATAAACTTCATAATCAGCAAGGCTTTCAGCAATACCTGCCACAGAAGCATTCTTCCTGATGAATTCACTTTCGATCTGGTTGCGCACTTTTTCAAATTCTCTGTCACTTACCAGGTTGGTTTGCACATCGGTCACCAGTGAGTCAATGGACTTTTCAACGGTTTCGGGCTTCACACCGGCATTGGTGATCGCCAGGTTCATAAACAAGCCGGCATCTTCCAGGAAGAAGGGAAACGAGGCTGCATACAGTGCTTCCTGTTTTTCATCAATAAGTGTTTTGTTCATGCGGCTGCTGGCGCCACCACTCAATATTGAACTCAACACATTGAATGCATAGTATTCTTCGGTGCCTTGCGCAGGTGCACGATAAGCCTGTATAACGGCTGGCAATTGGATGTTGTCTTCAATCACATCACGTACTTCCCCTCCCAGCGGCGGCTCCTGCACATGCGGACGAGGAACTTCTTTTGCTTTTGGAATAGCGGCGAAATAAGCTTCAATCTTTTTCTTGGTATCGGCAATATCAATGTCACCGGCAATGCTCAGCACTGCATTGTTCGGTACATAAAAGGTCTTATAGA
>JBBIOQ010000098.1:0-16045 GCA_037443285.1 Sphingobacteriales bacterium | reverse complement strand
CCCCTGCCCAAGACAAATCGTGGTACGATAAAAAAACCGCTGGCAAGCGCAGTGGTTTTGAGAAAATCTCTTCTTTTGATGGCATTGTTTTCTTTCATAAGAACAATCGTTTTTAGCGGAGCAATTTCTTTACAGCAGACAATTTAGTTCTTCTGCTGCTTTCAACCGCAAATTCAGCTTCATCCTTTTTCCAATAATAATAGGATTAGCGCTGCTGCATAATCATGGCTGAATATGGTTTTCATTTAAATACAAAAACCATTGAAATGCATAGGCCCCTATTGATTTTGCCAGCCATTAGTACTCCCGCATACGGCTTCGCTTTTTTGGAGACATTTTATTTTTTCATCAAAACAAAACATGCTGGTGCATACGCTTTGGTTTTATAAGAAAAAATACCATTTTTCACTTTGATAGGTTTGCCGATTTTCTCATTGCGAAGATTAACTGGCTGAGCCGATTTGATACCTGAACCCGCCGGTAATTTTACAGTACAAATACCTGATATGCCGGCTTTTTCCCAGAGCCGCAAAATGAATTCACCATCGTTTTCAAAAGATGAAAAATTGGTGATACTAATCCCCCTTCTTGACAAGGAAAGTCCGGCAGTAGCCGGAGCCAATTTGCCTCCGGCACCTTCAGCAACATGGACCAAAACAGGATTCCTGAACGCTGTTGCAGGAATTACCAAATTTTCTGCAGCCAATGATGCGACTGGCCAAATACGGACTCTTGATGAGATGGAATCTCCAATCCAATAAGGAAAGTTGGTATTCCATTGATTGTTGAACAAGTTCACATAGGCTACTGCTTTTTGCGGAACATAATCGGGTTCAAACTTCATGATTCCCGGCTGGCCAAAACTCATTAATCCATGGTCGAGGTTACAAATGCCCATACCTCTTCCATCTTTCGCTGCAATCATGGCTCCGGTGTTCACATAGCATAATGTACGATTGGTACCCTCAGGGAAATCAATTGGATTCACAACAGAACCGTTGCGACCAATGCGGAAACCAGGCTTGCCATTTACATACACAGGCAAATAAATCCATCCAGCTTCTGGCCAGGTATCGGGTTTCTTTTCAGTTAGTTTCACTTCTATCTCCAACCATTGCGCTTCTGTTGGCAGTGAAATGATGGTGGTAACATCTGCGGGAATTTCAGCGGTGTAATTCGCTTCCAGCATTGCCTGTTTGCATATTTCATTTTCAGTAGTTTTCAATGATTGATACTTTGGAACCGCTTTTGAATACGAAGGTGTATCAGGTAAATCATGCCGTGTGTTCAACTCCCTTGCACCATAGTCCCATGCAGCCTGGTTGTAGCAATCAATACTGTATTTATCACACTGCTTCTTATCAAACCTTTCATACAAGTATTGTCCAAAAGCATATTCAGCCTTTGTTTCAACCAACTCCCTTCCCGATGTTTTGTCGACTATCGAAACAATGCCCCCTTTTTCCTTATCTATAGTCACTTTTAGAAATCTATTCTCAAGCACTGTTCTTTGTACAGTTCTCCAATTCGAATGCGTTTCTTTCTCCTCAGTAATAAGGTAAGTCTTGTAGCCGCAGGCAGGAAGGTCTTTTGCATAAAAGTTGCCATTTGCAACAGTAAGCGTTTCGGTTCCTGCTACAACTTTCAATTTCGTTATGGAAGAATTGGGCGGCAGCGAAACAAGAGCATCACGCCGATAAGGTAATGGATTGTATACTACCACTCTCTTGCCAGTCACATTTACAGAAGTTGCCAGCGCAATCATTGCCGAATCTTCCAGGCGGGTGGTAATACGATTTGCATTTTTAGCATAATTGCGATGTTCACCCTGAGAAACCACTAGCCTTTTGTAGCCTGGTGTCATCCCGGATGCCATCATGTCGTCAAATTGCTTACCGTACAAAAGGTGCAGACCAATAAATGTAAAACTACCACCCCATGTGTGCTCACCATACATCATGCTTTGGTCATGTGCTTCGAACAAATCAGCACTGATATCAGGCCTTTTATTCCCCCACATTCTTAGATGGGATTCCAGAATCTCCGTTGCTCCGAGTGACGGACGTGTTGCACGAATCATTCTTTCTTCAATTGGCATTGACCCAACACCATGAATCCAGGTGTCGGGCATATCGGCCGACACTACAGGAATGGAGGCTGCGCTTTTTACTTCTCTTAGTATGGCATCTGCAAATTCATCTAGTGAAGCAAACTTCAATTTCACATCAGGCAGTTTTTTTCTTGCTTCTTCAATTATACTCCTTACCAGCTCGGCAGAAGGAGGCCCATCATTATCACTCGACATAATTATTGCAGGCCATACCCTGTGATTCCAATCTTTTGGAGGATAAAAACCTTCTCCAAATTTTCGAGCTGTACCATACCCCTGCGAATGCATAGTAAGCAATTTTGATCCGTCGGGTCCCTGCCAATAAAACAAAAGCGGAAGATTGGGTCTTTCGTTGATGGGGTTGCAGCCAATATGCAGAAAATCGACTCCTGCATTTTTTAGAACTGTAGGCAATATCCAGGAGTGGCAGGGCACATCCGACATTTTAGCTGAATGAGGCAAAGGCAATTGATACTGACTACTAAGTATTGCAGAGTAACTTAATGCAGTAACCAAGTCTTCAGGCTCGAGTGTTTCGCTGTGCATAGATACCGGCAGGGCATGCATGCGAAGACTCCCCTCCCTCAATGCTTGTAAGACTCTGTCGCGTCTTTCGGTAGTTTGGCCGGGATACAGAATTTGGTACAAAGGCCACCCCGGCATGGTCCACACAAATCGTTCTTCTTTCGGAAGTTTTCTTGAATCATCGATCAACTTCAGTGCCTTGTCAATCATTTCAGTCCGATAGCTCTGAATCACTTCTTTCACCAGGTGCGTGTAGCCAATATCGTAGTGGGTTTTAAAAATTACAAAGACGGTATCCAGATTTGTTCCTGACATAACAGCATCGCCGCTCTTTGCAAGTGTTTCAGGCGTATGCACATCCAACTCTGTAAACCATGTGTTGGTGAACCTGTCCTTTTGTTTTGGCGAAAGCGTCGGCTTCACCTTCCAAACAAGCCAGCGAAATTTGCCCAATAATTTATTATTCCTATGCCTAATCGTAACGGCATGTTGTCCTCCCCAATTCTCACCAGTGCTATTTGGTCGCGTATCCACATCTGCGATTTTGGTCCATACCTTTCCAGGAATCTGGTAGGTATCTGGTTTTTCATCAGCACTTCCATAAATCGAATACACCTGAGGTCCTCTTGCCCCATCATCATACCATTTCACATGCCATGAATAAGAATTGATAACGCTTATTGGTTGAACTTTGCCCAGGTCCATCACAATTTCCCCACCGTTTGCATTTTCATCAGTAAAACAGAAATAGTTGAACCGCTGGTAGCCATCCTGTGGCAACACCCCGTTGTGCAAACCATCAGGAGACAAACAGGAAGACATTGGCTTGTTTCCCCTAATAAAGACCTTTGCATTCAAGGCAATATCTGATTTTGAAGGTGCCATAGCACGACTGAATTTCCACCCCTGCTCAACTTGTTCTTTTATTACTTCAACCTGTGCATTGAGTTGAAACGTGCAAAGCAGCATTAAAGCAAATTGGTATCCTCTTCCTACAAAATTCCTTTTCATTAATTCCTGTTTGATACGTTCTGCGGCTTAAGAATTATCTGTAAACGGCTATGAATCCACCCCCAACAAAAGCCATTGAAGGATAGTGAGTATGCCTGCATATTGAGGTGATAACAAACTCATGCTTTCTTCAGTTAACACCCTATGCAATTGGCAGGTTGTTGCCTAGCAGATTCACAATCATTGGCTAAGAAAATCACTTAGATGATGTGACTAATTTTACTTCTCCATTTACACGAACTTTTACCTGCCGGGGACTAGCCGAACTAATTTTGTAACTCGTCACTTTTCCATTCTTCCAGGTGCAATCCACGATGAAGTTTCCTCTTGCCTTCAATCCTTTAAATGAGCCTTCGGAGGCCCAACGTTCTGGAATAGCAGGCAACAAACTGATCTCGCCGGCATGGCTTTGCAACAACATCTCAGCTATTGCACCACTGATGCCAAAGTTTCCATCCAGTTGAAAAGGTGGGTGACTTGCAAATAAATTGGGTAGCATATTGTATGTAAGTAATCCACGAACCATCATACCTGCTTTTTCACCTTCGCCCAACCGGGCCCACATGGCGCATCGCCATGGCCAGGTCCATGAGCGACGGCTGTCGCCTACAGTAGATTCAACAGTGAAGGGCGTATTGATGTTTTTGCCGTAATTGCCACTGCGGCTGCGTAATGAAATGATGGCAGCCTTTGCCAAATCAGGTGTTTGATTGAGGCTGATTTGATGGCCGGGATACACTGCAAACAAATGCGAGGTATGGCGGTGCTGGTCATCAGGATCATCACGATCGGTTTGCCATTCCTGCAATTGCCCCCATTTGCCTATTTTATTGGGTGCAAGGTGTTGCTGCATATCAGCCGCTTTTCCCTGGTAGTCCTTGTCTGTATTCAGTGCCCTGGCTGCATCGAGGTAGTTCTGAAACAAATCCCACACCAATTGCTGGTCGTGCATTACGCCATCTTCACGAGGCCCATGCTCCGGCGACCAGCCCATGGGCACCACCAGTGTGCCGCCGGGCAATTTCTTCAAACGATCCTCCCAGTAGTTGCAAATTTCTTTGAGAATCGGGTAAGCTGTTTTCTGCAAGTAGGCAGTATCGCTGGTGAATGCCCAATGCTCAAAAACATGCTGCGCATACCAGGCACTTGCGGGTATGTTCCACTCCCATCCGTTGCCCCCAAAAATATTCTGGCTTGTACGTGCCGTCCATCCCCTTGTGTTTGCACCAAATGCTTTACGGGTGGCAAGGCGACAGGGTTCAGCCTGTGCTACAATAAAATCAATGAGCGGCAGATGGCATTCAGACAAATTAGTACTCTCGGCAAGCCAGTAGTTCATTTGTATGTTGATGTTATTGTGATAATCGCTTGCCCACGGGGGCTTGTTGCTGTTGTTCCACAAGCCCTGCAGGTTGGCCGGTAAACCACCCGGGCGTGAACAACTCGCAAGCAGGTAGCGGCCGTATTGAAATAGGGTTTTTTCCAAATCGGGATCACTGCCCCCTGCGGCGTATTTCTGCAATCGAATGTCGGTGGGAAACGCCAGCAGTGAATCGGGCGTTTTTCCAATGTCAATGGAGGCTGCATTGGTAAGCGTAGTGATGTCAGCAATATGCCTCTTCAACAATTGACTGTAGGCCATTACCATGGCTGCCTGCAATTCCGTTTCAACCTGGGGCATGGGGTCAGCGCCTCTCCAGTCTGATTGATAATCCGGTTTGTAATTGGTGCGGGCATCCAGGTAAATGGTAAAACTGTTGCAGTTTTCAAACACCAGTTTGTTTCCTTCTGTGCGGATGCTACCACCATCATGCAACATTCGAAGTTCAGCAGCGTATTTCAAATGGTTGGGCATTTCGCCCGAAAGCAACAACGTATTTGATTGTTCATTACATGCTGCACCCTGCGCCGAACTGAGCGAAACACTTCCTGATAACGTTCCTTTTTTGCCGGCAGCGTAGCGAAACACCATTACCTGGTCGGGATGGCTTGCAAATGCCTCACGGGCATATTTTGTTCCATTGGCTTCGAAAGAAGTGGCATGTACTCCGGTGATGATATCCAAACTTCGACGGTAATTGCCGGGTATTACACTATCCTTGAAATCAATAACTAACTCGCCAAAATTTCGATAGGAGCCAAACCCGTGGTCACCAGTTTCATAACCACCGTCCCAGTTGTTATCGCCGCTCCAAAGACTTTGCTCATTGAACTGTATGCTATCCTGATTTATTCCGCCAAACAACATGGCACCCATTCGGCCGTTTCCAATGGGCAATGCCTGCTGCTCCCATTTTTTTGCGGGACTATTATACCAAATGCCTGTAAATATTGGACTCTTGCCATAGCTCTGCAAGGCCAGGAACCCAGGCAGCATTAACACTACACATTTTTTAACATACAACATACAAGCATGATTATTTACGTAATTAAAAAAGCTGATTTTCCAGAGCGTTAATCTTTCACTTCCGGTTTCCAATCCGTCGCCAAATCTTTGGGAGTCATGTGAGATAATGTTATCGTGGGTTGACCGGAAAAATTTGTTTGGTTCTTCATCACCTTCACATTGCGGCAACCTGTCAACAAAACCAATGTACCAAGCTGTTTCATGTCCGTAGGAAACTGAATCTTGTTGTCCGAAAACTCCAGCCCATCTACACTGCGGGCCTGCAGGACGCTATTGATGGGAGTAATAAAAGTATTTCCGGTAATGCGGATATTGCGATGGACAAAACCGCCTGCCACCCATTCATGATTTTCCGGGGCAATGTTGATAGCGCCGCTGCCACTGTTATAACCACATCCGTCAAAAACATTGTTGCGTATCAGTACATCCTTCACCGCTCCCGATTCAAACCAACTGGTGGCATCATCGGCAATAAGAATAGGAAACATACCTGTGTGGTAGAATGTGTTGTTTTCAATGATCACTTTGCGACGGGTAGTAATAAGCAAACCGCGGGTGTTAGTGCGTTCAAATCGGCTGTTGCTAATGATGACCTGAGGTGTCCAGCTTAGATTTTCTATACAAACACCTGACTTTGCATAGGCAGGCAGATCACCCTCCAATTCCAATTCCATTTCGCGGTGGTTGATTAGTGTGGCCGATTTGAGTTTTGCGCTCCCCAACGATAACAGCGTTTGCGGATTAATAAAAGCAATGCTATCACCGGCAAAGAAAGCTTCGAAGCCGTATGTCTGGTGGTGCATAAAACGAACCGTCATTTTCTTTGACGCATCAATGGCAGTAATCTGCAAGTGCGTGCCATGCACATTCACCGGATCGTCGTGCGAACCCGATGTGAAGCAACTGTCAATACGAATCAATCCCTTGCATCCGGAGAAATGAAAGCAATCGGCAAAAGATGCAATCACACGACCATTGTTTTCGCGGGGCGCCACCGACACTTTTTCCAACGAAACATTTTCTGAAAACTGCGACACAATGCCTAACCCGTGCATGTAATACATGTTTACATGATAGAGTTCCACGTTCCTGCTTTGCGAAATGAATCCGCCACAGTTATCGCGATATGGATCACGAATGGTGAGCACATCGTCAGGCTTGTATGGCTTCTTTTCAAAATTGCCTTCAAAGTAAACTGTGAGTGGCGCTGTCTGTACAGCCTTTGCCGCAAGCAATGGTTTGATGGAACTATAGTGCATTGTGTTAGAGGCAATATCGAGTAGAATTGTGTGAAATGCCTTGCTTTTCCAGCCCTCACCATAAAAGGTGATTCGCCCGCTGTCGATAGCAAATTTTGAATCAGGATGAATGGTGGTTTCAATGCTATTGCTGCTTACTGACCGCACCGTCAATTCGCTCATCGTGGGCCTTTCATAATCAAAGCTGATATTGTGAATGCGGATGTTGCTGCTGTGAAGAAGTGCAAAGGAAATCATCTTGCCATGCAATATTACCAGCGTATTGTTTCCTTCTATGGTGATGTTGTTGCAATGCTCCAGCAGAAATGCGATATTCTTCACCTTGGACAACGTATCGTCTTCGGTACAATTTGAAATGTAGAGTTCCCGTTTGGGCGCATTCTCCGGCCACACATCAATGCGGCCACCCGGAAGAGACAACACCACAGCATTACCATTTCTCTGGCAGGCTTCAATGGCCTTCTGTAAGGGCACTGCTGCATTCTCAAAACTATTCGCCTTCACTCCATAATCGGCCGCGCTTATGATTGTTTGGCCGAATGCTGATAGCGCAGCTAAAAGCATAGTGACCACAAAAAAACCGCCTCGTATAAACCTGGTATCCACCATTCTGTTTCGTTATTTATTTTGAACCTGCTCTGGTTTGCCAATGGCTCGTATCTCAAGTTTTATGTCAGCACCGTTTTCACCAGAATATTTTCCATCGAAAACAATTTCATTGTTTCCTGCAGCCAACATTGGCAATGGTACTGTGAGGACCAGAGTTTGTACTAGTTGCCATTGCCGGTTGTATAATTTTACCGTTTTACCATCGCATTGCAACACCTGCCCTCTCTTCAAATTCACTGGCAAAACCAGTGGGTCCTGCTGATTGATGGCAATGGATGGATGTTCGAATGTCACATTGGGATCAAAGTCTTTACCCGATACCAATGAGATAATGAAATTAGCAGGTTGGGCTGCTACAAGATTGTTGAATGTAAAACTAGAAAACACTGGCTCACCCGGTTGTTTCACTTTTTGTGCATGCCTGAAATAAGCGTTGTACACAGGTATAAGCTGGTATCCTTTTTCGCCATCAGTCACCAGGTGAAATTCATTCTTCAGGCTGCGCATTCTTTCTTTTTGTGCCTCGCTGAAAACGCCCTGCATGCGTGCTTGCTCCCACAACTTTATTGCTGAAAGCATTTCGTTCGATTTACCGTGGCTGCGCAAAGTTTCGAGGCTGGTCGATAATCCAAAACCAGCATTGTAGCCGGCACCTAATGCCAGCATCCATTCAATATCCTCCATCGATGTTTCTGGCCGTAAACTAAACCAACCCAACATGGAAGGCATCAGGTTGCGATGGAAGAACTGCTGGTTCTTCAGGCGCAACTGCAACTGGCTTTCTCGAAATCCTGCATACCATGGCTCACCCCAATTCATACGGGTATAAATATGCCAGAAATAATGCCCGGGATTACTAGCATCATTAATCACTTTTCCTTTCAGTTCGGGCTTCAGGTTGTCATACCATGTTTTGGTAAACAACTGGCGGGCATACTGCCCCATGCCTGTTGACCAGCAACCTTCAAGTCCATCAAAAGAAATTTGCATTAGCCCGGTTTCATTGAAAAGGCGTGCTATGGTTTTGGACATTTCTTCCTGCAGGGCATAATTGGTGAGAAAGACTTTATACCCATGATCCATTAGTTTGCCAATGCTATCGCCTTGCATATGAGCAGCAGCCCTGGTTCCAAATGCACCGCGCTGACAATCGAGCAACTTCCAGGGTGCAGCAGCCGACACCGTACCATAGCGGATGATCTCATTGCCCACGACAACAGACTTGAGTGTGTTGTTTTGAAACTGGTTGAAAAACATTGGATCGCTGATGTAAACTTCTTTGGATGTTGCATCCATATTGGCGCTCAATTTTGCAAATCCCACTTTGGCCAATCGGGCATCGGGGACAGGTGTTACATAAGGATCGTTAGTAGTAATAAAATTGGACAATGTATGTACACCCAGCCTGATTCCCTTTTCACCCGCCTTCTCTACGCACTGCTTCATGCTGGTCCAGTTTTGCGGAAAGGACGAACTGTCCAACTTAAAATGACCCCATGTTTCAAACGGACCACTGTGGTAGAGATAACGTAGCCCGGCTTGCTGCGTAAACTTCATGGCTTCATTCAGATTGTCAACACTGTAATCGAGAATCAGGTACGATTCAGAAGCACGTATTGTTTCCTTGCCCCAAATACCATCGAGCAATGGATGCGGCAATCCTTCTTTCAATTCAATTTGCGAAATAGTAGGGAGCACATCGCGGTTTGCAACGCCAAACAATGCAATCTTGCTTCCTATCACACCTCCATCCTCTTTGAAAGCAGGTGCCAGGTAATGCGTATGGCCCCAATTTTCAATGATGCGATCCTTGTTCCGGTTGCGGCAGTAAGCCTGCAGCACACTGCCGAATTCAGTGGGTTTTGCCACATCGCCCCTGAACAATTGTTTATTCAAATCATCTGCAGTTACATCCACCTTGTTGCCCTTTTCAAAAACATCGTACGATGGCTCGATGTCACTTTCAGCATTGGGATAACCACCAAGTGTTTTAATATTCAATGCCTGGATGCCAAATGCAAACTCGGGGTTGCGCACAACGCCAACCACCTCTCCCACCGTATCGGCAATGGTGGATGGATACGGCCCCCACAATACCAATTCCACATCATCGGCATGAGTAAGCTGCTTCAACTCAAAACTGATGTAACTATCATGCTGCTGCACTTTCACAGTTGCCATTACATCAGCCTGCGGAAACATGAATTGCAATTCAGCATTCTTTGCCTTCCATGCGCAGTTTTGCGCAGAAATTATCTTCCCATCTTTTTTGATGCTCAGCAATGAAGTAGCCTCGTCGGCAACCAGGTATTCCTTCTGTAGTGCTGTGCTTTTCAAACTGGTTAGCTTACCGGTAGCATCTAATTGAAGGCTGAATTGTTTGGTTTTAAATGAAACCTGGGCGTTGGCCAATTGAACATTTGCAAAAACTATAAAGGCACAGGACAAATGGGCCAATAATCCCCAAACTTTTTTCATATAGCAATTTCAGATTTTGGGGCCAAAAGTACCTGAAATGCGCAGGAATGTGTGCCGTTATTTTGACAATCAATGGTGCTATTTTCACCATGACAAAAGCCTGAATTATCGCTCTTAAATGAAACAAAGGCGGGCAGCCCAAATAAAGAAAAATCAAGCCACCCAGGCGCCTTCAATTTTTCCATCCACCACCTCCACATCAATGTAGTCCTGCAAAGTGGTAGCGAGGCTGAAACCCACATAGTCTGCCTGCACAGGAAACTTGCGGTGGGTGCGTGCCACCAGCACAGCCGTTTGAATTTTGTGTGGATGAAATTCAAGAAATGGCTTAAGGGCATAGGTGAGTGTTTTGCCCGAATTAGCCACATCATCCAGCAGAACAACCACTGCATCGCTAAGGTCGGGTAAGCGACTGAGTGTAATGTCAGTAGGATGCCGCTTGTCGAGTGAGATGGTTATTTCCTCCACCATGCCCTCAAAGTATTGTTCCAGCGTATGCCGCAGTTCGCCACTCATGATGGCGCCATTGGGCATAATGCCCGCAATGATTATGTGCGGCTCATTCACGTTTTGTTCAGCAATTTCAAGCGCCATCCGCTTCATTTTCAGGCTTATTTCGTCTTTGTGCAGGATATATGTTTTTTCCACCTTGGCTATTTGAGGCAAAATAACCACAAAAGGGAAATAAAAAGACCCCTTCCCTTAATTTAGCCAAGGCCAAATCAAACATTTGCTTATGCCATTCATTCCACAGGTTGTTTTTCTGCTTCTCATAGGTGGGGCCATCTACCTTTTTGCCCGCAACATTGTCAGAATAAAGCGTGTAGTCCTGCTGGGAAAAGAGGAAGTGATTGAAACCGACAGGGCAAAGCGAATGAACAACCTGTTGCTGCTGGCATTCGGTCAAAAGAAAATGTTCAGGAACCCGCTGGTGGCACTCCTGCATTTTGTGGTGTACGCCGGGTTCATCATCATCAACATTGAAGTGCTCGAAATAGTGTTGGATGGATTGTTGGGAACGCACCGTTTGTTTGCACCGGCCATCGGTTCGCTTTACCCCATTTTAATTAATGCATTTGAATGGTTGGCGGCAGCAGTGCTGATTGTGTGTGTTGTTTTCCTCACCCGTAGAAACATCATCAAACTCAAACGATTCATCAGCCACGACCTCGATGGATGGCCACGCAGCGATGCCAATTATATCCTGCTCACCGAAATCATACTCATGAGCCTTTTTCTGCTCATGAATACAGCCGATGGCCTGCTGCAACAACGCGGTGTAGGCCATTATGCTGAACATACAACCGGGCCGTTTGTCGTCAGTAGTTTATTGATGCCACTGTTCGATTCATTGAGTTCCAACACACTGGTTTTATTGGAAAGAGGCGCCTGGTGGTTGCACATTGCCGGTATTCTTGCCTTCCTCAACTACCTGCCCTACAGCAAGCATTTACACATTCTCTTTGCATTTCCAAACGCATGGTATGCAAGACCGGAAAATGAGAGGGGCAAAATGCACAACATGCCCGAGATACAAAAGGAAGTGGCATTGGCCATGGGGCAGGATATTTCATTGAACCCAACGCTTGCCGCCTTGCCGCAGGAACCACCTGCGCAATTTGGCGCCAAAGATATTTTTGATTTGAGCTGGAAAAATCTGCTCGATGCATTTAGTTGTACCGAGTGTGGCCGCTGCAGCGCTGCATGTCCTGCCAATACAACAGGCAAGGCATTAAGTCCACGCAGCATTATGATGAAAACCAGGGACAGGGCTGAGGCCGTGAACAAAATTCTGGATGCCAACAAAGGCCAGTGGAAAGATGATGGCAAAGCCCTGCTGCACGATTTTATTTCGGTGGAAGAATTGCGTGCATGTACTACCTGCAATGCATGTGTGGAAGAATGCCCCGTGAGCATTTCACCACTCGACATTATACTTAAAATGCGCCGCTACCTGATACTGGATGAAAGCAATAGCCCCGGCGAATGGAATGCAATGTTTGGCAACATCGAGAACAATTTTGCACCATGGAAATTCAATCCTGAAGAACGGGAAGAATGGGTGAATGGGTAGTTGGTTGATTGACTCGTTGATTGGTTGATTGGTTGATTGGTTGACTGGTTGATTAGGGTGTTCATCATCATGTTTTATGATTCAGTATCCTTACAGACCATAACAACGCTGCGTTATTCCGGCGGGTGCGGACAAATGCATGTAAGGAAAAGCCAAGACTTTTTTGCCCTGAAAGGGCATCATACAACAAAGCAGGGTATAGCCCTGCGGTTTGGTAATGCCATAAAATACAGCCCTGAAAGGGCGCAATACAAACATGAACTAATCCCACACATATCGTTCATCATACGCTACCTGGTACTTTTTTAAGAATGCCCTGTATTCATCCTGAAATGTTTTTTTAGTGTGATGTTCCTTCTGATTTTCGATATAACGAATCACGACATCAACTTCCGAAGGATTTACAGAAAATGCACCATAGCCATCCTGCCAGTAGAAATTACTGAATGCTTCCCCTTTTGTCTTTATCCATTTTGAAGAATGAGATTTCACTTCTTCGAGTAATTTCATCAGGGCAATTTTCTTCGACAGCATGCAAAGAATATGAATGTGGTCAGTGTGGCCTCCCACTTTTATCGGCTGACATTCAAGGTTTTTGCAGATACCACCCAGGTAAGCATGTAATTCGCTCTCCACAACTTCCGTTATCAATGGTTGCCGGTGCTTGGTGCTGAATACGATGTGTAGATGGTTTTTTACCAGTGATTGTCCCATGATGCTTTTATTACGCCACTGCGTGGCTTTGTTACTGTACTTTGTTCATGTCGCAGGGCTTCACCCTGCATTAATATATCTCGTCCCTACGGGAATGCCGGCGCTGCCATTCCACCTTCGTCTCGCTTCGTGTCGTCACTTACCGAATATAATCTTCTGCCCTGAAAGGGCGTAATATGCTAATGCAGGGTGTTGCACTGCGAAGTGGTAACTCCATAATATAAATAACCCTGAAAGGGCGCAATACCTACATGAACCCATCCTATAACATCGCCCGTCATAGTCGAACCATAACCAGCGGAGCATCTTCTGCCCTGAAAGGGCATGATATACCAAAGCAGGGCGAAGTCCTGCGAAGAAAAAAGCACTGTCCTATCTTATAGCCCTGAAAGGGCGAAATGTTTAAGCCCTTCGCGACTTATGGCGTTGTGTTTTTCTCATTCCTCGGGTGCCTTCTTCTTTTTCTTCTTCCCCTCCCCCGCAAACAAACCTGCGGTGTATTGGTCGTAGAGTTCGAATAAATACTCTATACGTTTGGTTTCGCTGGTAAAGGGCTGTGGGCGGTAGCACAGGTCTACGGCTTTATCCAACGCCTGATGGGCTTTTACCAATACCGGCGGCATGGTATTGGGGTCGTACAAATCGGCCAAACTTGCATCAGGAAACTGTGCCCTGGCATCGAGCACTTGCTGCGCTGCGGCTTCTACGGCTTGCTTCTGCTTATCGGTGGGCGATAAAGGCCACGGGAATGTATTGTAACAGATTTTTGCAGAATATCTTAGGTCGCTTTTCAAACGACCAGCTGTAACTCTCACCCATGATATGTGCATTATACTTGCGATAATTCCGAATTCATATAGCGTGGCATTTGGAACTAGTTGTAAATCATTCGCAGCAATTACATCGGCATTCATCAAAGCAATAGGGATATATTTCCTTGCTTCTGATGACGTTCGTGGTATGGCTAAATAAAATCCGTCTTCGGGCTGTCGGTCTTCGGTAAATAAATAGGGAATTTCTGCTTTCGCTCTTGTTGCAGCTTTTGAACTTGCTAAGCGCATTTGTTTTACTGCTTCAACTCTATCTATCACAGGAGGCATATTCCTCAACTCAGATGGGCTAATATTCTTAAGCCATAAGCAAAAACGTTTGTTATCATGTATCAAGTCCTCTGCACCCATATAACGTTTTATAAATGGTGCAGACTTTGGTTCTTTACTAATGATTTCAAGCTTTTCATCTTCCGATAAAATAAGGTTCCCACCATCTGCTGGTATACTGCCATTTACTAAAACACTCACTTTGCAAATTGGCATAGACCGTCCTACTGCTAATACATTTTTTCCCTCTATCAAATAAGGGCTAATTGAAGTAACAAATGTTTGTGTCGGTTCTCCTTTGATATTTTCATACTGATATAAAACCTTTTTGCCTGCTGCTGATGTTGCAAAACCGATTATTACACAGTGTACAGCTGCAATCCCTCTTGCTTCATTATTCCATTGAAAGGTTTGATGTGCAAAATTGATTGTGATTCCTTTTTGTAAAAGTTTACCCCACAGATTTACGACTTGCTCACCTTGCGTAATACTATTTGTAGAAACGAACGCAACTTTTGTTTGTGTACCCTGAATAATATTTGATGCTTTTATATACCAGCCTGCAACGTAATCAAGTGTTCCAATACTGGAAAAGTCAGCTTCAAATTGCAACATATCCGAACGCTGATTATCATTCAACAGTTTCGAACCAATAAACGGCGGGTTGCCCATGATGTAATCAAACTTAGCTCCGGCTGCATCCCAAGGCATTGTTTTAATGATGCTTTGCCAATCTATCCGCAAGGCATTGCCGTGCACTATCGTAGCACTTTTGTGCAGCGGCAGGCGTACATAATACTTTCCAAAGGTTTGGCTGGCTTGCAGGTTCATTTGGTGGTCCATTAGCCACATGGCCACCTGTGCTATCTGTGCCGGAAATTCTTCGTACTCTATGCCATAAAACTGGTCTACATCCAGCAAAAAATAGCTGCCAATATCTGTTACTATCTGACCTTGCAGCAGGTCTTTTACAATATCCATTTCCAGCAGGCGCAGTTCCCGGTAGGCAATAATCAAAAAGTTGCCACAGCCACAAGCGGGGTCTAAAAAGCGCAGCTGGCTGATGCGCTGGTGTAGCTTTTTCAGCTTGTTTTTATCGTGCCGTATGTTGCCATGCTCCGCTTTCAGCTCATCCAAAAAAAGTGGCTGTATCACTTTCAATATGTTCTTTTCGCTGGTGTAATGTGCTCCCAGGTTGCGGCGTTCTGTCGGGTCCATCACACTTTGAAAGAGAGAGCCAAAAATGGCAGGGCTTATTTTGCCCCAGTCCAGCGTACAACATTGCAGCAGTATACTGCGCATGCTGCTGTTAAACGCAGCCACAGGCAGGTTTTCCTCAAACAGTTTTCCGTTTACGTATGGGAACTGCATCAGGTGCTCATCCAATGTTTTCAGCCGCTTGTCGGGCGGCGTATTGAGTACACCAAACAAGGCATGCAGGTGCATGGCTAAATCGCTGCCGTCTTCGTTGGTTTTGCGGTCTATGTATTCAAAGAAAATGCCCCGCTCAAAAATGCTGGTATCATCTGCAAACAGCAGAAAGAGCAACCGCACCAAATAGAGCTCCAGCGGATGGCCTTCGTAGCCTATGGCTTTCAGCTCATCGTGCAGCTGGCCCATGAGTTCAGCCGCTTTAATGTTTACGGGGTCCTGGTCGGCAAAAGTTCTTTTTTGTATACCTGCCAGCGGGTAAAAAACGCTGATGTATTGCAGCAACTGCGGCAGGGTAAAAGCTGTTTCCTGCCCCTCTGCATCATA
>JBBIOQ010000097.1:16194-16448 GCA_037443285.1 Sphingobacteriales bacterium | reverse complement strand
CGCCGCCTCTAAAACAGAAATGCGAGTTGCATTTTGTGTTTTGTCTTTTTTTAACTCTGAAATCTGGTCACCCAGCTGCTTCTCCTTTACCCAAAGCGGGTGCCGGGACTTTATGCGCTGCAATGCCCAAAAATCATCCTTGTTTGCAATCTCATAATGCGCATAAGTGGTAGAACTGTGGCTGCCGTTCTTATCCTCCATCAGCCTGTGACTTTCATCATATACCACAAGGTCAAAGTCACGCTTCATCAATT
>JBBIOQ010000097.1:14162-16184 GCA_037443285.1 Sphingobacteriales bacterium | reverse complement strand
AGTGGTAACCACCATACCAGTTCCGCCGGTGGAAGTATCTTCCAATGGGGTTATGTTCAAACCCATTGAAGTAGCATCATTACTCCAATCATTTACTTTCTGCTGGCTCGGTACAACAATGAGAACATTTTTCTTCCCCAGTTTGTCAAACCGCTTGACTAATCCCAAACCAGTAAAGGTTTTACCGGTTCCTGTACCATTGGTAAACAACATACCCTTGCCATTGGCAAGCTCTTTGGTTTTATGTTCTTCCCCAAAGTGCCTGCTCTCGGCTTTTATTACATCATCTTGCTGTTCGGGTAATAGCAGGGGCAGGGTAGCCCTAACATTAGCTTCATCCATCATTATAGCTTTGATGGACTCTGCTTTTTGCTGCTCAATTTTTTTTAGCTTGGTTCTTTCTGCAAAACCGCCAGCCTCTTGTTCAGTAGCTGGACTAACTGCTTCACTTCCGCTAATGTCATTGTCGGTATTTCCCTTTGGGCTGCCAAAGACGTTTCCTCTGCCGTCAACATTTCCGGCAACTGATTCATCAACCCCAGGGACGGATGATCCCGCTTGTACTCCGCTATTGCTTTCCTTTCCAAAAGCAGGGGAGAATAAATCGAGTACGCCCTGGCTACCACCGGACTGTACCCCTGGCTTACGAGTTCCTTCCGTAGATTCAGCTCCATCTCGTCTGCCTCCTCCTCCGTTGCCTTCATCATTTCCTTTATTTCCGGGTGCAGGATTTTGTAATTTCTGGCTATGCTGTTCGCTACCTCCTGGTCTATCAGATACATGATATTTTTCTTTTAAATTGTTATAGCTGAACTTCCTAACGGTATCATCCATCTTTTCAGCCACTTCATCAGTAGCATCAAGATTGTAGTAATCACTGTAAGCACTTTTCAGGGCATCAAAGTACTGTTCAAACTTATCGCCCATCCTCTTAAACCCATCACTGGCAATGTCCTCAAATTTAAACAATCCCTTAGAAATATACGAATTTACCAGCTTCCTTCCTAATGCAAGTTGCTCAGAAGTCAGCGGCTTGCGGCCATCGGCCATCAGTTGGCCGCCGGAGCCAACCTGTGGCAAAAAAGTAATATCAGCAGGGTTAATGCCCTTTTCCTTGATGGTCTTTGCAATGGTGTCTGTAAATACCCTTTCCTGCTCACTAAGCCCTGCATTGTTCTGTGTGGCCTTGGCCTCTATTTCGCCATACGTGCTAATGTATTCACGACTTGCCTCCAACGCAAGTGCGTTTTCAACTGAGCCCGAAGGGTATTCTCCATTTTTCCTCTTATACTCCTCTCGCTTTCGTTCGAAAATGAGGGTGTTGTTAGTGCCTCTTGCAAGGCCTGATAAATACTGCACTGAATGTTGAACTTCATGGAGTATTTCTGCGACAGTTCCTGTAACATCTCCAATCGTGTTTGCATGGATGCCTGTTCTTGGGTTGTACCCTCCATAATATTGTTTTAGGTTGTCGTTGGTAATAGTTACCGGAATGCTTTTCAGTTGCGGATATATACTAAACAGCCTTGGGTGGTCAAGTATTTTATCAAGAGTCGTATTTATTTTTTCACCCCTGGCAGGTGGAGCCATTTTTAGCCTTGCATCCTTATCGGTAATTTCATAACGCCACTTGCCATCTCCCGCCTTTTCCCATCCGGTAGCAAACTTAATAGCCTCCTTCGTTTCTCCCCTCATATCCATGTCAACAGCAGTGTTGAAGTTTTCCCCTACTGCCTTTCCGTTGTACAACGAGGCAAGTTGAAGATTTGCACTCCTGTTGGATACAAACATTTGATTAGCCTCATTACCATCAGCCAGCCTCCCTTTCAGCGCCTTTCCATTCATCATCCTGTCGGCATAAGCAAAAGCAAACTGGTCCCAGGATAAATTAAGAAGGTCGCCTTCACTGTATTTCTCAATGGCTATCCCCCTTTGCAGGTTGTAGTTGTTGTTAGTCGAATGTAATTCAAAGAACGAAAGCAATTCACAACCGTCCTCCTTGTCTTTTAGAGCATCAATTGG
>JBBIOQ010000097.1:0-14061 GCA_037443285.1 Sphingobacteriales bacterium | reverse complement strand
TTGTTGTTAGTCGAATGTAATTCAAACCTGTCTGCCGACAGGCAGGGAACGAAGGCAATTCACAACCGTATACCGTACACCATTAACCGTATACCCGTTGTTATCAGTCGCATTTAATTCAAACCTGTCTGCCCACGGGCAAAGAACGAAAGCAATTCACATCTCTCTTGCGCCGTCTTCGTCCTGTGGCGAGATAGGGTTGAGACATATAATGGCTGCATGGAGGCTGCTCATGAAAAAACTGAAGCATGCCGTGCCCATTTTACACCTGCCTGTTTACCTCCTGCAAATCGGTTTTTACACGCAGGTACATTTTGCACTCCTTGTATTGATTTGTTAAGATGTTAAACATTGCCCCAAAACCCGCCACCGTTTGGCCTTCCTAAATTCTTTTATCAATCTTAAGCCAATGCCTTTTGTAAACTTGCGGCCTTCAATTGAATTCCACTATGAAAAAACTCCTTACGGCCTTGCTGCCGGCCGTTTTACTGCATGCAGCTTTTGCACAAAACAATCCAATTCCCATCATACCACAGCCTCAGCATGTGCAGGCTGGCAGCGGCAACTTCAGCATGGATGCTAACACGCCCCTCGTGCTGCAAGGCAAGGGCCTGGAAAACAGTGCCAATTTCCTGAACGGGTACCTGAAGCAGGTGCATGGTTTTACACTCAAAACTGCCACTGCTTCCAAAGCCAACGGCATTGTGCTCAGCATGGAAAAATCAGCCAATCCTGTAGCCGGTGCCTACACCCTGGAGGTGACAGAAAAAGGCATCAGCATCAAAGGCCAGGACGAGGCCGGTGTGTTTTATGGTGTGCAAAGCCTGCTGCAACTGGTACCCCTGCAAAAATCCAGCGCAGCACTGGTTCGTATTCCTGCGGTGAAAGTGGAAGACGCACCCCGCTTCGCTTATCGCGGCATGATGCTGGATGTAGGCCGCCATTTCGAAGGCGTTGACTTCATCAAAAAAATGCTGGACCAACTGGCTATGCTTAAGATAAACACCTTTCACTGGCACCTTACCGAAGACCAGGGCTGGCGCATCGAAATCAAGAAATATCCAAAGCTGACAGAGGTTGGCGCATGGCGCGATGGCACCATCATTGGCCACCACCCCGGTAGCGGCAACGACAACCAGCACTACGGCGGATTTTTTACGCAGCAGCAGGTGAAAGAGATTGTGAAATATGCCAGCGACCGCTACATCACCATCATTCCTGAAATTGAAATGCCGGGCCACTCCAGTGCAGCTATCGCCGCCTATCCCTGGCTGAGTTGTTTCCCCGATGAGGATACCAAATTGCCCAAAAACCCTTCCACAGCAGCCAATGCCAAAAAAGGCAAATCAGTGATTGAAAGCTGGGGCGTGTACGAAGATGTGTTTGCTCCCACGGAACAAACATTCAAATTCCTGCAGGATGTAATTGATGAAATTGTGCCATTGTTTCCCGGCAAATACATTCATGTTGGTGGCGATGAATGCCCTAAAACAGCATGGAAGCGCAGCCCCTTCTGCCAGCAGCTGATAAAGGAAAAAGGATTGAAAGATGAACATGAACTGCAGAGCTATTTCATACAGCGCATGGAGAAATACATCAACAGCAAAGGCAAGCAGATTATTGGATGGGATGAAATATTGGAAGGAGGACTTGCACCCAATGCAACCGTGATGAGCTGGCGTGGCGAAAAAGGCGGCATTGATGCAGCCAAACAAAACCACGATGTTGTGATGAGCCCCAACGGCTATTGCTACCTCGACCACAGCCAGACCAAAAACGAAGACAGCGTTGTAATTGGGGGCTTCACCACGCTGGACAAAATCTACAGTTACGATCCGTTGCCCGAAGAACTGAAAGGCACTGAAAATGCGAAATATGTGAAAGGTGTGCAGGCTAATGTGTGGACCGAATACATGCGCTATCCTACCAAAGTGGAGTACATGGTTTTCCCGCGTATTGCAGCGCTCAGCGAAGTAGCATGGACCAACCCCGAAAACAAAAGCTGGGACAATTTCCAGCTTCGCATTCCCAACTTTTTCCAGCGCCTGCAACTGATGCACGTCAACTTCAGCAAAGCATTTTACGACATCGGCACTTCCATTGAACCTGCTGCCGACGGAAACGGCGTGGTGTGGAAACTGGATACGAAAAACACTGTCGCAAAAATCTATTATGGCGCTCCCGGTATGAATGAACTCCCTTACCAGCAGCCTGTTTCCATCAGCAAAAGCGGCACTTATACAGCCTCCATGCGTGATGGCAGCAAAACCCTCAACAGCGTAACACAGGCGTTCAACCTGCACCTTGCAGCCGGTAAAAACATTACACTGACTACGCCTCCATCTAAAAAATACCAGGGCAATGGCGGCACGCAAGGCCTGTTAAATGCTGCTACCAGCAGCAAAGGCCTCAACAGTGCCGAATGGTGCGGATGGGAAGGCAAGGACATGGAGGCTGTGATAGACCTTGGCAAAGAACAAAACATCAACGAGGTAACGCTAAACACCATGGAATCGCAGGGCAGTTGGATTTACAGGCCTGCTTCCTTCACCGTGTGGCTGAGCAAGGATGGCAAGGAATATACGCAGGCCGGCACCATCGACAGCAAGGCCATGACCGTTGGTGATGATTTCAGGAAACTCACTGTACCTGTAAAAAACACCGCTGCCCGTTTTGTAAAAGTGCAGGCTGCCAATTTTGGCATCATCCCCGAAGGACTTGCCGGCGCCGGCAACCCGGCCTGGATGTTTGTGGATGAGATTGAAGTGAAGTAGGAGGTGAAGCTGCGAGCTGCAAGCTACAAGCTCTGTACGGAGAAAAAGAGTCATTGCGAGACAATAAAAAGGGTGGGTGTATTCAATGTGTCGTCAGACAGAATACACGCACCCTTATTCATTTTCAAGCTCACTTCAACTTGCAGCGTGCAGCGTGCAGCATATAGCGTATAGCTACTTAATGTTCTAGCCGCACTTTAGCCCTTGCATTGATTTCATGCTCGGCCAGTTGTGAAAGCCGGTCATCAATTTGCTTTTCGCTTGCCTCAGCTTCGTGAAACAATTCGGCAGATTTTGTCATACCCAGTTCATTTGCAAAAGCCGATGCAGAACCATATGCGCTGATTTTAAAATGGTTGATTGACTGCACGCATTCCAGCAAAGCCGCATCTTTTACTTCAGGGTCGGCGCACTCCCCAATCTTCTCATTGGTTTCGTCGATGAAAGCCCTGATAATCCGGTTGGCAAGGCTGACGGAATAGATTTCTTCATCAGCAATAAAGTGCTCCATTTTTTCCTTGTGTGCCATTACATGTTCCAGGTAGCGTTGAATTACACTTTTCAACTTCAGGGAGGAAGCCTCATCAATCCATGCCTTCAGGGCATCACGAAGCTGAATTTCGGCGCTGACAAACTTTTTCGCATCATAATCGAGGAGTTGATGGAGGTTAACTACGGTTTTATTTTTATCAGTCATAATCGTGGATTTAATGTCTTCAATTTACCCCTTCAATGCCTGCATAATTATGACCATCATCACGCCAAATACGGCCATTTTTCCTTAGCTTTTATGCAGTGAAAACTGTAGGCAGGCAAAATGGAGAACTTAACCGGAAATGCCTGAAAACAAAGGATTTCAGATGAATGCCTGTTGTTTTAAAATGGCGATGTTTTGTACCTGATTTCCAAACCCCTAAATGCTGCACCATGCTCCATAAAATATTTCAAATTCCCCCGAAGGAACAACCGCCATTGCCGGCAAAACCGGAACTGGTTCCACCGGTTGACCCCGAAGAACCACAACCCGTTCCAGAGGAAGATCCGGACATCATTCCTGATGAAGATCCCTTTGAAACACCACCTTACGAAGTGCCTGTTCCCGGTGAAGGACCCTGAGAAAAAAATGGGCCATGCATTATTGAACAGAAGATAGCCTGTTGTGCTATTGAATTGGCAAAGAATGCCTATTAGCTGATTAATGACTTCCAGTGAAAGTGTTTGTACCTTTTTGCTTGCCCAAAAAGGGCCCCGAAACATATTACCCCCATGTTTCGGGGGGTGCCCTGATTAAACGCTGGTGCTGCTGTAGTGCCAAACATTCGTTCCCTGATTTCGTTCCAATTCATCATACTTCTTTTTGGTGCAGGTATTTTATTAGCACAATACGTAAGAGGAAAAGCAACCTAAGTGGCGAAGTACCTGATTTGCCAAGAGAGTTAACCCAGTGGCTTCATCAGCCATTCATAAAAGCCGGGAAACATTTTGCGCCAACTGCTTTCACTATGCGTGCCCTTTTCGGCAATCCTGAATGTGATATCGCATGCTGATTTTTCTTTCAGCACCTCGCCTACGGACTCCATAGACGACAGCAGGTTTGCACTTTCCCTGCCGCCACCATAAAAATAGTAACGCTGTTGTTGATGCGGCTTGCCGGCCAGTGAACTCACCTGCTCCTCAAGGTTGGGCACCAGCCAAAAGGAGGGCGAAAACACGCCTACTGCACCAAAAACTGATGGGTGGTAAAGTCCTGCGTAGAATGAAATGAGCCCGCCCATACTGCTGCCCGCAATGGCTGTATTTTTTGCATCAGAAAAAGTCCGGAAATGCGCATCCACGTAAGGTTTCAGAATATCCACCACTCTTTGCAGGTACTCTTTACCCAGGCCCTTTCCGTGCGATGCGGTGTTGTTCGGATTGTATTCATTCATGCGCTTTTCGCCACCATTGTCAATGCCAATTACAATACCCGAAAAGTCAATACTGTCCAGGTATTCATCAATTTCCCATTCGCCCGAATAGGAAGTCTTTGCTTCAAACAAATTCTGCCCATCCTGCATGTACAGCACCGGATAATGTTTGTTGGAAATATCGTAGCCATTTGGCAGGTATACCCATATCCTGCGCTTAACATGCAATTCAGTAATCAGTAACTGCGTGTACATCTGACGGTATTTTGGCGGGCAGTATTAACCTGGCGATTTTTCATTTTGTAAACAGCATCATGTTGCATGATGGTGTAAATGGGCAAAAAGAAAAACGATGGAAAATGCTTTTACTCGGTAGGTGTCTTTTTCATAAAAGGGTGCATCTGGCCAGAGTTGAATGTCGTTGGGGGCAGGAAGCGATGTATCCATCCATCTTTGCCATTTGTAGAGCTGTTGTTCTCCCCTGGGCAATTCAAATTCAAGGTCTTCGCTGTAGGCATTGATCATGTAGTGGATGAGCATATTGCCGCTAAGCGACTGTATGGAAACTGCAATGCTCCTTGATGTATGTCCCCAATCAGGTGCATTCAGTTTTGTGCCATGCCAATGCAGCACTGCGTTACGCAGCAATTCATTAAGCGTTGTACTGTAGGCTTCATTCGAAGCATCCCTTTGCAACCTGATGCGGTTCAACAATTTCACAAAGCGGTGCACATCTGCATGTTTCTGCAAATAGCTCCAGTCGAACCATGATATTTCGTTGTCCTGGCAGTAAGCATTATTGTTGCCATGCTGTGTGCGGCGCACTTCATCGCCCATTAGCAGCATGGGTGTACCAATAGAAACAATCGTCAATGCCAGCAGGTTTTTTACTCTGCGGTTGCGCAGCGCTTCAATTTCAGGGTCATCGGTATCGCCTTCCACACCACAATTCCAGCTCAGGTTATCATTTCCGCCATCGCGATTATCCTCTCCGTTAGCCTCGTTGTGCTTGTAGTTGTAACTCACCAAATCGTTGATGGTAAATCCATCGTGACAGGTTACGAAATTGATGCTTTGCTCAGGCTCACGATCCTCATGCCCGTAAATGTCTGGACTCCCCAGAAGCCTTGATGCCAGCCGCGATATAACATTATTATCGCCTTTGATAAATGAACGTACATCGTCCCTGAAACGTCCATTCCATTCTTTCCAGCTATCACCAACAAAAGTTCCGACCTGGTAAAGGCCGGCAGCATCCCATGCTTCAGCAATTAATTTTACACCTGCGAGATGAGGGTCAGATTCAATATCCCAAAGCACCGGCGCATTTTCGAGTGGCTTTCCATTTTCGTCACGCGACAGGATGGAAGCAAGATCAAAACGGAACCCATCCACATGCATTTGCTGCACCCAGTAGTGAATGCTGTCCAAAATCATGCGGCGTACAATTGGTTGATTGGCATTCAGTGTATTGCCGGTGCCGGAGAAGTTGCTGTAATGCTGTTTGTCCTGCTCGAGGATGTAATAGATACTGTTGTCGATGCCCCGAAAACAATAAGTCGGACCGTCTTGGTTGCCTTCGGATGTGTGATTGAAAACAACATCGAGAATTACTTCGATGCCTGCACGATGCAGCGCTTTCACCATATCCCTGAATTCATCAAGGGCTTTCAGCGGATCTTTATTTGAACTATAGGCAAGATGTGGTGCAAAAAATGAAATGGGACTATAGCCCCAGTAATTCACTTTTCCTTCGGGGCAATCCTGCACATCAAACTGAAAAACCGGCAAGAGTTCTACAGCTGTTATGCCAAGGTCTGCCAGGTATGGAATTTTTTCAATCAGTCCGGCATATGTGCCACGCTTATTATCGGCAACACCTGATGATGGATGTTTGGTAAAACCTCCAACATGCAGTTCGTAAATGATGGTTTTGCCAAAGGGCCGCCTCAACGGCTGGTCACCTTCCCAATTGTAAGTTGCCATTTCGGCCACTACGCTTTTCATGCAGGGTATGGTTGGTGTATCCTTGCCGCTAAAAGCATTTCGGTTCCACGCATCAGGCAGGCAAATGGCTTTGCTGTAGGGGTCGAGCAACATCTTGCTGGCATCGAAACGATGACCGTTGCATGGGTCGAATGGACCTTGCACACGCCATGCATACAACTGCCCGGGTTTGACGTTGCCCACAAATACATGCCAGTAATGGTAGGTCTTATTCCTCCTGTTATCAAGCGGAATGGTTATGGCCGGCTGTATGTCATCTTTGTCATTAAACAACAGCAATTCAACGGCTAAACCGTTTTTTGAATACAGGCTGAAGTTTACCCCTCCTTCGTACACTGTAGCGCCAATGGGAGCCGCCAATCCTGCAACCAAATTTGTAATAGGCGTAGCAACGTTTTGCATAAAATAATTTTAATGCATTAGCCCTTCACTTTAATATTCCACACCTTTTCGCAGTATTCATGCATCGACCTGTCCGATGAGAAATAGCCCATTCTTGCAACGTTCAGAATTGACATCCTTGTCCATGTATCCTGGTTGCTGTATGCTTCTGAAACTTTTTGCTGGCAAGCGATGTAGGCTGCATAATCGGCCAACACCATGTAAGGATCTTTGTTCAGCAAGGAAAAAACAAGTGGCCTGAAAACTCCCGGGTCACCGTTCGACAAAAAGCCTGACTGAATAAGGTCGATGGCGTTCCGCAATTCTTCATTCGACTGATAATAATCCATCGGGTTGTAACCATTTGCTTTCAGTTGTTCCACTTCGCTGGTGGTAAGCCCGAAGAGAAAGAAATTTTCAGCTCCTACCGCTTCACGCATTTCCACATTAGCGCCATCGAGTGTGCCAATCGTTAGTGCGCCGTTGAGTGAAAATTTCATGTTGCCGGTACCCGATGCTTCCTTGCCTGCTGTAGAAATCTGTTCCGACAGGTCGGCTGCGCGGTATACCCATTCGCTGTTCTTTACATTGTAATTAGGATAGAAAACCACCTTGATTCTGCCAGCCACATCAAAGTCGTTGTTCACCACTGCGGCTACTGCATTCACCAGCCTGATGATGAGTTTGGCCATGAAATAACCTGGTGCAGCTTTGCCACCGAAGACAAAAGTTCGTGGTACCATTTCAGCAGCAGGATTCTTCTTTATCCTGTTGTACAGTGTAATGATATGCAGCAGGTTCAGGTGCTGGCGCTTGTATTCGTGTATGCGTTTCACCTGTATGTCGTACAGGGAATCGGGATTCACCAATACACCTGTCTGCATCATCAGGTTGTCGGCAAGACTTTGTTTGTTGCCCTGTTTTATTTGGCGCCATTTTTCCCTGAATGAAGCATCATCAGCATATGTTTCGAGCTTAATCAGTTCCTGTTCAAGTTTGGCGATCCAACTTTCGCCAATTTTTTCAGTTATCAGGTCGCACATGGCAGGGTTGTACAATTTCATCCACCTGCGTGGAGTAACGCCGTTGGTTACGTTCAGAAATTTTTCCGGGGAAATAAAATAGAAATCTCTGAGTACATCCTGCTTCAGCAATTCTGAATGCAGTTTTGATACGCCGTTGATGCAGTGGCTGCCTACTGCAGCAAGATGCGCCATGCGAATGTTTTTGCCGCCGTCTTCTTCAATAATTGAAAGCCTGCCCGGCAACTGCTGTTCCCCGGGAAATTTGGTTTTTATTTCATCCAGAAAACGCTGGTTGATTTCGAAAATAATTTCGAGGTGTCGTGGGAGTAATGACTGAAATAAATTGAGCGGCCATTTTTCCAATGCTTCCGGCAACAAAGTGTGGTTGGTGTATCCAAAGGTTTGTTGGGTAATGCTCCATGCTTCATCCCAATCCATGAGGCGTTCGTCTACCAGCAGCCGCATCATTTCAGCAATGGCAATGGAAGGATGAGTATCGTTAAGCTGCAATGCTGTTGTTTCATGAAAGGTTTTCAGGTCCATACCACGCAGTTCGTGAATGTGGAGGGCATCCTGAAGTGAACACGACACAAAGAAATACTGCTGCATCAAACGCAGGCGCTTGCCCGATTCTGTTTCATCATTAGGGTATAGTACTTTTGAAATAGTTTCGGCTCTAATTTTCTGTTCTACCGCGGCGGCATATTTTCCCTGGTTAAATTCGTTGAAATCAAAGCTTTCCGATGCTTCAGACTTCCACAGGCGCAGCAGGTTGATGGAATCGTTTTTGTAACCCGGCACCGGTGTATCATATGCTATTCCCATTACCTCATCATTGTAGTGCCATTTTACCCGGTAGTTGCCATCGTCATCTGTAAATGGGTGGGTGTATCCACCAAAACAAACCTTGTAATTAATCTCGGTTTGTTCAATCTCCCATGGGTTTCCATAACGCAACCAGCGGTCAGTAATTTCTTTCTGTTCTCCATCTACAATACTCTGGTCAAAGATTCCAAACTCATAACGGATGCCGTAGCCCACTGCCGGCACCTTGAGCGTCGTAAGCGAATCGAGGAAACAGGCCGCCAGCCTGCCAAGTCCACCGTTGCCCAACCCCGGTTCCTCTTCCTGGTAAAGAATTTTCTGGTAATCGAGTCCCAGCAATTCAAGGGCTTGCTTCAATTCATTGCTAAGTCCAAGGTTTATAATGGCATTTCCAAGGTGTGGTCCCATCAGGAATTCGGCTGAGAGGTAGCCAACAAATTTGCTGCTGCCTTTTTGAAACTGGTCAAGCGCTTCCACCCAATTATTCATCATGTGGTCGCGAATGGTGTAGGCTACTGCCATGTACCATTCATTGGGCTTGGCCACAAGCCTTGTTCTTCCCTGCAGGTAATAGAGATTCTCGAGTATGGCCTGGCTGAGTTTTTCAGGTGATTTACCCACCCGAATGTTTGAGGATGTGTTTTTCAAAGTGTTAGGTTGAAAAGGAGGTATGGAATATCAAAATAGTGATAAGGACAAGGTTGAAATGGCATGCTGAACTTTACGAAAATTGAAGGGCTTAAAGTTTGTATCAAAAGCAAATTTCAACAATGATAATTATCACTTGCATTTGTAATGTACAAGGTAATAAGCTATGAAAATAAAGGATCCTTCATGCTATGCCTGCCAACAAAAACGGCAGGTGAAACCACCTGCCGAACAATTCGCTTTTAGTATTATGAGGGAATCAGCTTTGCTTTTGCAGTTGCTTGCTGGCTGCCTGCATATCGTCTTTGTATTTGCTTGGGCATTTCAGCAATATGTCATCGCAATGAAATCCATCAGCAGCCATGCGGCCTTTCAGTACTATGCGTTCGCTGTGTTCAAGGTCGGCCGGCTTGGGCTTGTTGCTGATCACTTTGGTTACACCACCCAATGAATCCACCACAGTAAACGAACAGTGGTTGGGATCCTTCAGCGGGTCGTATTCAATAGGCTGGGTACGGTCGAGTTTGGCAATCAGGTGCACGTAGTTTCCCTGCTTTTGCTTTGCCGATGCAATCGTGTCGTAGGTGGTAAGGTTGGTGGTGTAGCTAATCATCACTGCAATGGCCACCGCAATAGCTACCAGCAGGAAAATGTGGAGTTTCTTCATTGGATTGGAAAACAATTTGGTGAGCAAAGGTAGGCAAATGGCCGTGCAGGAAAGAAGCCGCTATCGTTAAAAAAAAGACTGAATAGCATAGCAGGCAGCAGTAGCGCAATCAGTTTCTTGCCACAAACAACGGCCTGCATGCCAGGGCCTACAGGCGGACAGTTGCATTTGGCAGCGCAAAACCCGGCGCTGCCATGCTTCGCAATTGTTACAATTTGAGGCTTTGATGCTGAATGAAAATGAACTTTGTACATTCGCCATCCTTTTTAGAAGAGCCCCTATGGCCGACTTATTAAAATTCGACGTCAACTGCGCCGGCAACCCCGAGAATAACATTTTTGGATTGCCTTTTTCAGAAGAAGATGCAAGACTTATTTTGTTGCCTATTCCGTGGGAGGTGACGGTAAGCTACGGTGCAGGAACTGCCCGGGCAGCCGAGCAAATCTTTAAGGCCTCTCTGCAGGTCGACATCTTCGACCCTGATGTTCCGGATGGATGGAAACAGGGATTCTTTATGCGCCCGGCGGATAAGAAAATCCTGCTCAAAAGCGATTTCCTGCGCAAGGAGGCTGAACTCTTTATTGATTACATCTCCCGTGGGGAGGATATCAATTCCAACAAGTTCATGTGCAAGAGCATCCGGGAAATCAATGAAGGCTCGGCATTCCTGAACAATTGGGTGTATGAGCAAACCAACGACCTGCTGGCAGCAGGCAAGCTGGTGGGCATTATTGGCGGCGACCACGCTACCCCGCTTGGCTACTGGAAAGCCATTGGCGAATATCATGGTGACTTTGGCATACTGCAGGTGGATGCACACTGCGACCTGCGCCCCGCCTATGAGTTTTTTAAGTACAGCCACGCCAGTGTGGTATACAATGGCCTGGAAGAAATAGAACAACTGAAGAAAGTAGTGCAGGTGGGCGTACGCGACTACAGCAAATGCGAATGGGAATACCTGTGCGGCCACCAGGAACGAGTGCTCGCCTATTTTGACCGCGATATCAAATCGAGGCAATACGAAGGCGAAACCTGGGCGGCTATTTGCGATGATATTGTAAGCCAGCTTCCGCAAAAAGTGTATATCAGTTTCGATATTGACGGGCTCGATCCCAAGTTGTGCCCACATACCGGCACCCCTGTGCATGGCGGTTTCGACGCCGACCAGGTGAACTACCTGTTCAGGAAAATTATGGCCAGCGGCCGACAGTTAGTAGGCTTCGACCTGGTAGAAGTGGGCGTGGGCGATACCAGCTGGGATGCCAACGTAGCTGCCCGCGAATTATGGAAACTCTGCAACCTGCTCATTGGCAGCAACAGTTGATCTACTTTTCACTTTCATGAATGACCAAAAGGAATACGCAGCGCCGGGAAGTTTTGATTTTGTCATTACGCTAAAGTCTCCGGGGTACAAGTATATCAACCTGACCAGCCAGGTGCTCCTGCTGTTATTCCTCGTTACTTATTTTTTCTACCTGTTTCGCATCGGCATGTTCGGCATTCATTTGTGGCTGTTGCTCATTCCTGTGATGATTATGGGGCTGTGGCTGTATGGTTGGGTGCGCAGTGCTGACAAAACCTTCCAGGTGCACTACCGGGTAGAACTGATGATTGCGGCTATGAGCTGGCTGCTGCTGCCACTATTTTCCAAAAGCGGTTTTATTGGCTGGGGCTATGCCCTGATGGCTGTGGTGGAAAGGTGGGTGAAGTTTCCCGATGAAATTGGTTTTTCAAAGGAAATGGTGGTGCGAAATTCCTGGCCGAAAAGAAAATATGAATGGTTTGAAATTGATAACGTAGTTATTCGTGATAACCTTTTTACCCTCGACCTTCGCAACAACAAGATTATTCAGAAGCCGCTGGAAGAGCCCATTTCAAAAGAACTGGAAGCAGAGTTCAATGCATTTTGCAAAGAGCAGTTGCATTTTAAGGTGTAAGGTTTATGGTTTATGGTATGGGGTGAATGGTATGGGGTGAATGGCATGGGGTGTAAGGCTTGAGGTGAATGGCGTGTGGCGTGTGGCTTGGGGCTTGAGGCATGTAGCTTGAGGCGAAGGATAACATCCAGGGCTCATGGGTCATTGGCCTTTTCAACTTCCGAACTTGTGAACTTCTGAACCATTGAACTCGTGAACTTTTGAACACTTGAACCTCCCAAAAAAATGACACCATTTCTACTATACAGCGACGGCAAAGGCAACATCTTTGAAGACGAAACACTCTTTGCTGTTGGCCGCAGCGGTTGGGATGCTTTTGAAGTACCCGCCGATAGCTGGATTCCCCTGCCCGATGGAGGCAACATGTATGAACTGCCCGGCCGTAAAGGCATTGGCATTGATGTAGTCACCGGCGAGTTGCGCCTCTGCGACAAGGGTTGGGCCGTTGCAGCATTTATTCCGCCTGCGCATACCACGCTTTTCCTCGCAGCATTTGAAACAGAAAAAGAGGCGCCCACCCTGCCCTTGTTTTGCTACACTGCAGCAGGCTGGCACAACAATCAATTCTTCGTAACAGCTGTTCGCATTGAACGCGACATTCGGCAGGAATGCGCCGGCTATGATGATGGTATGATAGCCAATGGTGCGGCGCATTTACTGCAGGCCTATCCACACAACAGGCTGGTAAAGCATTTGATGGAAAAATGCTGCAACACCTACCACTGCCCTGCAGCCCGCAATTTTGCCATGGGCCGATGGGAATGCCCGGTGCCGAGTTCACCAGCCTGCAACGCCAACTGTGTGGGCTGCGTTTCCTTTCAACCCGAAGAGGAAACCATCACCAGCCCGCAGGACAGGCTCACCTTCCGGCCATCGGCAGAAGAAATTGTGGAGTTTACAGTGCCGCACCTCGAAACAGCACCCTTCCCAATCATTAGTTTTGGCCAAGGCTGTGAAGGCGAACCCCTGCTGATGTGGAAGACTATACGTGAAGCCATCATCGAAATCAGGAAGCATACCTCCAAAGGCTCCATCAACATCAACACCAACGGCAGCATGCCGCAGGCTGTAGAAGCCTTGTGCGAAGCTGGACTCGATAGCATTCGTTTAAGCATCAACAGTGCAAGGCCCGAAATCTACACACCTTACTACCGGCCCAACAACTACACATTTGATAATTTGATCGAAAGCCTGAAAGTGGCCCGCAGGTACAATGCCTGGACCAGTATCAACTATTTTGTATTCCCCGGCATGACGGATACAGAGGCTGAATATGAAGCACTACGCAAACTCATCAGCGACACGGATCTCTGCATGATACAATGGCGCAATTTCAACATCGACCCCGACTGGTATTTGCGTACCATCAACGTGACCGATGCGGGTGAGTGCATGGGTGTGAAGCAAATGATGGAACTGCTGCACGAAGAATTTCCAAAACTCAAATTCGGCTATTTCAATCCACCCATGGAGCGCATTCGTGGTGATTACAATAATGCCTTTGCGCATCTTGAAAAAGAGACAGGCGGTTTTGTTGCATAGCACCTCACTCCCAACACAGATAAACGAATAACCACAACAACCAGTTCCCATTTCAATATGCCAACTTTCAAACTTGTGAACTCGTGAACTTGTGAACCTTTGAACCCTTGAACTCCTGAAACTTTGGAACTACTCATCGTATGCATCGCCGCCTTTGCCGCTGGATTTATTGACGCCATTGTAGGCGGAGGTGGCCTGGTGCAAACACCTGCCATGCTCATCACCTTTCCCCAGGCCCCGGTTGCAAGTTTGCTGGGCACCACTAAAATTCCCTCCTTCTGCGGAACAGCCGTGGCCGCTACCAATACAACAAACGCGTTGATATCAGTTGGCGCCTGGTGCTTTGGA
>JBBIOQ010000096.1:0-16664 GCA_037443285.1 Sphingobacteriales bacterium | reverse complement strand
CCCCCAAACTTCTTCTTCCAATTGTAAAAAGTGGCTTCGCTGATCCCCATCTTCCGACAGATATCATCCACCTTAACACCTTGCTCTGATTGCTTAATCGCAAAAACAATTTGCGCCTCTGTAAACTTCGACTTTTTCATACGCAATAATTCATTTTTAAGATATGAATGATTGCCCATTTTTCTAATTTACAAGCGTTCAGCTTTTCGGGGAGAGGTCACGTTATCCGAAGGTGATAGAATCATGGCGCAAAAACTGGCCCATGCTCAGCGGATATTTTCATTACAACAAAGACATCCGGCGCATTATGTACACCACCAATATTATCGAAGGATTTCGCCGGCAACTACGTACCGTTACCAAGTTAAAAGGAGCCTTTCAAAGTGAAGATGCACTCATGAAATTACTCTTTCTGGTACAGGAAAATATTTGTGTCAAATGGAACAAACCAGTACACAAATGGAATCAAACTTTGGCACAACTATCCATCATATTTGCAGACAGGCTAAATCTAAATTTATGAAAAACGGTTGTGGCCTGCCGGCGGCTTCTCATTGCGGGATGATATTTTCCGCAACTTCACTAAACAGCAAGAAATCTCATGGAAAATATCATCCCGCAACTAGATTAACTTTAACTAATCATTTTTCATTTGACACACTTTATGGAAAGCATCCTGCCGCACTGAGACAGCCTTTGAAGGTAAGTGTGCCCTGATATATTAATTAGGCTGCTTCCGTTTTACTTGTGGCAGCAATTACAGTTGTGCGCCAGACCTTTTATTGCTTGATTAGTATTTGTTTCGATACTTATTCAATGTCTTGCTCTTCTCAATAATCTCTGATTGTCGATAATATACTCTACCACCAATACGATGCTCATTAATCAGTCCCTGTTTCGTCCAGGAAGCCAGGGTGGTCTTTGAAATTGCCGGCTTAAATAGTTTGCAGGCTTCAGCTGGTGATAAAAGCTTTTCTTCTTTTTCAGAAAGCAGATTTCGCACCAAATCCTCCATCATTGGCCGAAACAGGTCGACCAGCTGATCTGGAGAAAATGCATGCAGTATAATCTGTGAGCCATTCATGATTTCGATGTCTTTTCTTCAATCGCTGGATGAAGACTCACAGTATGGTTTTCACGGAGAAAGGCCGCAATTAATAATGCAGACCCGACTATCCAAAAAACGGTTGATAAAAAAGAATAAATTGTCTCAATCCCCAATGAAGATGATTTTGCTGGCATTGTAGTTACAAGTTCCTGAGCATTTCTTAAAGCGTCCGGATAGCCATTTCTTTTGGAGAGCAGTGAATCTAGAGTTTCCATATAATAACAGTTTGATTTTTAAATAAGGTATATGCATACCGGATAAGTTTTTTTGCAATGTTGTTGTTGATCATCGTTTCACCTGTATGGATATTCCAGTCGAATTCTTGATTAATGAGCAATCTGGCGGATATATAGCAGTTTTCACCGAAAACTGAGAATAGTAAATCCGCTTTGTCATCATTTCGTATTAGTCCAGCATTAAATGCTTTTTGCCTGGAAAATGCGCTTGCATGTTTAGCCTTGTTTTGTTTGTAGCATTCAGTTCTACAATACTTGGTATTGCCATTTTTTGTAACTGGTATCATTTTACCACAATACCCACAATACCTGATTTTAGAAAAATCCATAACTAAGAAATTTGAAATCAAAGTTAGCCTCCAGTCTCCTCAATTAGTTCCATAAAGGACTGATAATCAACTAAATCGTATACGATTTAGACGAGCCTTTTTCCATATTAAACGAGGCCACGTACAATTGTACGTGGCCTCGTTTAATATGGAAGGAAATAATTCTGCCTAATTCTTAGTTGGTTCAGACAATCTCAGTTCCTGCATCTTTCGGGTAAATATTTATTCCAATTTATTCGACAACGATTGCTTTTTTCACCACTCATGTTGCGAGCAAGAGAATCTAGTTTCTTCGCAGATGCGATAGCATCTTGAAACGCCTGAATATAGCATCCAAAAAAAATCAGGTAGTCTTTTTTGTCTTTTTGAGATATGCTATTGTGTAAGTAGAATTGGTGAATAGCAAATTGTATAATTTTTAATGGGAACTTTGGGTCACAATTTAGAGTGAATTTTTCCTGTGGCAGATCATTCGGAATGAAAAGGCCGTTTGAAAAGATTTTATTTACTTGCTCTTCCTTCAAGAATGGGTTTTTATTGGCTGATTTTTCTTCAAATAGGAACGAAAAGTATTTTCTTATTTCTTCATCGCTGAAGCGGCCCTGGATCTTAAAGTTTTTCTTTCCTTCTAAAAATGTCTGCCATTTGGCGTGTCTCGATTCTTCATTCTCCTCTACAGCGGTTTCGGTTGATGAACTCTTGGTTTCTATATAGGCAGCTATTGTATCTATTTCAGAATGAGTATCATCAAACCCTTGCTCATTTAGCCATCGTTTGAGGTCTTCAATAACTTCGGTAAAAAGATGAGAATTGCCGTCTTTTGATAGCAATCGCTGTAAAAAGCTAGCATAATATTCCTTGTTGCCATGAAAGTTGTCAAATAACTGAAAATTGAAAAATCCTTTCAATTCAATGCCGGCATTGTTAAGTTCCAGCATTTTGACAGCAAAGAGTTTCATGAAAGTGGCTTCCTCAATATCCTCCCTACATATATTTAATCTTCGGTCAAGGTCATAAAAGTCACCCTCGTGTGAAAAGAAGTCAGGAATTAATTTTGACACCTCTTCCATTTCAAGTTGTACATATTTCTGATAGTATCCGGTTTGCTTTTCACCTTGTGCTTTTGTCAAAAAGGGTTTTATATCTGAAGAAATTGTGGCCTTCTTCAGAGTATCAAAAAAATTTGTGCCGTCAATTGGGATAGTTTTATTAGATGCAATTAGTTCGTTGAAATATTCCCTTAGCGACGCAATTTCAATATGGTAGTCAATGTATGTTGAACTCATGTTCTATTATTTTGTTTTTCCAGATTTGTTTAATGTGCTCGTTTAGCCTTTTGGCTGAACCTAATTTAGTTACCTTAATATATTTTAGGAAAGACCGTTCAGTTTTATGCCCAGTTATTTTCATAAGGTCAATTGTTGGAAAACCTTGGAGATAGAAGTTGGTTGCGAACGATCTCCTCGCCGTATGGCTTGAAACAAGGCTGTAAAGTTTTTCCTTGGTTTTTGAACTTAACCTTCCAATTTCATTTAGTTCAGCCAGTTCGCAGACTTCTTTGATGTATTCGTTGAATTTCTGATTACTGATTGTTCTGGGAAGCATATTACCATTATGCTGATATTTTTCGAATATCTGAATGACAACCGGATTGCATGGAATAATTACTAACTCTTTCGTTTTTTGAGTAACCAACTTAATGAAGTAATCATCATCTATTTTCACAATGTTTTCTGGTTTGATATTGCTGAAGTCTGAATATCTCAAACCTACCCAAGCTCCAAACACGAAGAGGTCTCTCACCTGTTCGAGCCTCTTGTTTGCTATTTTGACTTGATAAAGTTGATCTAGTTCTTGCTCTGTAAGATAAACATGCTCTGTTTCTTCCTCTAAATAAGTGAATTTTTTATGGCGGAATAGCATGTTGTCAGTATATCCAAGGTCAACCGCTTCTCCCATGAAAACTTTTATAATGGCAATATCTTTTGCTATAGTATTTGCAGCCAGCTTTTTCACCTTCTTTAAGTAGGATACATATGAATAGAAAAACTCAAGATTTATTGATTCAAAGTCAACCTTTGACTTGCTGAATACTGAATAGTCCTTAAGGTGCTTGGATACTGCCTGATAGTTTTTGAGACTACCCGTGCTCTTATCCCTACCCCTAAACTTGATTTCTCCGTTTACAAACCTTTCTATCAGGGAAAACAAAGTTGGCTTATCAGGAGCTTTGCTTGGCTGGTGGTTTTTGTCAAAAAAGCCTTGCAAAGCTTCCCGCAGAATACTTGGCTGAGGTATGCCATTGGCAAGGGATTCGGAATAGGTTTTGTAACAAAGCTTCTCCAGGTTTTCAAGTAAATCGTTGAGAGCAAATTTGCCATCCGCGGTTGTAGTTTGCTTATTCTTTACTCGCTGCTTTTTTTCGTTCCAATCTGTCGTTTTTATAGACTGGCCAAACGAATAGTGTAGTCTTCGACCTTGATAGATGAATTGTAAATAAATTAGTGAAAGGCCAGATTGGTCTGAAGGTTTGAGTCGGAAATGCACAACTGGCTTCCGGGGCATTTTATTTGATTTGTAGTAAAGATAAGGGTTTCACTAAAAGTTTCACTAAAAGTGGTATGTTTTGTTATTTTGGATATCAATGAGAAATCATTATATATTGATATACAATATTGTAGGATTCATTTTCTTCATTTAATATCAATCGATAACAAAAGGTGAGTGTACTCCCCCTACAGCAACTTTCCTCCCCGGCAATCATTAGCCGGGGTTTTTTATTTCATGCATTTGCTATGATGATTCTTCAATGCAACCCTGCAATGGCTTGCAATTTTTCTTTCGAGGAAGCCATTCGTCGTTTTGTTGGCTTATCACTTCTCATCAGATGAAGATGGACCATATGCAACGTGAATAATTTAATTTTTGATTTGGCCCTTGAACGATGATCTTGCAGCTATGATTCCGCAACAATTGGATTTGTTTGGTGGTGCGCCCAAGCCACCAAAAAAGATAAGGGTGGAAGAGGAACCTGCAACAACTGCTCCCGTCAAGCAGGAACTAGAATCTTTTCAACCTTCGGTGGCACCAGAACCTGCAGTTGCTGAAACTGTTGTCAGAAATGAGGAGTTATTGGCAGAAAATGTTGATGCAGTTTCAAACGACAGCACAAGTGAGCCGGTTGAGGAAAAATTGTTGGCTGTTCACGAAACTCCTGACCATTTTGATTCCTCGGCCACAGGTCAAGAAAATCATGAACCTGTTGCTGAAGAAATAGAAAATGTTTTTGCAGAATCGAATACTGCTGAGGCGCCAATACAGGATTCTGAAGAAGCTGAACAGGAGGCTACAGTCATTGAAGAACAGCAGCCGGCAGCCGACCTTGAAGTGCCTTCACAACTGAACATTCCGCCCGATGAAATTTTGTTTAAACGCCAGTACTACAGCATGGGCGAAACTGCAGCAATGTTTGATATCACACATTCCATGCTGCGTTATTGGGAAAACGAATTCGATATCCTGCAGCCAAGGAAAAATAAAAAAGGCGACAGGTATTTCAGGCCGGCCGATATCAAGAATCTTCAAATCATTTACCACCTGATAAAAGTGCGCAAGTTTACACTGGATGGCGCAAGGGAATACCTGCGTAATAATAACAAAGCCATTGACACTTTTGGACTAGTTCAACGGCTTGAAAAAGTGCAGGCATTCCTGAATGAACTAAAGGCTCACTTATGAAATCCATCCATGCATCGCTGTTCATGTTTGCCATCGTGTTTGCAACCATTGCAGGTTGTAAGGCACAGCAGGTAACAACGAACAAACTATATTCCGATGTGCCCGATGAAAAGGAAAAGAAATTTTTGTTGGGTATTATTTCCGTAAGTGACATCACACAGGATACAAGCTTTGCATGGTACAAGGAGAACCTGAAGTATTACCGCAATAATGCAGACCTTGTAAAAATGCTGTCAGAAAAAAGGGGACAGTTTCAAATGGTGCTTTTTACGGGCACCTGGTGCCACGATTCACAACAGGTAATCCCTAAATACATTTCCTGCATGCAGGCTGCATTCTTTCCCGATAGCTGCATTACCATCATTGCAACTGATCGCGATAAGAAAACTATTGCCAACCTGCACGATGTTTTCAATGTGCATCTTGTGCCAACCATGATAATTATGAAAGGAGGCAAAGAGTTTGGAAGAATTGAGGAATATGGCAGCACCGGTCTTCCCGACCAGGAACTTGCAGACCTGTTGAAAGGACTTTAAAAATGCGAAGTTCACCTGCGTACAACCACATCTACATTTTCACCGGCAAGTTCAAGCCGGTGTTTTTTTATCGTATCAATTATTGCCAGGTTGATGTTTTCGCGAAGTTTCAGAAACGCTTTGATGTCGATGTCTATAGTTACAAAATACTCTACATAAATAATATGTGCATGTTGGCCTGTATCGGACAAGTAGGCATTGAAGTCGACAATTTCAGGCGCATTGAATAATGCCTCAATAGCACTGATGCATTTCGCCAGTTCTTCCAGGTTTGCGTTTAGGGCAACTTCAATTTTAGTAACAACATTGCGCTGAGTGCGTAGGGTTTGGTTGTCAAGAATGCTGTCAACCATTTTCTTATTCGGCACAGTTACAAATGTTTTTTCGGTGGTGCGGATGCGTGTGCTGCGAAGACCAATTTTTTCAACTGTGCCCTGTACAGATTCAACTTTTACCAAATCGCCAATAGTAAAAGGCTTGTCGAAAAAGATAACAAAGGAGGCGATGAGGTTTTCGATACTTTCTCTAAAGGCTAAAGCTACAGCGGCACCAATTATGCTAAGACCGGTAAGTACATTGCTAAGGTCGAAGCCAAAAGAGTATTTCAGGATGAGCAGCGTGCCAATAATCCACACTATCACTTTCAGGAAATCGCGAAAAAAAATCACCAGCTGATCGTCTGTACGATCGGCTGTGAGCGATGCACGCTGCTGCAAAAAACCGGAAATGAAAATAATGGTCCGATTGCACAACCATACAAAACTTCCAATTAGTATGCCACGTGCAATGGATTCAATAATGTCGTGAAAACTGGCTTTGTAAATAGTGAAGTTTAAAACAGCGGGCATCTTCAATCTATCGAAAGCTATAATGACCGCAAGCACTGTTAGAAACAATGCAATGGGCGCAATTACTAATTCACGGAATTTCTTTAAGTCCCAGGGTCTCTTCTTGTCAGCAACAAGTTTTGCCAACAGCCAGGTGGTAGCGCTGGATAATAGCTTCCTGGTAATATATACGCCGGCAATAATGGCTGCCGATATGAGATAGCTGCGAAGTGTATTGTCGAGAAAGACCTTATCGAGATAGTTGTCCATTGATTGTTGAATTTACTGTTTGGCCGGGTATGGGTAAATGCGCAAAGCACCTTCCGCACTCAAAACAAAAAGCCTGCTGCCTTGAAGTCTTATTTTTTTTACCTGCAACAGTGTTGGCGACAAGGGGTAGGTCGTTGTATTGATGCCATCAGGTTGCAATACAACCAATCCTTTTTCATCTGTGGCTACAATGTTCTTTCCAATAGCCTGCACATTGCGCCAATGCTTGTAAGACAATAGTTTTTGATAGGCACCAAAATAATCAAGTATGACGAGGCCGCGACTGCTGTCATAAGCATACAACTGCTTGTTGTGGTCTTCGAGTATGTATGGATGCGGGGGATCATCGAACACCACCCTGAAGTCAGCTGATTCGAGCAATTGGTTGCCCGATTCGTCCATCTTGATCACCCTGGCAGCGAGGTCGTCGTATATCCAGATGTTGTTGTCGTAGCTCTGTGCTACAGCATTGCACTGCACAATGCCTGCCTTGTTCAAATCAATAGTGCTGCGTATTCCAAGCAGCCTGTCGAGGATGACGATGATGGAAAACTCTTTGTACCATAGCAGCACTTTCAATGGGTTGGAAACATCCATGGCATACAGGTTGCCATAGCGGCGAACATTGTTGTACAGTCCAACAGAATCGTAAGCAGCACCAAATTTTTTAAGTTGCTGGTTTTGGTCAATCACAAATAGATTGCCAAGATTATCCACTTCAAAATCTTCAACAATGCCACTCCATGTTTTTATAGGAACAGGTAGTGAGTCCTGGCAGTTGCCATTGACTGCAATGGCAGCCAGCATAATGATGAACATGAATTGAATAAGGCGTCCCATCATTCCACCCATTTTTTCAATTCAAAATTTGCGCCGTCAAATTCGCCATAGGTAAAATGAATCACCCAATCGCCAAGATTTACGTAGGTGCTTTTGTCACTGAGGGCATGCACTCCAGGCACATGGCGATGTCCGAAAACTAAGTAGTCGAAATGCTTTCGCTGTAAAACTTCTCGACTGTATATCATCAGCGCTTCTTTGTCTTCACCCAGGAATTTCTTTTCTGTATCGGCAACAGATTCTCGGCTTTTGCGGCTGAAAAAATTGGCTAGGCCAATACCAATTACAGGCGGCAGCATACCAAACAACCACTGGCACACCGGGTTGCGAAAAACTTTCTTGAGTAGTTTGTACGATTTGTCGCCAGGACCCAGGCCATCTCCGTGCGCAATGAAAAACTTCTGCTTGTTGAATTCAAATTCCTGTTCGTTGAAATAAACCGGAATATTCATCTCTTTCTGGAAATACGTTTTCATCCACATGTCGTGATTGCCTACAAACAAATGAAGGGCAATACCAGCATCTGTTAGTTCGGCCAATTTGCCAAAAAGGCGAACATATCCTTTGGGAACCACATTCAGGTATTCATACCAGAAATCAAAAATATCTCCCACCAAAAAAATGGCAGCAGCATCCTTTCTGCAATTCTCAAGGAAGCGTACAAGTTTGTCTTCACGCTTTCGGCTTGCCTCGTAGTTGGGAGCGCCTAAATGAAAGTCGGACAGGAAATAGATTTTTTGGCCTGGTGGCAACTGCATGTGGCAAAATTAGGCCTTAGCCCGATGCACTTGATCGAAGCGTTTCGTTCTGGCATTTGTATGAAATTCTGTTTTTATTTCTGAGACTGGATAAATTCCACCAAATCGCCAGAAATGATGCGAGGCTTTCCTTCTACTGCACCGGTGTACCAAAAAACCCAGGCTTCGGTTTCATCGCCGTTTGGTAAAATGATTTTTGCCATAGCGCGGCGGTACATCGAAGGTTCGTCAAACGAACCATTGATACCTTCATAGTCATCAAGCTGCGCAATGGCCCATGCAAACTCATCGGCAATTTTTATTTCATACAACTCTCCTTGAATAAACAATTCGTCATCAGTAGGAATGGCAGCTGGAAACTCTCCTGTGTCGAACAGCAATCCTTTGGTTTTGGCGTGGTCAATGAGGTTGAAATACTGGCTCACATATTCATAAGCAGGGCTATTGAAATCGCGGCGCAGCGAGCCGTACACAAATAAACGATGGCAGGAGTTGTTGTTCATGATAAACGTGTTGGCTTGTAAAGGTCAAAAAGCAGCATTACACTACCTATTGATTTTCCAATAAAAAGCAGAATACTTCTTTAGGGCCATGCACACCGGTTACCAGTGTTTTTTCAATATCCGCGGTACGGCTTGGCCCGCTGGCAAATGAAATTTGGGATGGCAGGTTGCTGCCATATTTTTTTTCAAGAAAATCGAATGCATCCTGCAGGTCATACACTAATTGTTGCGTGGTGGCAATGCAAATGTGAATAGGTGCATATACACTGGTAGTGCGTCCGCCGGAAGCAGTACTGCTCAGCACCATGGAACCTGTTCGGGCCACCAGCACTTCGCAACTGGTAATGCTGGCATGACAGTCGGCAAGGTTGTTGTGCCAAGGCTGCTGCCACCCATTTTTCATAAGCAGATTTTTTATGGCTTCATCTGTGCTATACCATTTGCTGATGCCTCTGGCTGTTTGCAAATGCTTCAATTGCTGCATCATTTCTGCCCCCGACATGCAGTAGGCAAACTGTCCCTGCAACAATGAAAACTGCTGGGCAAACACAATGGCAAGGTCATCGGAGGCTGGTTCGTACAATGCTTGCTCCTCGCCGGAGACCGGAAAAGGAACAGGCACTGGTTTTTGCAGTGCCTGTTTGATTTTATGGAGAATATTTGCTTTTGCTTGATCTGACATGCAGCGAAATTAGTCAGGTTTGAGGCTTGGACAAAACATCGGCATGCTCCACATTGGGGCCCGTTGTTTCATCAGAAGAAGGCTCCGGTTTTGCAGCAGACTCGCCAGAAGGCTCCGGTTGTTCCTGCACAGGCGTTTCAAGAGCAGGTGTGGTTGTCACTTCCGGCTCTTCATCAGCAATATGGACCGGGCTCTTCAATTCAAATGGGCGTTTGCCAATCAATTCCTCCACATCACTCTGGAACAATACCTCTTTCTCGAGTAATGCCTTGGCGAGTTTTTCCACCTGCTCTTTCTTTTCGTTAAGCAGTGCCAGGGTGCGTTGGTAAGCCTGGCTAATCAGGTTTCGTACCTCTTCGTCAATCATCTTGCCAGTCTCTTCACTGTATGGCTTTGTGAATGTTTGGTCGGCATTGGGGTCGTAGTAGCTCACGTTGCCCACTTTGTCGTTCATGCCATAAACTGTTACCATACCATAAGCCGTGCGGGTAATCTGCTGCAGGTCGTTGCTGGCACCGGTCGATATTTTTCCGAAGAAAATTTCTTCCGAAGCCCTGCCGCCGAGGGTCATGCAAATCTGGTCAGTCAGCTGGTCAATATTGTACAGGTATTGCTCCTTGGGAGTGTATTGCGCATAGCCAAGTGCAGCAGTGCCGCGTGGCACAATGGTTACTTTCAACAGCGGGTAAGCATGTTCGAGATACCATCCGCAAATGGCGTGGCCAGCTTCGTGGTAGGCAATGATTTCTTTTTCTTCGGGGCTAATGAGTTTGTTTTTCTTTTCAAGTCCACCGATAATCCGGTCGATAGCATCCTGGAAATCGCTCATGTCCACCGCCTCTTTGCCTTTGCGGGCTGCAATCAAGGCAGCTTCATTACATACATTGGCAATATCAGCGCCGGCAAATCCCGGAGTCTGTTCCGCAAGTTTGTGTATATCGAGTTTCTGAGAAACCTTAATGGGTTTCAGGTGCACTTTGAATATCTGTTCGCGGCCCACTACATCGGGGCGGTCAATGGAGATTTGGCGGTCGAAGCGGCCGGGGCGCAGCAGGGCTGAGTCCAGGACATCGGGGCGGTTGGTAGCAGCCAAAATAATGATGCCGGTATCGCCACCAAAGCCATCCATTTCTACCAGCAATTGGTTCAGGGTGTTTTCCCTTTCGTCGTTGCTCATGATAGCGTTGCGGCCACGAGCACGGCCAATGGCGTCAATTTCATCAATGAAAATGATACAAGGGGCTTTTTCGCGGGCCTGCTTGAACAGGTCGCGAACACGGCTGGCGCCTACACCCACAAACATTTCAACGAAATCGGATCCGCTCAGGCTGAAAAATGGAACCTTGGCTTCGCCGGCCATGGCTTTTGCCAGCAATGTTTTACCGGTGCCGGGAGGGCCAACGAGTAAAGCACCTTTGGGAATTTTACCACCCAGCGCTGTATATTTTTTCGGGTTCTTAAGGAAATCTACAATTTCCATCACCTCCACTTTGGCTTCATCGAGTCCGGCCACGTCGGCAAATGTTACATTCACTTTCATGTCCTTGTCAAACAGTTGAGCACGGCTCTTTCCAATATTGAAAATGCCGCCGGGACCACCAGAGCCACCGCCACCGCCCATTTTGCGCATCATGAGCACAAAAAAGAGAACGAACAATCCAATCGTCAACAGTGTATTGAGGAAGGGACCTACCCATTCAGCTTCATCATCTGCCAAAGCAGTTAGTGTAGCCAAGTTATTGTCCTGCTGAAACTTAGTGAGCTCCGTATTCCAACTTGTCCAGTCGGTCACTTTGAATTCAAAATGCGGACCGGCCGTGTTGTTGCCTTTTGAAAATGCATCCTTGAATTTGGTTGCGTAGTAGGCTTTTTTCAGGCTGTCGGGCTTGATGTAAACGCGAACCAGCAATTTGTTGCGCAGTTCCAGGATATGGTCCACGTCGCCCGTCTTGTACATCTGTTCAAGAAATGATTTCTTGTCAGTCTTGATGGCATCGCTGCCGCTATTGAAATACTGTGCACCCAGCAGGATAATGGCAATGGCTGCGTAGATCCAGTAGATGCTGAACCTCGGACCACGCCTTCCGGGTTTTTCTTCGTTGTCATCGTTGCGCTGAAATGGCGGGCGGTTGGGGTTATTTTTCTGTTGTCTTTCTTCGGGTAACATAAATCGGTGCTCTCAACTTTTAATAATGGTGCCGGGGTCAAATTGTTTAATACTATCAGACGTTCCTGTGTGTGTTTTACTCTAATTCCTGGTGTGCCTTATTCAGGGCTTGTGTTCCATCAATGGTGCATCGCTCCACATTTCTTCCAACTGGTAAAAAGCCCTTGGCTCGGGTTGCATAACATGCACTAAAACATTTACATAATCAATCAAAACCCATTTTGCATGGTGAAAGCCTTCGTATTTGTAAGGAATTTCGCCTGTTTCTGTTTTCACCTTTTCCTGCACACTGTCGGCAATTGCTTTTACCTGGTTTGGATTGCTGGCCTGGCAAATGATAAAAAAATCAGCCACAGCTTCATGCACTTTTCTAAGGTCGAGTGATACTACGTTTTCGCCCTTTTTATCATGAATACCCTTGATAATGCTTTTGAACAATTTGGACTGTCGTGTAAGGCGCGCTGTGGAGCGGGCTTGAATTTGCATATTTGGTAACTGACTCAATAGAAAACTGTTATGCTGATGGTTGGTTGTTTAGTTCTGCAATATCGCAGGTTATGTTGATTGTGTTCTGCTAATTTCGTTCAAAAATAGCCATTCGGCAGGCATGTTATTACCACCCATAGGCCATTCTTTCAAGGTTTTCGCCAGCATAGATAGCACCAACTTGTATGCCATGAACAGGATACGTGAAGGATTGGCTGTTCATGGGGAGGCATTTTATGCACTTGAGCAAACCAAAGGCAAGGGCCAGCGTGGGCGTAAATGGTGGTCGGCACCAGGTGAAAACCTGCAAATGACTGTAGTGATAAATCCGCTGCAACTCACTACCAGCCAAGCTTTCAGGCTGAGTGCGACTGTGGCTTGCGCAGTACATGATTTTTTAACAAAGCATTCTTCGCCCGGTTGGAGCATCAAGTGGCCCAACGACCTATACCGGGGTGACAGAAAGGCAGGTGGCATACTCATTGAAAATGTTTTCCAGGCCAACCAATGGACCTGGGCGGTCATTGGCATCGGAATAAATATTAACGCAACTGTGTTTCCATCAGAACTTTCCAACCCTACTTCGCTCAAAATAGTTGCCGGCCAGGATTACGATGTTGAGGCAATTGCAAAAGACCTTTGCAATATGCTCGACCATCGCTTTAGCCAACTCGCCGATGGCGGCTGGAAAAACATTCTGGCCGATTACAACCGGGCCTTGTTTGGCGTGGGCCATGTGCACCGGCTGAAGATAGGAGCAGCCACGGCGGCTTATGAGATTAAAAGAGTGGATGAACAGGGTCATTTAGTGGCAGGCCAACATGGAGAGTACCACTTCAGGTTTGGCGAAGTGGAATGGATTCTGCCACCTCCAGTACTCTAGTCCGTTTCTTCTGCCTGGCGGGCTTCTACTTCAAATCGGTTTTTGTGATAGCCGTGCTTCAGCCATTCAAACAGGTACATTACTGCAAATCGCAGCAGCCCGAAATTCTCAAACTGCTCCACGTGTTTCAATTCATGCTTCAGCCATTTTTTATCGTTGCTGAAATTTTCCTTCGTTGTTCCCCACAGGTGAATTGTATTGCCAATAACAATGGCCAGTTGATGGCTGCTCATATAGCAGGATGCAGCTCTGGCCATCCAAGAGTTTTCACGAATACGTACCTGTTCGGGCATTGCTAATGCCATTTCACATGTTTTGATTTCGCGACTATAAATAAAGTATTGATTTCATCCCGGTAACAGCTCAATTGTTCAAAGCACCGTTGTTTATCCAGCACACAATTGCATTCTTCTCTGCATTTGTAAGTGAGCCTGTTTTCGGCATAGTGCCCGCCACCACCTGCGATTTAATGTTGGATGCTCTTGCGCTAACCTGTGCATGATTGGTGAAAGGACCGCCGGAGTTGGTTGAGCCGGATGAATGACATTCCGCAGCGGTAGCGCATTTGCTTTGGATGAGCGGCATTACATTGGCTGCAAATCCAGGACTTGCGCCACTGCAATCTGGTGTGTATACAATGCCGCCTCCACCTCCGCCACCAGTGCTACCTGATTTAGAACATCCGCTGACTGTTGCAAGTTGAATCAAGGCCAGAAAAACGATAAGGACAAAACCTGTTTTTTTCATTTTGTTGTTTTAATAAACTTAATCGTTCATTGGCCCAAACCTGAAGTTGGAATTGATGGAATAGCAATTTGAATGCCCGAAGCGGGAATAACCGCCGCCTGTTCCCGAGGCAAATCAGTTCAGCTATCCGTTTTGCCAGGCCTCCATCACTTCCTGCGCATGATTTTTGGTATCAGGTTTGGAAATGATTGATTTGATTTTTCCCTGCTCGTCAATCAGGAAAGTGGTGCGGTGTATGCCATCATAAGTGCGGCCCATAAATTTCTTTTCGCCCCAAACGCCATATGCTTCCACAATCTTTTTGTCCTCATCGGCAATGAGTGAAAAAGGTAGTTTGAATTTTTCTTCAAATTTCTTGTGGCTCTTTACACTGTCTGCGCTTACGCCAATCACCACAAATCCTTCCTTCAATAAAATTGAATGGTTGTCGCGCAGGTTACATGCCTGTGCAGTGCATCCCGGCGTATCATCTTTGGGGTAGAAATAAAGAACAATTCTTTTTCCTTTAAAATCTTTCAACGCAATGGAATTTCCATCCTGGTCAATACCGCTGAAGGCTGGAGCCTTGCTGCCTGGTTTCAGTGCCATGTTTATTGTTTTGATGGGTAACGCAAATGGAGTAGCATTTGTTCAATGAATGTCCTGGTGTTAAGCAATCTTCAATCAATGCATCAGTTCTTTCAACCGGGCAACGGTAGCTGCTTTGTCCCATCCGCATGACTCCTGCATTTTTTGTTTGAATTCAGGAAGGTCAGTCAGCGGGTCGGCTTTCAATGCATAATCATAAGCAGTTTGTCCCTTTTTGTCCTTCAGTTTTGGATTGGCGCCGTGCTGCAGCAGGAAGTTTACCAGCCGGAGCTTGGCACTGAGTGCCGCCAACATCAGGGGCGTGGCACCGTCATTGGTAAGTGCATTCACGTAAGCGCCTGCGCTGAGCAAAGCGTCACAAAGCGATTCGCAGGCATAGTATGCGGCTGCAACATGCAGGGCGGTACGGCCTGAAGGAGAACGCAAGGTATCGGGCTTTGCTCCATGGCGCAGCAGGAAAAAAGCCATAGGATCTGCTTCGGCATACCGGCAATAGGTGATGAGTAATGATGCATCGCCGTCTAATTGGTTAGGATTGACACCTGACTTGAAAAGTTGCAGTGCGGCCAGTGTGTCGCTGTTTGATAATGCCTGCTTCAATGAGGAATTCTGAGAATAGCTGGCAAAGCAAAGCATGAACAGGGCCACCAGAAACAAGGATGTTGTTTTCATGTTTCAAATAAAACAATAAAAAGTTGAACCCCCTTAGTAGGTTTCCGGATTTAGTTGCACCTCAGGCTGGTGAGAATTGGGTTGCAAAACCTTTGTTGGAGGCAATTCTTGCTTTGATGGATAATAAGGTGAAAAGATGACGCAACAACATGACATACGTCATGCAGTACTTTTTTTTTGCTTTTTATTTTTAATAAACTATATAAGCTTGAATCAGGTGATGCCTCGCATTATCACAAAGACTAATCCAATGCAATAGTGTATTGTGCTTTTTGCACAAAAGGCCTGTGGGCTTTTTCACAATCCAGAATGTCTTAAAGCATATTGGTCATTGGTTCTTCTCATGAATTTTTGGGAAAGCAATGCTTGGTTTCTTCGACCGAACAACTGCAAATTCCACAATACATGAAACTGCTTTTTACACTGTTCTGCGTGGCATGCATTTCGAAGTACGCTGGCTCTCAAAATATATTTACGCTTGATGGCGCATCCGGCACCCGAACCTATACGCACATTGACAGCGCCATGAAGTATGCACAGGATGGCGATTACCTGTACCTGCCTGCAGCCAACATCAGCGCAACGGCTGGTTTTATGGTGAAGAAGAAACTGAACATCATTGGCGCCGGGCATTATCCAGACAGCACACAGGCTACAGGCCAAACTATAATTACAGGCAATGTGCATTTCTGGACCCCTTCATCGGGTTGTATGTTGCAGGGAGTATATATTACCGGGAATATTTTCTGGGGAGTTGACCCTACAACTGCTGCTGCTACCGATATCCTCGTAAGCCGCTGTAGTTTCAATTCCATTCATCTTTCAGAGGATGGAACAACCTTCAGGGGAGCCAATAATGTTTTCATCAAGGATAACGTAGTGCGGGATGCGATACTCTTTGCCGGTGCAAAGAACGTGGTAGTGGAATCGAACATTGTGGAAGGTTCTGTCATGTATGGCGATGGGCAGATTACATTAAGAAATAATGTATTCTTAAGGCACACCGGCAATTTCGTTTACAACCTTAGGGCTTCCCGTTTTAAAAACAATATTTTTATCAGTTACAGTGATTGCTCGGGTACTGCTTTTTACAACAATGTATTCCTGGAAGGTGACCCACTCGGACCGTTTTTTTCTTCGGGCAACAAGTTTAGTGTAACAGATTTATTTGTGAACCAGAGTGGTAATTCATTCAGTTATCTTCAAAATTATCACCTCACTGGCAGCAGCCCTGCAAAGGGCGCCGGACTGGGTGGAACAGATTGCGGTGTGTATGGCGGTGCCAACCCATACA